>NZ_BAABKM010000005.1:0-300000 GCF_039543825.1 Nocardioides conyzicola | reverse complement strand
AAGCCGACGTCGCTACGACCAGGCGCGTGCTCAGCGAAGCCACCCAACGACTGATCGACTACAAGAAGGAGCACAGCCAGACATGACGATCTTGATCACGGGAGGGACGGGTCTGATCGGGTCACGGCTCCTCAAGCGTTTCGCAGAAACGGGGATCGACTGCCGAGCGCTGGTACGCGCCGGCAAGGACGTACCTGAAGGAGTTGAACGGGTGGAAGGAGACATCCTGCACCCGGACACGCTTGCCGCTGCCGCCATCGGCGTGACGGCCATCATCCATCTGGCGGCACTCTTCCGCACCGCCGACGAAGCGCAGATCTGGAAGGTCAACCTCGACGGGACACGCAACCTAATCGCCGCCGTGAAGGAACACAGTCCGCAAGCACGCTTCCTGATGGCGAGCACCTCCAACGTCTATGGGCCCGAGCTCACGCATCCCGGCCGAGAGACCGACGAGACGACCGCGACGCACGCCTATCCAGCGAGCAAGATAGAGGCCGAACGAGAGCTTCGCGGCAGCGGGCTGAACTGGGCGGTCCTGCGCTTCCCGTTCGTGTACGGCGACGGGGACGGGCATTTGGAAGCCGCACCAGCCCAGCTCGCCACCATGGGCTGGCACCCGGCACGCAAGCTCAGCGTCATCCACCACGAAGACATCGCGACAGCGCTCGAGCTCGCGTTGACGGGCGTCATGGATGGCCGCACCGTCAACATTGCGGACGAGTCGCCACTCACCGCATACGAGATGACCCAGATCGTCGGCGGCACCTACGACTCCTCAGGCGACCCGTTGACCAACCCATGGCTGGGCCACATGGACATCTCCCTCGCGAGGAGCCTCGGCTTCCAACCCAACATCGCCACCGCCTACCAAGCCATCCGCGAAGGCAAGCTCTGACCACGCTCACTCAACTACGATCCCGCTCGTCAGGCACACTCCGTCGCTCAAGGTCACGTACGCGACGAAAAGACCTTCAGCCCACCCGCAAGCACGCCTCCCGTGGCCAGCACCAACGAAGCGACCGCGCCGTTCTCCGGCCGATGATCGTCCGCTGTGGCACGATCCGGTCATGCGCTCTCTGAGACGGACGTCACTCGCCGCGATCGCCCTGCTGGCACTGGTCGCTGGAGCCCTGGCAGCGACGAACACCGCGACGGCGGACGCGCCGCCGTTCGCGGTGCGGGGGAGTATCAACCAGCTCTACGTGCTGGGTGCGACGCCGAGCCAGGGGCTCGAGCTGGTCAAGGGCGGCGCGGTCGTCGGGACCGGGACCGTCGACACGGCCGGCAGCTTCGCGTGGCGTGAGCTGGACCCGGGCGCCTACACGGTCCGGTCGACGAACGGCTCCAACGAGGAGCACACCGCGACGGTGACGGACTACGACGACCCCGCGCCGGCCCAGTCGTTCTACGACGCCCAGACCCTCGAGGCCGGGCGCGACTACATCACCACCCGCGACGGCACGACGCTCTCGGCCAACGTGGTGCTTCCGTCGTCGGGCAGCGCGCCGTACCCGACCGTGGTCGAGTACTCCGGCTACGACCCGAGCAACCCGGCCAACACCCGGATGGCGCAGATCTACACGGCCCTCGGTTACGCGTACGTCGGCGTGAACATCCGTGGCACCGGATGCTCGGGCGGCTCGTTCCGCAACTTCGAGCCGGTCCAGAGCCTCGACGGCTACGACGTGATCGAGACCGTCGCCGCCCAGTCGTGGGCGAAGTTCCACAAGGTCGGCATGGTCGGCATCTCCTACCCCGGGATCGAGCAGCTGTACGTCGCGCAGACGCAGCCGCCGCACCTGTCCGCGATCTCGCCGCTGTCCGTCATCGACGACACGTACCAGGGCACGCTCTACCCGGGCGGCATCCTCAACACCGGCTTCGCCGTGCCGTGGGCCACCGAGCGTGACGAGTCCGCCAAGCCCTACGGCCAGGGCTGGGAGCAGGGCCAGGTCGACGGCGGCGACACGACCTGCGCGGACAACCAGGCGCTCCGCCTGCAGAACCCCAGCTCCCTGGACCTGATCCAGGACAACCCCTTCTACACGAAGAAGATCGGCGACCCGATCTCGCCGGCGCTGTTCGTGCACAAGATCAACGTCCCTGTCTTCCTGGCCGGCGCGTGGCAGGACGAGCAGACCGGTGGCCACTTCCCGGCGATGCTCGACGACTTCACGTCGTCGCCGCACCTCTACGCGACGATGACCAACGGCTCGCACACGGAGTCGCTGAGCCTCGGAGTCCTCGACCGCTACGCCGACTTCCTCGACCTGTACGTCGGCCGCCGCACGCCCACGGGCGTCAAGGCGTTCGTCGGGCCTCTGGTCGCGGACGGGATCACCGGCGTCAAGGGTCTCCAGATGCCGAAGGGCCTCGACTACTCCGGCCTGAGCTACGCGCAGGCCCTCAAGAAGTTCCAGCGCCAGGACCCGATCCGGATCCTCTTCGAGGAGGGTGCCGCCGACGGGCAGGACCCCGGCTCGCCGTTGCCGCGCTTCGAGAAGTCCTTCAAGTCGTGGCCGATCGCACGGGCCAAGGCGACCGCCTGGTTCCTCTCGCCCGGAGGCAAGCTCACGGCGAAGCCATCGAAGCTCGCCCCGAGCAAGGCCCGCCAGCGCAGCTACCGCGCCGACCCGTCGGCGCTGCCGACGACGACGTTCGACGGCCCGGGCTCGATCTGGGCCGCGCAGCCGTCGTACCACTGGAAGCAGATCCCGAAGGGCAAGGGCCTCGGCTGGATCACGCCGCCGCTGAAGAAGACCGTCGTGTCGATCGGCACCGGCTCCGCGGACCTCTGGGTCCGCACGCCCAACGCCAGCGACACTGACCTCGAGGTGACCATCAGCGAGGTGCGACCCAGCGGCAAGGAGGTCTACGTGCAGTCGGGCTGGCTCCGGGCGAGCCACCGCAAGCTCGACCGGGCGAAGTCCACGCCGATCTCGCCGGTGCACACCAACCGCGAGGCCGACGCGAGCCCCCTGTCGCGGACGAAGTTCACCCGGGTCCGGCTCGAGCTCTTCCCGTTCGCGCAGCCCTTCCGCAAGGGCTCGCGGATCCGGATCACGCTCGACGCCCCGGGTGGTGCCCGGCCGACGTGGGCGTTCGACACGATCGCCCACGGTGAGCGGGTCCAGGTCGCGACCGACCGGGTCCACCGGTCCCGGATCGTGCTGCCGCTGGTGGCGGGTGTCGCCGTGCCCAGGAAGGCGCCGCCGGCGTGCGGCTCGCTGCGCAGCCAGCCGTGCCGGACGTACCTCGACTAGTCCGTCAGGCACGTCGGGCAGGATGAGCCCATGCGAGTGGGACTGACCGGAGGCATCGCCTCGGGCAAGAGCACGGTGTCCGCGATCCTGGCCGAGCTCGGTGCGGTGATCATCGACGGCGACGTGCTCGCCCGCGAGGTGGTCGAGAAGGGCACCCCCGGGCTGGACCAGGTGGTCGAGGCGTTCGGGCCGGAGATCCTGCTGCCGGACGGCGCGATGGACCGCGCGAAGGTCGGCCAGATCGTCTTCAACGACGAGGCCAAGCGCAAGCTGCTCGAGAGCATCGTGCACCCGCTGATCTTCGAGAGGTACGCCGCGCTGGAGGCCTCCGCCCCAGCCGACGGGGTCGTCGTCCACGACATCCCGCTGCTCGCCGAGTCGGGCCGCGCCGACACGTTCGACGCCGTGATCGTCGTCGAGACGCCGGCGGAGGTGCAGGTCGAGCGCATGCTGCGCGACCGGGGCTGGACCCGGCAGGACGCCGAGTCCCGGATCGCGTCGCAGGCGACCCCCGAGCAGCGGCGCGCGATCGCGACGTACCTGATCGTCAACACCGGCACCCGCGAGGAGCTGCGCGCCCGCGTCGAGGCGGTGTACGCCGAGCTGGTCGCGGCGGCCTGAAATGGTCTCGACCCCGCCCGAATACGTCGGACGGGGTCGAGCGGCTGGCTGCCGCTTTAGGCAGCCAGGTCGGGGTCGCCGAGGCGGCGGAGCTTCTGGAGCGCCTCGCGCTCCAGCTGCCGGACCCGCTCGGCGGAGATGCCGTGCTTGAGGCCGATGTCGGCCAGCTTGTGCTGCCGGCCGTCGACCAGGCCGTAGCGCGACCGGATGATGTCGGCGGCACGGTCGTCGAGCTGACCGACCAGCGAGTTGAGCCGCTCGCGCGACTCGACGTCGAGCACCGACAGGTCGGGACCGGGCGTGGTCTCCTGGGCCATCAGGTCACCGAGCGAGGTGTCGCCGTCCTCGTCGATCGGCGAGTCCAGGCTGACGTGCTCGCGGCCCCAGGCCATCAGGTCGAGCACGCGCTCGAGGCTCATCCCGAGCTCGTTGGCGATCTCCTGCGGGTCGGGGTCCCGGCCGAGCTGACGCTCGAGGGTGCGGCGGGCGCCACCGACCTGGTTGAGCTCCTCGACGACGTGCACGGGGAGCCGGACGACGCGGGCCTGCTGCGCGATGCCGCGGGTGATCGCCTGACGCACCCACCAGGTGGCGTACGTCGAGAACTTGTAGCCCTTGGTGTAGTCGAACTTCTCGACCGCACGGATCAGGCCGGTGTTGCCCTCCTGGATCAGGTCCAGCATCGGCATCTGCGCCCGGCCGTACTTGCGGGCGATCGACACGACCAGCCGCAGGTTGGCGTTGATGAAGGTCTTGACGGCCTGGCGACCCTCCTCGGCGAGCCACTCGAGCTCGTCCTGGGTGGCCGACATCGGCGCGCCGCCCTTCTTGCGGCCGACCCGCCCCTGAGCGAGCAGGTGCTCGGCCATCAGGCCGGCCTCGATCGTCTTCGAGAGCTCGACCTCGGACTCGGCGTCGAGCAGCGGGTTGCGGGCGATCTCATCGAGGTAGAGGCCGACGCTGTCGCGGCCTTCGATCTCGCGCGTTCGGGCTGGAGCGGTACGAGTAGCCATGTGACGCCCTCCTTCTTCAGTGGACGACGCCATTGCGTCCCCACACATCCTCAACAACGTCCACGGTGACCTTTGGATTCCCTCGGCAAACGTGAACCTTCAATAGTGACGACGTGTGAGACGTCCCGGGAGTTGCCTGGGCGGCGTACTCTCAGGGACTTCTCAGGGGAAGCCCCCGGCCGGCTACTCGGCCAGGCCCATCCGGTCCAGGATCCAGGCGAGCGTGAACGCCCGGTCGTGCCACGACTTGTAGCGGCCCGACACCCCGCCGTGGCCGGCCGACATCTCCGTGCGCAGCAGGAAGTCCCGCCGCCCGACCGCCGTCGCCCGCAGCTTCGCCACCCACTTGGCGGGCTCGACGTAGAGCACGCGGGTGTCGTTGAGCGAGGTCTCGGCCAGGATCGGTGGATAGTCCACCGCCGCGACGTTGTCGTACGGCGCGTACGACGCCATGTAGTCGTAGACCGCCGGGTCCGCCTCGGGGTTGCCCCACTCGTCGTACTCGGTCACGGTCAGCGGGAGCGTCGCGTCGAGCATGGTCGTCAGCGCGTCCACGAAGGGCACCGCCGCGACGATCCCGGCGTACTGCTCCGGCGCCTGGTTGGCGATCGCGCCCATCAGCAGGCCGCCGGCGCTGCCGCCCTCGGCGACGAGCGTGTCGGCGGTCGTCCAGCCGGCCTCGACGAGGTGCCGCGCGCAGGCATTGAAGTCGGAGAACGTGTTCTGCTTGGCGAAGAGCTTGCCGTCGTCGTACCAGTGCCGCCCCATCTCGCCGCCGCCGCGCACGTGGGCGATCGCGAACGCCGCGCCGCGGTCGAGCAGCGCGAGCCGCGCGATCGAGAAGTAGGGGTCCATCGAGGCCTCGTAGGCGCCGTACCCGTAGAGCAGCGTCGGGACGGGGCCGGTGCGGCCCTTGCGGGCCACGATCGAGATCGGCACCGCGGCGCCGTCCTCGGCCGTCGCCCAGAGCCGGTGCTCCTCGTAGTCGTCGGCGTCGTACCCGCCGAGCACCGGCGCCCGCCGCAGGAGCGTTAGCGACCGGCTGCGCACGTCGTAGTCGTAGACCGACGCCGGCACCGCCATGGTCGTGTAGCCGAGGCGGACGACGGGCTGGTGGAAGCCCGGGTTGCCGGACGAGCCGACCGTGTAGATCTCGTGGTCGAACTCCACGAGGTAGTCGTCGGTCACGCCCTGCTCGCCGAGCTCGAGGATGCGCAGCTGGGTCAGTCCCTCGCTCCGCTGGTGCACGACGAGGTGGCCGGCGAACGCGTCCACGTCCTCGAGGCGTACGGCGGAGGTGTGGGCGATCAGCGGCCGCCAGTCGGCCGCCGGGGTCGGCGCGACGGGGGCGGTGGCCAGCTCGAAGTCGGCGCCCGTGTGGTTGTGCATCACCAGGAAGACGTCCTCGCCGGCGATGACGGCGTGGTCGAGGGAGTACTCCACGCCCTCGACGCGCTCGGCGAAGACCCGCCAGCCGGCCTCGGGGGCGTCGGCATCGAGGAAGCGGTACTCGCTCGTGGTCTTCGAGCCCGAGGCGATCACCAGGAAGCGGTCGGTGCGGGTGCGGCCCACGCCGACCCAGAAGCGGCCGTCGGTCTCGTGGTGGACCAGCTCGTCCTCGTCCTGGGCGGTGCCGAGCCGGTGCCGCCAGATCTTGTCGGCGCGCCAGGAGTCGTCGATGGTCGTGTAGTAGAAGTTCTCGCCCGCGCGGTCCCAGGTGGCGCCGCCGATGACGCCGACGATCTCGTCGGCGAGGAGCTCTCCGGTCGTCAGGTCCTTCACCCGGATCGTGTAGCGCTCGTCGCCGACCACGTCGACGGCGTAGGCGAGCAGGTTCGCGTCGGGGCTGACGGACGACCCGCCGAGGGAGAAGAACTCGTGGCCCTGGGCGAGCGTGTCGAGGTCGAGCAGCACCTGCTCGCCGGGCAGCGCCGGCTGGTCGGGCGCGGTGTCCTCGGCGGGCTTCGGGGGAGTCCAGTCGTCGGGGTCGACGACCGGGACGCGGCAGCTGGCGCCGTACTCCTTGCCCTCGAAGGAGCGGCCGTAGTACCAGAACCCGCGGTTGCGGGTCGGCACGGACAGGTCGGTCTCGCGGGTGCGGGCCTTGATGCCGTCGAAGATGGCCTGCCGGAGGTCGGCGAGGTGCGCGGTCCGCTCCTGGGTCCAGGCGTTCTCGGCCTCGAGGTACGCGGTGACCTCCGGCGACTCCTTCTCGCGCAGCCACTCGTAGTCGTCGGTGCGGGTGTGGCCGTGGATCTCGGTGCTGGTGGGTCGCCTGTCGGCGACGGGAGGCTGCATGTCGCGACGATAGCGTCGGGGCATGCACGGCCCTCCCGGCAGCCGGACCATCGACCTCAACGCCGACCTCGGCGAGGAGGTCACCGACGACGCCGCCCTGCTCGCGGTCGTCACCAGCGCCAACGTGGCGTGCGGCTACCACGCCGGCAGTCCCGCGATCATGCGGTCGGTGTGCGACGAGGCGGCGCGGCTCGGCGTCTCGGTCGGCGCGCAGGTCTCGTACGCCGACCGGCCGGGCTTCGGGCGCGTCCCCCTGGACGTCGCGTACGCCGTGCTGCGCGACCAGGTCGCCGACCAGGTCGGCACCCTCGCGGGGATCGCGGCCGCCGCCGGCACGTCGGTGCGCTACCTCAAGCCGCACGGTGCGCTCTACCACCGGGTGCTCGACGACGAGGAGCAGGCGCAGGCGGTGCTGGACGGCTCCGTCCTGGACGGGCGGGGCCTGCCCGTGCTGGGCATGCCCGGGCACCTGCTCACGCTGGCCGAGGCGGCCGGTCGACCCGTGCTCCACGAGGGCTTTCCCGACCGCGGCTACACGGCCGACGGTCGGCTGGTGCCGCGCTCGGAGCCCGGGGCGCTGGTCACCGAGGAGGACCGGATCGTGGCCCAGGCCCTCGCGCTGGCCCCGACGGTCGACTCGCTGTGCCTGCACGGGGACAGCCCGGGCGCGGTCGAGCACGCGGCCGCCGTACGCCGGGGGCTGGTCGCTGCTGGTCTGGTGCTGGCGGGGCTGTAGGAGTCTCATCCACAGCTCTGCCCACAGGTCTGGACCAGCGGCTGTGGAGAGCGCGCTCCCGTTGTGGATGACAGGCACCGAGCTGTGGACGAGGTTGTGGGACCGCCGGAGAGTCCCGGCACCCTCTTGCGGGGTGTGACCCGGACCACGTAGAACTCTCCTCACCAGATCACCGGCAACGGGGAGCTGGGGATCGGACAGGAACCACGATCCGCACCGCGAGGCAACTCGCGGCGTCGGCCCGGTGACGGGGCGGACGGGATCGCGGGGAGAGCCCGGTCGACCGGACGTCACCGAGCCGGTCGAAGCGAAGGGCCCCTGGTGCTCATACCACCGGGGGCCCTTCATCCATTTCCCATGGTTGCGGCGTTCGACGCACCGCGCAACGCCGTACGTATGACGTCTGTGTGAACTGCACCAGACTGTCCACCGTGCACCTTCATCCCGTCGGCCGCTCGGCGGTCCTCGCCGAGGTCGCCGACGCCGCCGAGGCGCTCGACCTCGCGACGTGGGCCCGGAGCGCGCGGGTGGCCGCGGTCGAGGTCGTCCCGGCCGCACGGACCGTGCTCTTCGACGGGGTGGACGACCCGGTCGCGCTGGCGGCCCGGCTCCGTGGGTGGAGACCGTCCGGGGAGCTCCCCGCCGGCGACCGGGTCGAGGTGCCGGTCGTGTACGACGGGCCCGACCTGGCGTTCGTGGCCGAGGCGTGGGGGACCGACCGCGACGGTGTCGTGGCCCGGCACGCCGCGGTCGAGTACGTCGCGGCGTTCTGCGGCTTCGCGCCCGGCTTCTCGTACCTGTCCGGCCTGCCCCCGGAGCTCGCCGTACCCCGCCTGGAGTCGCCGCGCGCCCGGGTCCCGGCCGGCTCCGTGGGCCTCGCCGGCGGCTGGTGCGGCGTCTACCCGACCGCGTCGCCGGGTGGGTGGCGGCTGCTCGGCCGGACCGACGCGACCCTGTGGGACCCGGAGCGCGACCGCCCGGCGCTGCTGCCGCCCGGCACCCGGGTGGTGTTCGTCCCGCGATGACCTCCCTCCACGTGCTTGCCACCGGGCCGATGGTGACCGTCCAGGACCGGGGTCGCCCGGGCCTGGCCCACCTCGGCGTCCCTCGGGCGGGCGCCCTGGACGCACCGGCGGCGGCGCTCGCCAACCGGATCGTCGGCAACGACCCCGACGCCGCGGTGCTCGAGGTCGTGCTCGGCGGCCTCGAGCTGCGCGCCCACGGCGGGTGCTGGGTCGCCGTCACCGGCGCCGACCGTGCCCACGCCAGCGCCGAGTGGCTCGCGGCCGGAGCGACCCTCCGCGTGCCGACCCCGTCGACGGGGGTGCGCAGCTACGTCGCCGTCGCGGGCGGGATCGCGGTGCCGCCCGTGCTCGGCTCCCGGTCGACCGACACCCTGGCCTGGGTCGGACCGCCCCGGGTCCAGCCCGGCGCGGTGCTGCCGGTGGGGGATCCGACCGGGAGCCCGCGGTCGGTCGACACCCCGCGACCTCCGCGCCGCGGCCCGCTGCGGGTGCGCGTCGGCCCGCGAGCCGACTGGTTCGACGACGACGCGCTCGACCGGCTCTGCGCGACGCCGTACGTCGTGAGCGCGGACTCCAACCGGATCGGGCTGCGCCTCGACGGCCCGGCGCTCCCGCGGCGGCGCCAGGACGAGCTCGCCAGCGAGGGCATGGTGCTCGGTGCGGTGCAGGTGCCGCCGAGCGGCGTACCGATCGTGTTCCTCGCCGACCACCCGCCGACCGGTGGCTACCCGGTGCTGGCGGTCGTCGAGGAGGAGGACCTGTGGCAGTGCGCGCAGCTGCGACCGGGCGACGAGGTCCGGTTCACTCCGGCGCGGGCGGGCTCCACGGGGTGAGCGCCGGGTCGTCCTCGGCATAGCTGCGCACCGGCCCGGCGGGCGTCTCGGCGGTCTCGAACCGGACGGTCACCACGCCGCGGCCCGATCCCCACACCCAGCCCTGGCCCATCTCGGCGTGCACGACGTCCATGCCGGGAGCCCAGGTGCGACGGGAGTGGTGCGGCACGTCGATCTCCGGCAGCTCCTCCTCGTCCTCGGTCGTCTCGCCGAAGAGGTCCTCCTGGACCCAGTCGGCGAGTCCGGAGACGCCGACGCCGAGCAGGCGCACCCCGCCGGAGGTGTCGAGGTCGGCGAGGAGCCCTCGGGCGAGCCGGGCGATCGTCGACGCGGTGTCGGTGGGGGAGGCGAGCGTCGTCGACCGGCTCAACGTGGTGAAGTCGTGCATCCGGACCTTGATCGTGATGGTGCGCCCCGACAGGCCGCTCTTGCGCAGCCGCTTCGCGACGTCGCCGGCCTGGCGGGTCAGCAGGTGCTCCATCAGGCTGCGGTCGGTCAGGTCGTGGTCGTAGGTGCCCTCGACGCTGACCGACTTGGCCTCCCGCTCGGCGACCACCGGACGGTCGTCCCGCGCACGGGCGAGCGCGTAGAGCCAGTGGCCGCTCGCCTTGCCCAGCTCGCGGACGAGCTCCTCCTCGCTGAGCTGCTCGAGGTCGGCGACGGTCTGCACGCCCACCCGTCGGAGCCGTTCGCTGGTCGCCGGCCCGACCCCGGGGATGACGGCGACGCTCATCGGGCGGAGCAGGTCCTGCTCGGTGCCGGGCGGGACGACCACCAGTCCGTCGGGCTTGTCGAGGTCGCTGGCGACCTTCGCGATGAACTTGGAGGTGCCGATCCCCACGGACGCCGTCAACCCGCCGGTCACCTCGGTCAGCCGGGTCCGCAGCTCCTCGGCGAACGCGGTCACGCTCGGCAGCGACAGGTCGCTCAGTCCCGGATGGACGTCGGTGTCGGCAGCCGCGAGGTCCACGAACGCCTCGTCGAGCGACAACGGCTCGACCAGCGGCGAGATCGAGCGCAGCAGCAGCATCACCTGGTCACTGGTCGAGCGATAGGCGTGGAACCGGCCGGAGAGGAAGGCCGCGTGCGGGCACCGCGACCGGGCCTCGCGCATCGACATCGCCGAGCGGACGCCGTACGTGCGGGCCTCGTACGACGCCGTCGAGACCACCCCGCGGCCGCCGACGCCGCCCACGATGACGGGCTTGCCGCGCAGAGAGGGCTTGTCGCGCTGCTCGACCGCCGCGAAGAACGCGTCGAGGTCGAGGTGCAGCACCGACGCAACCGCTCGCACCTCGGCAACCTATCGCGGGCGTCCGACAGCTCCCGACGGCCCACCTTCCGTGCACAGGCGAGCCTCCTCGCGGGGTCTCCACAGGCCCGTCCGCAGGCCGTCGTCATCGTCGGCGACGGCGGGGAGCGTCGTCGCATGACCGCACACCCGACCAGCCCCACCACGACCCTGACCGCCCGCACCCCTGAGGACATCCTCGCCGTGGTGCCTGTCGTCCTCGGCTTCGAGCCGACGGAGTCGCTCGTCATGCTCACGTTCGGCAGCGACCCGCCGTTCCACGCTCGCGTCGACCTGCCGGACGAGCTCGACCAGGTCGCCGAGATGGCCGGCCTGCTCGTCGACCCGGCGTGCCGGCAGCGCGTCCCACGGGTGTTCCTCGTCGCCTACAGCGACCGTGACCGGTTCGCCGAGAAGGCGCTGCGGATGACGGCTCGTGCGTTCGAGCGGTCCGGCGTGGCGGTGATCGACGGCCTGCTGACCGACGGGCGCCGGTGGTCGCCGGTGCCCGGCCGCGCCGGCGTGCCCGCCGACGGGGTGCCCTACGACCTGTCCGCGCACCCGTTCGCCGCGCAGGCGGTCTACGACGGTCGCGTGGTGCATGCCTCGAGGGAGCGCCTCGCCGCGACGCTGACGGCCGACCGCGACCTCGTGGCCCGGGTGGTGCCGGCCCTCGCGGCGCTCACGGGGGACCCCGCGCCCGCGCTCGAGGAGGGGGCCTGGGCGCGGGACCTGGTCCTGCGCCACGTGCGGGACCGCACGGCGCCCGCGGACGCCGAGGTCGCTCGCCTGCTGCGCGGGATGCTCGACCTCCGGGTCCGCGACGCCGCCTGGTCGCCGCTGTGCCGCGAGCGAGCGCGGGAGCACGTCACCTTCTGGACCGACGTGGTCCGGCGGGCACCGGACCCGATGGTCGCGGCACCGGCAGCGCTGCTGGCGTTCGCCGCCTGGCAGGCCGGGCAGGGGGCGCTCGCCTGGTGCGCGGTCGACCGGTGCGTCGAGGCCGACCCGGGCTACTCGCTGGCCGGGCTGGTGGCCGAGGTGCTCACCCGCGCCGTACCGCCGGACACCTGGGAAGGAGGCTTCGACTGGACGGCGGGCATGGCCGTCTGACGCACCGGGTAGTGCTCCGACGTGACGCGGACGGTCGGGGTCGAGGAGGAGCTGCTGCTCTTCGACCCCGCGACCCGGGAGGTCGCCGCCGCGGCCCCGTCGGTGCTCAAGGAGTTCCGCGAGCACGGGCACGGGCGGCAGGTGCCCCGGGCGGCCACCGACGAGCTCGACCAGGAGCTGTTCCGGCACCAGCTGGAGACCAGGACCGACCCCGAGACCGATCTCGACACCGTGCTGACCCAGCTGCTGGCGGCGCGGCGTACGGCGGGGCAGGCGGCGCGGGCCTCCGAGCTCCGGACGGGAGCCTGCGGGATCGTGCCGCTGGGCGGTCACCGGTCCGTGGTGACCTCCAACGACCGCTACCGCGCCATGGTCGACACCTTCGGGGAGGTGGCCCGCACCGGTGGGACCTGCGGCATGCACGTGCACACCGAGGTCGCCTCCGACGAGGAGGGGGTGGCCGTGATCGACCGGATCGCGCCGTGGCTGCCGGTCCTGCTCGCCCTGAGCACCAACTCGCCGTTCGTGGACGGCCGGGACTCCGGCTACGCCTCCTGGCGGTCGCAGGTCTGGTCCCGCTGGCCGAGCGCGGGTCCGACCGAGCAGTTCGGGTCGGTCGAGGGGTACGCCGAGGTGACCCGGATGCTGATCGAGACCGGGGCGGCCCGGGACGCGGGGATGCTGTACTTCGACGCCCGGCTGTCCGTCGGTCAACCCACCGTCGAGGTGCGGGTGTGCGATGTCTGCACCGACCCCGGCATCGCGCTGGGCATCGTCGCGCTGGTGCGTGCCCTCGTCGAGACCGCCGCGCACGATGACCGGGCCGGCCGGCAGTTCCCACGCTGGCGGGCCGAGACGTTGCGGGCCGCCCAGTGGCGGGCGGCGCGGTTCGGGATGTCCGACACGCTGGTCGATCCGACCGCGGGAGGCCTGCGTCCGGCCCGCGTGGTCGTCGAGGCGTTGGTCCAGACGGTGCGCCCGGCGCTGGAGGCCGCAGGTGACCTGGACCGGCTCCGCGACCTGCTCGAACGCTGCGTCAGCGACAACGGAGCGACGCGTCAGCGGGCTGCGTTCGAGCGCAGTGGCACCCTCGTCGCGGTGGTCGACGACCTCGTTGCTCGCACCGAGGGCTCCTGGACCCGCCCGGACAGGCCCTAGGGTCTGCACATGGGCGAAGAGGTAGATGCTCAGGAGTTCTCCCGCGCTGACCGCACGCGCCACCGGGAGAAGGTGCGCCGCAACCTCGACGTCTTCGCCCGGATGCTGCGCGAGGAGCGGTTTGACACCGACGACCCGATGACCGGGCTCGAGGTCGAGCTCAACCTGGTCGACGAGGCCGGCGACCCGGCGCTCAAGAACGCCGAGGCGCTCGAGGCGATCGCCTCGCCGGACTTCCAGACCGAGCTCGGGCAGTTCAACATCGAGATCAACGGTGCCCCGGCGAAGATCCGCGACGGCGGCCTGACGACGTTCGAGGAGAGCCTGCGACGCAGCCTCAACGACGCCGAGCAGAAGTCGGCGGAGATCGGCGCCCACATGGTGATGATCGGGATCCTGCCGACCCTCGCCGAGGGGCACATGGGCCTGGACAGCCTGAGCGCCAACCCGCGCTACAAGCTGCTCAGCGAGCAGATCCTCAACGCCCGCGGCGAGGACATCACGATCGCGATCGACGGCACCGAGCGGCTGCGCACGACCGCCGACTCGATCGTGCCCGAGGCGGCCTGCACGAGCACCCAGTTCCACGTGCAGACGTCCCCGGACCAGTTCGCGGCGTACTGGAACGCCTCGCAGGCGATCGCGGCCGTGCAGGTGGCGGTGGCCGCGAACTCGCCGTACCTCCTGGGCAAGGAGCTGTGGCGCGAGACCCGGATCCCGCTCTTCGAGCAGGCGACCGACACCCGCAGCGAGGAGCTGAAGGCACAGGGCGTCCGGCCGCGGGTCTGGTTCGGCGAGCGGTGGATCACCTCGGTCTTCGACCTGTTCGAGGAGAACGTCCGTTACTTCCCGGCTCTGCTCCCGGTCTCCGACGACGAGGACCCGCTGGAGGTCCTCGAGGCGGGCGGCACCCCCAAGCTCGCGGAGCTGCGGCTGCACAACGGGACCATCTACCGCTGGAACCGCCCGGTCTACGACGTCGCCGGGGGAGTGCCGCACCTGCGGGTCGAGAACCGCCTCCTGGCGGCCGGCCCGACGGTCGCGGACACCATCGCCAACGCGGCGTTCTACTTCGGGCTGGTCCGCGCGCTCGTCGAGAGCGAGCGGCCGCTGTGGTCACAGATGTCCTTCAGCGCGGCGGAGGAGAACTTCCACGTCGCCGCCCGCCAGGGCATCGACGCCCACATCTACTGGCCCGGCGTCGGCCAGGTGCGCGCGACCGAGCTCGTGCTGCGGCGGCTGCTCCCCATGGCCCGCGAGGGCCTCGCCTCGTGGGGCGCCTCGCAGGAGGAGTCGGACCGCCTGCTCGGCATCATCGAGCAGCGCTGCCTGCTCAGCACCAACGGCGCCGAGTGGTTCGTGCAGCGGGTGCAGGCCGAGGGCAACCGGGACCGGTACGACGCGCTGCGGGCGAGCCTGCTCGACTACCGCGAGCGCATGCACACCAACGAGCCCGCGCACACCTGGGACTGAGCCACCCACTCAGCGGGTCCGCAGCCGCTTCCACTCCCGTCGTACGCCGGACCGCGGGTCGAACCAGCCCTTGCGGGTGACGACCACGAGCGTCAGCTCCACCGCGGCCTCGGCGCCGGCCGTGCGGACCGCCCGCACCCACGCGAGGTCGAGGTCGCCCACCTCGAGCACGCCCGAGCGGGTAAGCCAGAGCAGCGGGACCGCGCCGGTGACCGGCGCGTGCCGTCGGGCGGTGTGCAGCAGCGCCGCGACGACGTCGCTGCGCAGGGCATGGTCGAGCTGCTCGTCCGGGGGGACTGCGAAGACGTCCTCCGGCCCGCCCGGCCAGCCGACGTGGAGGAGCGGCGGGTGGACGCGGCGCGGCTCACGGGCGGCATGGTCGGCGACCGCCCGCCGCAGCACCGTGTGCAGCGGTCGGGTCAGCGGCTCCTGGATGCCCTCGATCGTCACCACCTCCGTCCGGGCCGCCCCCAGCCTGACCTGACCCCGGGTGCCGCGCACGGCCTCTCCACAGGCTGCGTCCTCGTCGCCGGATCGGCTACGGTGCCGGTGGGTCTCTCGGAGGCCCGGCAGCCGGCAGCACCGAGCGTGGGAGGTCCGATGGGAACCGTCGTCGTGGGTTACGTGCCCAAGCCCGAGGGCGAGGCCGCGCTGCGCACGGCGGTCGCGGAGGCGAAGCTCCGGTCGGCCAGCCTCGTGGTCGTCAACTCCCAGCGCGGCGGTGCCGAGTTCGACCAGGACGCGTCCACCCAGACCGACCGCGAGATGAACGCCGTGCGCGCCATCCTCGACGGCACCGGCGTGCTCTACGAGATCCGTCAGCTCGTCCGCGGCTTCGAGCCCGCCGAGGACCTGATCAGCATCGCCGAGTCCAGCCAGGCCGAGCTCATCGTGATCGGCCTGCGCCGCCGCTCACCGGTCGGCAAGCTCATCCTCGGCAGCAACGCCCAGCGGATCCTCCTCGACGCGCACTGCCCGGTGCTGGCGGTCAAGGCCGACTGAGGCCTCGTGCACGACGCGCTGAGGGCCGCTCTCACTCCGGTGCTGGATGACGTCTGCACCACGACGCTGGCCTTGGTCGTCGAAGACTCCGACTGGAGCGACGACGTCAACCAACCCTCTGCCTTCCTCCGTGCCCCGGACGGGACTGGAGCCGGCGTCTCGGTCTGGCTCCCGGACCCGGAGCTCGAGCAGCGAGTCTCCGTGGCCGACCAGGTGCAGGAGCAGGTCGTGGAGAGCATCGGCGGAACGGCCTCGAACTGGCCGATCTGTCCGGAGCACCCCACGACGCACCCGATGACCGCCCGCGCCGTCGACGGCGTGGCGTGCTGGGTGTGCCCGGCATCCGGGACGCCGGCCGCTCGAGTGGGTTCGCTCGGCTCGACCTCTGCGGCAAGATGAGCCCATGGCCACGATCCACATCACCGGCGACCCCGCAGCCGACCAGGTCCTGACCGACGACCCGTTCGCGCTGCTGGTCGGGATGATGCTCGACCAGCAGTACCCGATGGAGCACGCGTTCCGCGGTCCGGCGAAGGTGCTCGACCGGTTCGGGACGCTCGACCCGGCGCGGATCGCGGCGGCCGACCCCGAGGAGTTCACGGCCCTCTGCTCGACGCCGCCGGCGATCCACCGCTTCCCGGGCTCCATGGCCGCGCGGCTGCAGGAGCTCGCCAAGATCGTCGAGGACGAGTACGCCGGCCACGCGGAGCGGATCTGGACCGAGGCGACCGACGGCAAGGACTTCCTCAACCGGATGCAGGCCCTGCCGGGGTTCGGCAAGCAGAAGGCGCAGATCTTCGTGGCCCTGGTGGCCAAGCAGCTCGACGTACGGCCCGAGGGCTGGGAGGCCGCGGTCGGTGCATACGCCGAGGACGGCTACCGCTCGGTGGCCGACGTGGTCGACGGCGCGAGCCTGCAGAAGGTCCGCGACTTCAAGAAGCAGAAGAAGGCCGAGGCCAAGGCGCAGGCGGGCTGATCCGCCCCAGGACCGGACCAGTCCGGCCCGGTTGCCGGAATCGTTGGGCCTGCGTGGCAGAATGTTCAACGCGGCTCTTGACGTCTCCGGGACGGGCCGCGCCCAAGACCTGTTTTGACCGTCGTTGACGAGAGGTGTTCGTGTCCTCGAACGCGCGCAAGCTGCTCCCCGCCGAAGTGCTGACCCACCCGGCCGTCGTTGCTCTCATCGAGCGGGGGACGCCGACCGGTTCCCTCACCCCTGAAGAGGTTCGACAGGCCAGTGAGGACGCGGCGATCGACCCCCGTCATCTCAAGGCGCTGCTCGGCCACCTGAGCTCGCTCGGGATCTCCGTGCACCTGCCGGTGACGACAACCCGTGCGGTGGCGGCGACATCGACCCGCAAGACGACGACGGCGAAGGCGACCAAGGCCGCCCCCGCCAAGAAGGCCGCGCCCGCCAAGAAGGCGGCCGCGAAGAAGACCGCCGCCCCCGCCGACGGCGAGGCCGTGGTCGAGGTCGTCGTCGCGGAGGCCGTGATCGGCGCCGACGGCAAGAAGATCCTCCCCGACGTCCCGGACGAGCAGTTCGAGAAGGACGTCAAGGCCGACCCCACGATCGAGGAGGACGAGAAGTCCGCCACGTTCGTCGTCTCGGCGGCTGACGACACCGACGAGCCCGAGCAGCAGGTCATGGTCGCCGGCGCGACCGCCGACCCGGTCAAGGACTACCTGAAGCAGATCGGCAAGGTCCCCCTCCTCAACGCCGAGATGGAGGTCGAGCTCGCCAAGCGGATCGAGGCCGGCCTCTTCGCGGAGGAGCGGCTCGCCAAGGGCGTCAAGATGACCCCGAAGGTCCACGAGGAGTACGAGTGGATCGCCGAGGACGGCAAGCGCGCGAAGAACCACCTCCTCGAGGCCAACCTGCGGCTCGTCGTCTCGCTCGCCAAGCGCTATACCGGCCGCGGCATGCTCTTCCTGGACCTGATCCAGGAGGGCAACCTCGGTCTGATCCGCGCGGTCGAGAAGTTCGACTACACCAAGGGCTACAAGTTCTCGACGTACGCCACCTGGTGGATCCGTCAGGCCATCACCCGCGCGATGGCCGACCAGGCCCGCACCATCCGGATTCCCGTGCACATGGTCGAGGTCATCAACAAGCTGGCCCGCGTGCAGCGCCAGATGCTCCAGGACCTGGGCCGCGAGCCCACCCCGGAGGAGCTCGCCAAGGAGCTCGACATGACCCCCGAGAAGGTCATCGAGGTCCAGAAGTACGGCCGCGAGCCCATCTCGCTGCACACCCCGCTCGGTGAGGACGGCGACTCGGAGTTCGGCGACCTGATCGAGGACTCCGAGGCGATCGTCCCGGCCGACGCGGTGTCGTTCACGCTCCTCCAGGAGCAGCTGCACGCCGTCCTCGACACGCTCTCCGAGCGCGAGGCCGGGGTCGTGAGCATGCGCTTCGGCCTGACCGACGGCCAGCCGAAGACCCTCGACGAGATCGGCAAGGTGTACGGCGTGACCCGCGAGCGGATCCGCCAGATCGAGTCGAAGACCATGTCGAAGCTGCGGCACCCGTCGCGCTCGCAGGTCCTGCGCGACTACCTCGACTGACCCGCGACACCGATGACGGGCCGTACCGCGCAGCTGCGCAGTGCGGCCCGTTTCGCGTCCCGCCTGTACGGCGAGCGGGCGGGCCTCGTCGTCGACGGGTACGTACGCCGCAACGCGTTCGCCCGGCTCCAGCTCGCCCCGGGCCGGGACGACCCGTACCCGATCTACGAGCAGATCCGTGCCCACGGGCCCTTCCTCGCCACCCCGCAGGGCAACCTCACGACCGCCGACCACGCGATCTGCAAGGAGGTCCTGCGGAGCCGGCGCTTCGGCGTCCAGCCCGAGGGCCAGGAGCCGCCGGCGGACTTCGACCTGTCCTTCCTCGATCGCAACCCGCCCGACCACACCCGCCTGCGACGCCTGGTCGCGCCGGCCTTCAGCCCCCGCCGGATGACGGACTTCCGGGCCGCGGTCGAGAAGACGGTGGGCGGGCTGCTCGACGACGTCGACGGGCAAGGCACCTTCGACCTGGTCCCGGCGCTCGCGTCCCCGCTCCCGATCGCGATGATCACCGACCTGCTCGGCATCCCCGACGCCGACCACGCCACCTTCACCCGCTACGGCATGGCGCTCGGCAGCGCGCTGTCGGGGCTGCGGTCGCTCCGCCACGCGCAGGAGGTGATGACGGCCGGTCGCGACCTGGACCTGATGTTCGACCAGCTCTTCGAGCTGCGCCGGCGCGAGCCCCGCGACGACCTGATCACGGCGCTGGTCGCGGCCGAGGGCGAGCAGGTGCGGCCGGACGAGATGGCCCCGTTGTGCGCGCTGCTGCTGATCGCCGGCTTCGAGACCACGGTCAACCTGATCGGCAACGCCGTCAACGCACTGCTCGACCACCCGGACCAGTGGTCGCTGCTGGTGGCCGACCCGAACCTGGCGGGAGCGGCGGTGCAGGAGACCCTGCGCTACGACCCCCCGGTGCACCGCACCGCTCGCGCGTCGTGGGACGACGTCGAGATCGCGGGGCACGCCGTACGCCGCGGGCAGTGGATCAACGTCCTGATCGGCGGCGCCAACCGCGATCCGGCGGTCTTCCGCGACCCGCACACCTTCGACCTCACGCGCACCGACGGCGCCGACCACCTGGCGTTCTCCAGCGGCATCCACCACTGCGTCGGCCGCCCGCTGGCCGAGCTCGAGGCGACCGTCGCGTTGCGCGCGCTGGCCGAGCGGATGCCGGGGCTGCGCCGCGCGGGCGCCGTACGACGACGCAACGCGACACTGATCCGCGGCCCGCTGAGCCTGCCGGTCCGGGTGGGCTGACCCGGCCCACTCGCTTCACGTTTCAATCGCTACGATCCAGCCATGACGCGGGGCGGGCGCGCGGCGCAGCTGCGTCAGGCAGCAGGCTTCGCCGCCACGCTGTACGGCGGCCGCGTGCGCGGGCTGGTCGACGTGCACGTGCGCCGCAACGAGTTCGCCCGGCTGAGCGCCGTCGGTGCCGGTGATCCCTACCCGATCTACGACCGGATCCGCGCCACCGGGCCGTTCGTCTCGACGCCCACGGGTCACCTGGCGACGGCCAACCACGCCGTCTGCAAGCAGGTGCTGCGCGATCGGCGCTTCGGCGTGGAGCCGGAGGGCGCCCCGCGGCCCGCGCCGGCGCTCGACCGGTCGGTGCTCACCCGCAACCCGCCCGACCACACCCGCCTGCGCCGGCTGATCGCGCCCGCGCTCAGCGCCCGTCGCCTGGCCGAATTCACCGGGATGATCGAGCGGACCGTCGACCGCCTGCTCGACGACGTCCCCGCGGACGGGCCGTTCGACGTGATGCCGGCCCTGGCCGGGCCGCTTCCGGTGGCGGTGATCAGCGAGCTGCTGGGCGTCTCGCCCGCAGCGGGCGCCGCCCTGGCGTCGTACGGCGAGACGCTCGGCGGCGCGGCGGCGGGCTTCCGATCGCTGCGGCAGGCCCGCGACGTGATGGTGGCGGCCTCCAGGATGGTCCACGTCTTCGAGGAGGTCATCGAGCAGCGCCGGGCCGACCCCGGCGACGACCTGATCAGCGCTCTCCTCGCCGTCGAGGGGGAGGGCGACTCGGAGCTCCGCGCCGTCGAGCTGGTCCCGCTGTGCCGGATGCTGCTGATCGCCGGGTTCGAGACGACCGTCAACCTGCTCGGCAACACGGTCAACGCCCTGCTGGACCACCCCGACCAGTGGGCCGCGGTCGTCGCCGACCCGGCGCTCGCAGGCGCGGCGGTGCAGGAGTCGCTCCGCTTCGACGCACCGGTCCAGCGCACCGGGCGCGTCTCCTTTGACGACACCGAGATCGCCGGGCAGCCGATCCGGCGCGGGCAGTGGGTCAACGTGCTGATCGGCGGCGCCAACCGGGACCCGGAGGTCTTCCGGCGCCCGGACGACTTCGACATCGCGCGCCCCGACGTCTTCGACCACCTGGCGTTCTCGAGCGGCATCCACCGCTGCGTGGGCCGTCCGATCGCCGAGCTCGAGGGCACGGTCGCACTCCAGGCCCTGGCGCAGCGGATGCCGCGGCTGCGCCGCGCGGGGCCTGCCCGGATGCGCGCCGTGCCCCTGGTGCGCGGCCCGTCGAGCCTGCCGGTCCGCGCCTGATTGCAACCATCGGGGCAGTCGAGGAGTCTGAAGGACATGAAGCTCGGGAATTCTGTCGCCACTGTCCTCGCCGCCGCGCTCGCCGTCGGCCTGCTCGCCGGGCCGGCGAGCGCCGAGAAGGTGCGGTACGGCGACCCCGCCGACACCACCGGCTCGCTGACCGACATCCGTGCCGTGACCCCTGACCACCGGACCACCCGGCTGGTGGTGAAGGTGGGGTTCACCGACCTGCGCCGGCGCTCGACCGGCGGGCCGGCAGGTCTGACGATCGCGATCGACACGCGCGCGGACCGGGCCGGCGCCGAGTACCGGCTGAGCACCGGCCTCCAGGCCGGCATGGACTACCAGCTGATGCGCGTGCGCCACGGCAAGGTCGTCGGAGAGCCGCTGACCTGCCCGCACCAGGTGCGGCTCGACTACGCCGCGGACCGGCTCACCCTCGCGACCGCCCGGACCTGCATCGGCTCGCCCGAGAGCATCCGGATCGGGGTCAAGATGCGTGACGACTGGGATGCCTCGCACCCGATGGTCGACTGGCTCGGCGCTCCGCGGTCGTACACGGCCTGGCTCGTCAGCTCCTGAGCGCTCGCTGGGCGGCCAGGTGCCCGCACATGCCGTGCACACCAGGGCCCGGGGGAGTCGAGGCCGAGCACAGGTAGGCGCCCGGGACCGCGGTGGCGTAAGGGTCGCGGATCCGTGGGCGGGCGACCAGCTGCCGCACCGTCGTGGCGCCGGACGCGATGTCGCCGCCCACGTAGTTGGCGTTGTACGCCGCGAAGCCGGCCGGGTCGGTCACGTGCATCCCGACGACCCGCTCGCGGGTGCCGGGCGCGAACCGCTCGAGCTGGGCGAGGACGAGCTCGGTCGCGTCGCCGTCGTACCCGTGCGGCACGTGGGCGTAGGCCCACACCGGGTGCACGTCGCCGGCGGAGCGGGTGGGGTCGGCGAGGTACTGCTGCCCGACCAGGACGTAGGGCCGCTCGGGCATCCGGCCGCGGGCCACGTCGGCCTCGGCCGCCGCGATCTGCTCCAGGGTGCCGCCCAGGTGGACGGTGCCGGCCCGGCGGCAGGCCTCCGCGGTCCAGGGCACGCCGCCCTCGACGGCGAGGTCGAGCTTGTACGCCGAGTAGCCGTAGCGCCACCGGGGCTGCTTCAGCCCGGCGATGTCGGCGAAGCCGGTCGGGCTGGTGTCGAAGAGCCGGACCCGCGACGGCGGGAGGTCGGCGAGCGACGTCACCCGGACCCCCGTCTCGATCGTGCCGCCGAGCGAGCGCAGCAGGCTCGCCAGCGCGTCCGTGATGGCCCGCGAGCCGCCCTCGGCCACCGGCCAGCCGTGGCGGTGCCCGGCGACGATGAGCATCGTGCCGACCGACGAGGTCAGCGGGCGGTCCAGGGGCCGGCTGATGTGCGCGGCGCAGCCGGCGAAGAGCGCGCGGGCGGCATCGGTGCGGAACCTCCGGCCGAGCATCGTCGCCGGCAGCGCGGCACGCAGCCCGAACCGGCCGAGCACGAACGGGTGCGACGGGAGATGCACGATCGGCCCCAGCGCCTCGTCGGCGAGGGGCTCGAAGCGGTCGACCAGCGGCCCGAACACCCCGCGCCAGCGGGAGCCGTCCGCACCGAGCCCGGCCGCGGTCTCCTCGATCGACCGGTGCATGACGCCCGCGGTGCCGTCGTCCAGCGGATGGGCGAGCGCGACCTCCGGGTGCTTCCAGACCAGGCCGTGCTCGGCGAGCGGCAACGAGGAGAAGTACGGCGAGCCGAGGGCGAAGGGATGGATCGCCGAGCAGACGTCGTGGAGCACGCCCGGCACGGTCAGCTCCTCGGTCCGGGTGCCGCCGCCGATCGTGTCGCGGGCCTCGAGCACGGTGACCGACAGGCCTGCCTGGGCGAGCGTGATCGCGGCGGCCAGCCCGTTGGGGCCGGAGCCGACGACGACCGCGTCCGGGGTGCTCACGCCCCCGACTCTGCCGTACGGCGCAACCCGGACGTCACGTGCACCGGCAGGTCCGTGTCACAGGGCTGGCGCTCGCACATGTCGGCGACCAGGACGTAGCCGCGCTCGAGCTCGCCCATGGCGGCGTCGACGAGCCGGTACTGCTGCCGCTGCCGGTGGATCGGCTGCGCCTCGAGCAGGACCACGCGGACGTCGCCGTCCTCGAAGCCGCAGCGTTCCTGGAGCGCCGCGATCAGCTGCTCGTCGTGGAGGTGGCCGTCGCCGAAGTTCCAGCCGAGCACGGCACCGGCGACCAGCTCCCCCTCGATGACCCGGTAGTCGCTCTCGGGCCGGGACCCGATGGCCCGCGGGATGAGCGAGAAGAGCGCCCGTCCGTGGCTGTGCATGGCCCGGAACGCGTAGCCGATGAACTGCGGGATCTCCGCCTCCTCCGGACCGTAGATCTTCTCCAGCTGCTGGTGGGGGAGCAGCGAGGCCTTGACGGTGCCGGCGTCGAGCCTGGCCAGCCCGGCCTCGGTGAAGCACCAGTACGACGTGTCCCAGTTGCCCGCGTAGTAGCGCATCCCGGGCAGGAAGGAGACGAGGCGCGGTGCCAGGTTGCCGACGACGACGGTGCCGACGACGACCGTCATCAGCAGGACGATCGGCCACCAGGTCGTGACGTCGCCGACGCCGACCCCCGCGTCGTGGACGAAGAGCGTGAGGATCCCGTAGATCATGAAGACGTTCCACTCCAACGGGACGCCCATCGGGAAGCTGGTGAGGATCTGCAGGTGGAAGCAGATCATCACCGTCGCGGCCACCGCCGTCACCCAGCCGCCGTGTGAGACGAAGAGCACGAGCGGCGCGGAGTACTCCACGGCGGTCCCGACGTGGGCCAACGTCGCCGCCACCCGCGAGGGACGCAGGTCGTCGGGGAAGTCGCGGTGGAAGAGGTGCTTGAGCCGCTTCGAGCGCAGGACCGGGCTGTTGCTCATCATCGCCTGGACGACGAACGGGAAGTGCCGGTTGAGCTTGGAGGTCGCCGCGCCCCACCAGATCGCCAGCATCACCAGCTTGGCGGCCACGACCACGTCGGCGCCGGTCAGGAGGAAGGTGACCGCGAGCGCGGCGTACACCTCGGAGCGGGCGGCGAGGAAGATCGTCTTGTCCCGCAGTCCGACGACGGCCAGCACGACGAGCATCGCGGCGACCCGCTCCCGCTCGACCACCGGACCGGGAGACACCAACGCCCACAGGGTGGTCAGCAGCAGGGCGGCGTACAACGCGACGTCGACGGGCGTACGCCGGGTGCCGCGGGTCAGTGGGACGCGTCCCGGCCACGGCGGCAGCCGGATGGTGCCGGGCCGGAGCCAGTAGAGGAACGACCCGAGCGGCGGCATCATCCGCAGGTTGAGGGGGCCGAAGCCGCAGCCGAGCCCGACGACCTCGAAGAGCAGCGTCCAGAGGACCACCTTCTGGAAGGCGCCGACGGCGGTGACCTGGTCGATGCCCGGTGTCAGCAGGGCGAACGCGAGCCCGCCCGCGACGTACAGGCCGATCTTGACGAGGTAGACGAGGAAGACGACGTCGGGCGTGCCGAAGCCGATCTCGGCCACGTGGCGGGCCATCGGGCGCATCCGCTCGGCGCGGGTGCCGGCGCGCCAGGCGTCGTCGACCTCGGGGAGGTTCGGCTGGAGGAATCCCATGCTCGGACGGTAGGTGTGGCGACCGTCACCCCGGATCCGCCCGCGGACCCGAAGTTCGGGCGCCGCGTTGTGCTGTCAGCCCAAACGTCGCAGCACGCGGCGGCCGAGCAGGTGACACACCAGCAGGGCGACCTCGACGTCGAGCCGGCCGTCGCGGAGCGGGCGGCCGCGGGCCTCCTCGGCCCTGCGCTGGCGGTACTGGACGGTGTTCCTGTGCAGCGACAGCTCCGCGGCCGCGGCGGTGTGGCTGCCCTGGTGGGCGAGCAGCACCCGGGCGGTCTCCCGGAGCCGCTCGTGCGCCGCGTCGTCGAGCGCGAGGTCGCCGAGCACGCCCTGCACCCAGGCGGACACGTCGGCGACGTCGGTGCTCAGCAGCGCGACCAGCCCGGCCTCGGCGTACGTCGTGACCGCGGAGCGCGCCTGGTCGTCGGCCCCCAGCGCCACCGCGCGGGCGGCGAGCGCCTGCCGGTGGGTGGACCGGAAGCCGTCGACGTCGCTTCCGGGCTCGCCGACGGCGACGCGTACGCCGGCGGTGGCCGTCGTCAGGGTCCGGACGTCGACACCGGCGCGGGGGAGCGGCAGCCAGGCCCAGAGGGTGGCGGCGTCGGCCGGCGCGACCAGGGGCTCGCGCAGGCAGCCGGCGGCCGCCGCCAGCCGGGCGACGTCGCGGCCCAGGAGGTCGAGCGCGTCGCCACGTGGCGGGTCGCACCACAGCACCAGCCCGAGGTGGGCCTGGCCGAGGCCGTAGCCGAGCAGCCGCTCCGCCTGGCCGGGGTCGAGGGCGTCGCCCGCCAGCACCGTCGCGACCTGGGCGGACCGGGCGGCCGCGCTGCTCTGCAACCAGCGTCGGCGCTCGTCCTGGTGCGCCTGGACGACCTGCTCCGAGATGACGTCGATGTAGTCGAACGTGGCCGCCGAGAACTCCACGGTCGCCGCGACGATCGCCGCCGGGTCGTCGGTGCCGCGGGCGAAGGCCTCGATCATCAGCTGCTGGCACTCCGCCTGGCCCAGCCGGTAGGCACGGAGCAGGGCACTGACCGGTACGCCGTGCTGGGCGAGCCGGCGGGCGTACTCGACGGCCGAGTCCGGGGGCTGGTCGGGACGGCGCTCGCCGAGCGCGAAGCGCTGCATGGCCATCCGGATGTTGGCGGTGACGCTCACCCGCAGGAGCTCGACCAGCGCCGGGTCGCCGTCGAGCTCGGGGATCTCGTGGAGCATCCGGCCGACGAGGTGGTCGGCCAGGCCCTCCATCTCACCGGCCAGGGCCGCGGCGGTGCGCGAGACGAGGTCGTCCACTGCCGGGGCCACGGGCGGACCCTAGTCGCACCTAGCCCGCGGCGACCAGCACGACGGCTCCGGCGCACAGCGCCAGACCGACCGCCTGGGTGCGGTGCACGTGCTCGCGCAGCACGGTCGCGGCGAGCAGCACCGTGAACGCGGGGTAGAGCGAGGTGATGACCGCGGCCACGGTCAGGTACCCGTGATGGGTCGCCACCTGGAAGAGGCCGGTCGCCAGCGCACCGAGCGCCCCGCTGAGGGCGCCGCCGAGGGCGTAGCGGTTGCGGGGCACCCAGTCCTGGTGCAGGGCCAGGGCGACGAGGATGATCGCGCCGCCGGCGATGAGCTGGTTGAGCGCGAGGGGGAGGAAGCCGGCCTCGGCCGGGATCTGGGCCAGCGCCGCGAAGAGCGTCCCGAAGCCGAGCCCGGCGAGGACGCCGTCCAGGATCCCGGAGCCCGTGCCGGGAGGCGCGTCGGTCGCCGGCTCGCGCGAGACCAGCCAGATCGCCGGCAGCGCGAGCAGCACCCCGATCCAGACCAGGGCGCCGGGGCGCTCGCCGGTGAGCACGCCGACCACGACGGGGACCAGCACCGCGCCGACGCCCGAGACCGGGGCCACCACGCCCATCCGGCCGGACGACAGCCCGCGGTAGAGGAACGCCGTACCGAAGCCGTTGCCGACGCCCGCGACCCCCGCCCAGGCGAGGTCCCCGCCGGTGGGGGAGCCGCCGTCGACGACGACCAGGAGCAGGACCAGCGCCGTACCCGCGAGCTGGGCGACGAGCGAGACGGCCCAGGCTCCGCCGCGACGCGAGAAGAGGCCGCCGTTGAAGTCGCCCAGCCCGTACGACGCGGCGGCGAAGAGCGACAGCAGGATGCTCATGTCATGACCACGCCGACGACCCAGACGACGGTCGCGGCGAAGGCCGCCAGGAACTCGATGACGATGCTCAGGCCGACCGCCTTGAGGGAGTGGACGGTGGAGGGCCAGGCGTCCTTGCTGCCGACCCGGGCGGCCTCGGCCAGGTAGACGCCGAGCACGAAGCCGAGGAACAGCCCGACCACGGGGACGACGAAGAAGCCGAGGACGCCCAGGCCGACGCCGGCCCACTGCGTCGACGCCGGGATGCCCGCGACCTCGAGACGGCGGCCGGGGACGACGTACTTCACGATCGTGCCAACGGCCACCAGCGCGGTGGCCACGCCGAAGACCGTCCAGGCGACCGGGCCACCCTCGGCCCACGCCCAGACCAGGATGCCGCCGACGACCAGCGCAGATCCCGGCAGGATCGGGACCAGGATGCCGACCAGGCCGACCGCCACCAGGAGCGCGGCGATCAGGGTGGGGGCGGTCACGGGCAGCACCCTGTCACACGGCACGCCACCCAGAAATGCGCTACGGCCCCAGACGTCTCGTCTGGGGCCGTAGCGAAGTCGTACGGAGGTCGGTGACCTGCGTTCGTCAGTCGGTCGGGGTGGTCGGCGTGGCGGACAGCTTGTGGGTCTCGTCGACGACGTTGGCGGCGATCTCCTTGAGCTTGTCTCCGTGCTCTCGCGCGTGGTGAGCGCAGAAGAGCAGCTCACCGCCCGACTGGAGCTCCACACGGAGGTAGGCCTGGGCGCCGCAACGGTCGCAACGGTCCACGGCGCTGAGCGCTGCGGTGTTGGGGGCAAGTGCAGTAGTCACATCGGCCTCATTTCTCATCCTGCCTCGGTGTCTGACTCAACGTAGCGACCCGGTCCAAGATTCCCGTCCCGGTCAAACTGTGCTCCGTGGCGCCTGACACATCATCCAATCATGCTGGGTCTTCCCACATCGGCGGATTTCCAAGCCTGGAACACCTGCCGCTGCGGGAATTTGCCCTGCCGGCCCTGCTGCTCGACCGGAGGTAGTGCCTAACCGTGGTGCCCGGGGAAGTGTTCCCCACGCTAGACCCGCCCCTGACGAGCGTGCCTTCATCGTTCCTCGGCGTGTCGCAGGTAGATTCGGTGTCCACGTAACAATTGGATTTCCAGCCCTGCAGGAGCCCCACGATCGACAACACGTACAACGCGGCACACCTCCTCGTCCTCGAGGGACTGGAGGCGGTGCGCAAGCGGCCCGGGATGTACATCGGCTCGACCGACACCCGCGGCCTCATGCACTGCCTCTGGGAGATCATCGACAACGGGGTGGACGAGGCGCTCGCCGGCGCCGCGCACCGCGTCGAGGTGACCCTCCACCCGGACGGCTCGGCCGAGGTGCACGACGACGGACGTGGCATCCCGACCGACAAGGAGCCCAAGACCGGGCTCCCGGGGGTCGAGGTCGTCGCGACCAAGCTGCACGCGGGCGGCAAGTTCGGCGGCGGCTCGTACGTCGCGACCGGCGGCCTGCACGGTGTGGGCCTGTCGGTCGTCAACGCGCTGTCGGCGCGGATGGACATCGACGTCCAGCGATCGCCGTCCGAGCAGGGCCTGTCGTTCAAGCACGGGGCGCCGGGTGTCTTCACCGGACCCGGGCCGGACGCGCCGTTCGAGCCGAGGTCCGGGCTCACTCGCAAGGGCGGCCGGGTCGCCAAGGGCAGGTCGGGCACCCGGATCACGTTCTGGCCGGACCGGCGGATCTTCACCAAGGACGCCGACTTCGTCTTCGAGGACCTGATCGGTCGGGCCCGGCAGACGTCGTTCATCGTGCCGGGTCTCGAGATCGTGATCCGCGACCTGCGCGGCGAGACGCCCCGCGAGGAGAAGTTCCGCCACGACGGCGGCATCGCGGAGTTCGCCGACTTCCTCGCCCCCGACGAGCCGGTGACCGACATCATCCGGCTGCAGGGCTCCGACACGTTCACCGAGACCGTCCCGATGCTCGACGCCCAGGGCCACATGACCCCGCAGGACGTCGAGCGCGAGCTGCACGTCGACGTGGCCGTGCGCTGGGGCACCGGCTACGAGACCGTGATGCGGTCCTTCGTCAACGTCATCGCGACGCCCAAGGGCGGCACGCACGTCAGCGGCTACGAGGCCGCCGTCACCCGCACCTTCAACGACGCCATGAAGGCGACCAAGGTGCTCAAGGTCAACGACGACGACGTGATCAAGGACGACGTCATGGAGGGCATGACCGCGGTCGTGACCGTCCGCCTCGCGGAGCCCCAGTTCGAGGGCCAGACCAAGGAGATCCTCGGTACGCCAGCCGCGCGGACCGTCGTACGCAAGGTCGTGTCGGCGGAGCTCAAGCAGTTCCTGACGTCCACCAAGCGGGCCGAGAAGGCGCAGGCCAAGCTGGTCATGGAGAAGGTCGCCGGCGCGGCCAAGACCCGGATCGCGGCCCGTCAGCACAAGGAGACGCAGCGGCGCAAGAACGCCCTCGAGTCCTCCGCGCTGCCCTCCAAGCTCGCCGACTGCCGGGCGGCCGACAACGAGAAGACCGAGCTCTTCATCGTCGAGGGTGACTCGGCGCTCGGCACGGCCAAGCTGGCCCGCAACTCCGAGTTCCAGGCGTTGCTGCCGATCCGTGGCAAGATCCTCAACGTCCAGAAGGCCTCGGTCGGCGACATGCTGAAGAACACCGAGTGCGCCTCGATCATCCAGGTCGTCGGCGCGGGCTCCGGGCGCACGTTCGAGCTCGAGGCCCGGCGCTACGGCCGGATCATCTTCATGGCCGACGCCGACTCCGACGGCGCCCACATCCGGTGCCTGCTGGCGACGCTCTTCTTCAAGTACATGCCGGACCTGATCACCGACCGGCGCGTCTATACCGCCGTGCCGCCGCTGCACCGCATCGAGATCTCCAACCCGAAGAAGGGCATGGAGAAGTACGTCTACACCTACTCCGACGACGAGCTGCAGCGCACCCTGGCCGACCTGAAGAAGAAGAACGTCAGGTGGAAGGACCCCGTGCAGCGCTACAAGGGTCTCGGTGAGATGGACGCCGACCAGCTGGCGGAGACCACCATGGACCCGCGCCACCGGACCCTGCGACGGCTGACCATCGACGACGCCGAGGGCGCCGCCGGGGTCTTCGAGCTGCTGATGGGCTCCGACGTCGCCCCGCGCAAGGAGTTCATCGTGCAGGGCGCGTACGAGGTCGACGTGGAGACGCTGGACGCCTGATGGACGGGCTGCCGGCGCCGGTCGACGCGGATGCGCCCGCAGGCTCGGCGTACTGGGTGCGGCTGATCAGGATTCCACGGACACGGAGCGACTGGGTGCTCGGCGGAGTGGGCGTGGCGGTCGAACGTCGCCTCCGGAGGGCTCGCAGGTCGCTGGCGGAGGTCGACGCTCACCTCGCGACGCTGACGGCGCAGGAGTTCGCGGCGCGGTACGACCTCCTGGTGGGTTGACGAGTCGTGTGCCTGACGCCGGGCTGTGGCTAGTTCTCAGGCACACGACCCGAGCCACCCGGTGCGCCAGACTGGTCGCATGTACGTCGTCGTGACCGGCCCGCCGGCCTCCGGGAAGTCCACCCTGGCTCCGGTGCTCGCGGCCGAGCTCGGCTGGCCGCTGCTGGCCAAGGACACGATCAAGGCCGGGCTGGTGGAGTCGCTCGGGGCGGAGAGCATCGACGAGTCGCGACGGCTTGGCGCGGCCGCCGTACGGGCCCTGCTCGCGCTCGCTCACGACAACGACGACGCGGTCCTCGACAGCGTGTGGGTCGACCGGGAGCGGGCGATCGCCGAGCTGGCCGCGCTGCCGGGCCAGGTCGTGGAGGTGTTCTGCCGATGTGAGCGAGGAGTCCTGGAGGAGCGGTACGCCGCGCGGGGTCGCGGCCTCGACCGGCCGGCGGATGACCTGTGGCACGAGGGCTCGCTGCGTCCGCTCGGCGGCCCGTGGCCGGTCGTCGAGGTGAAAACGGATGGCCCGGTCGAGCGATTCGGGGTCCTCGAGAGGCTGCTCGTCGACGGCGATGCTGCCGCGAAGGGCACGTCGCATAGTCCGCGACCGCTCGACCCGATCGACCTCCAGGGAGACGCGGTGATGCTCGCGGCCGTCGCGTCCTCGTGGGTCCGCACCCTCCGGCGTGGTGGCCACACGCCGCAGCCCTTCGGGATCGTCCTGACGCTGCAAGGCGTGCCGGAGATGGTGGCGCCGGTCAACTGGCTGTCCGGGCCGGCCGACTGGACGATGAGCTGGGGCGAGGGCGAGCCGGACGAGCTGGCCTGGGTCCGGGACGCTCTCGACACAACCGCGGTCCGTCACCGGGCGGCCGCCATCGTGACAGTCGACGGCGACGTCCTACGACTCCAGGTGCGGCACCGGGCGGACGACAGCGTCGAGACGCTCGAGGTGGCCCTGTGAGGAGCCAGCTCGAGCGTTTCGACGCGGTGACCTAGCGGCAGAACACCTCGGGGTTCCAGTCGTCGAACAGGCCGGCCGGGTTGTGCTTCCACGCCCAGAGGTGCAGCTCGAAGAAGGGCGGCAGGCCGTAGCGGTTGTCCGCGCGCTGGAGCTCGAACGTCCGCCCGAAGAGGTGCGGGCGACCGGTGGGGTGCGCGGCGCGCCAGTCCTTGCGGAACACGACGTACTCGACGGCGACCAGGCGCTTGCCGGCGCGGGTGGGTTCGTAGACGAGCGCCTCCGGCCGGTTGGCCCGGACCTTGCCGTCGGCCACGAGCTTGCCCTTGACGAGGTGGACGCCCATGCCGCCCGCCGGGTCGTCGATGCAGGCGATGCCGGAGGCGTCCTTGAGCAGCGAGTAACCGGCGGCCTTGGCCTTGGCGACGTGGCGGTACGGCGCCGTGTGGTGGCGCACCCGCTCGACCTGCTTGCTGAGCTTCGAGGACGCGTCGCCCTCCGGAGCGGGGATGTTGGCCGGGGCCGGACCGGCCACGGTGATGAGCCCGCAGGCCGCGACGAACGTGGCCAGCAGGATGCGGGTCCGCAGGGACCACGGGTGGGATGACATGCGATTTCTCCGTCTTCTGGGGTGGGGGGTCGGCACGCCGCCGCACGGGGTCGGGGGACGGTGGCGACGGCGTGCCGGTCAGGGGGTGGCGCTCAGGCGCCCTCGGTGACCTCGAAGATCTCGTCGGCCACGAGGCCGTGCGCCTCGCGGTGGACCGTGTTGGCCGCCTCCGCGCTCGGCGCCTCGACGAGGCAGAAGATCTTGCCCTGGGCCTCGTCGACCCAGTAGCGCAGGTAGCTGACGTCGTGCGCACCCTGGACCTTCAGGTCCTGCTGGTGCGCGTGTGCGACGTCCTCCCGGGACACTCCATCGGTCACGTGGTGGACGTCCATGTACAGCGGCATCGCCGCCTCCTCTCGTTCGGTGTTGACCGGACGAGACTCCCGCTGCAGGGCGGGTCGGCGAATCGGGGACGTACCCCCAATTCTTCCGGGAGACCTCCCTATAGCGGAGCTCCCGCAGGCTCAGGCGGCGAGGACGACTTCGAGGAGGTAGGTCTCGGCGGGGCTGGACGGTCGCAGGGTGCCCGGTTGCGGTGTTGCGGGTGCGGTGGATCGGGCGACGTGGCCGGTGGGGAGTCCGGTTTCGATGGTGTGGCGTTGGTCGGGTGGTCCGTTGAGGGGTCGGCTTCGCCAGCCGGGTGCTTGTTTGGTGTGGTTGCAGTGCTCGCAGAGGCCCTGGCCGTTGACCGCGGTGGTGGGTCCGCCGGTGGCGTGGTCTTCTGCGTGGTCGCGGTGGCGGATGGGGGCGTCGCACCAGGGGGTGCGGCAGGTGCGGTCGCGGAGCTCGATGAACCGGGCGAGTGCGGTGGGGAACTCCCGGGCCACCGATTCCATCGCGACCAGGGTGCCGGTGGCGGGTTTGGCGTAGAGCCGTCGGATCGCGGCCAGGTGCTCGGGGTCGAGGGTGTCGGCGGGGAGGGGGCCGTATCCGTGCAGCCACGCGGGCTCGACGCTGTCGGCCAGGAGGGCTTGGTCGGAGATGACCACGTTGACGGTGACGGGGATGGCGGTGGCGTCTGCGAGGCCGGTGATGCGTTCCACGAGGGTGTCGGCCATGACCTGCCCGCGGGTGCGGGGGTCGCCGGCGGACCTGGCTTGGTCCGCGATCCGGGTCAGCGTCGCCCACACCGCGACACCTTGCTTGGCGGTCAGCAGGGCGGAGAGGCGGGCCATGGTGTCGGGTGCGGGTCGCATGGAGACGTGACGGTCGGCTTCGGCCTTGGACCGGCGGTTGACCACGGCTTGGGCGTCGGTGCGGATGACGGCCTTCTGGGTCTCCGCGGTCAGTCTGCGGTCGCCCCACCCGTCGAACGGGTAGGTGCCGTCCGGACCCGGTGCACAGATCTCGGCGTCGACCAGCGCCCGGTCCGCCCGGGACAGGCAGGAGGTCTCGCGGGTGATGAGGGTGGCGCGCCACTCGGAGATGACGCCGGCGCGCATCGCGGCGTACAGGTGGGGTTGTTCGGTCAGGGCGTGCGCGAGCCCGAGGAGCCGGGAGCCTTTCGCGGGGGACTCACGCCGGGCGAATGCGATCAGCCCGGCGACGTCGCGGCCTTGCCGAGCAGCCGGGATGCGGTCCTGGGCGTGGCGGGTCCGGACCAGGTGGTCGAGCTGCACGGTGAGCTCGGCCTGCCGAGCGGCTGCCTGGGCCTTGGTGTCCTCGAGGGCGCGGATCTGGTCGAGGAGCGCGCGTTCGTCCGTGAGCGCCGCCGTGGTGGCGGGGTCGGGGACGAAGAGCTGGGCCATGTCTCATTGTATCGAACATGTGTTCGAATGACAAGCCCTGTCGGCAACTTCCGCCGTCGGAAACCGGCAAGCCGGGATACGACGCCGACCCGAGACCGCCGCGTCAGGCGCTCAGCAACCCCAGGCGCTCGGCGGCGGCGGAGGCCTCGGTGCGGTTGCGGACGCCCAGCTTGCCGAGGACCGCGGACACGTGGTGGTCGACGGTCTTGGCGCTGATGTAGAGCCGGTCCGCGATCGCGTTGTTGGTGAGGCCGGCGGCCAGCAGCTCGAGGACGTCGTGCTGCCGCTGGGTCAGCCCCAGCGGGTGCTCGCGGGTGGCGCTGCGCGGTCCGACCGGGATGGAGCGGACGCCGGCGTCGCGCATCCGGCGCCGGACCAGCCCGACGGCCCCGGCGGCGCCGAGGGCGTCGAGACGCGCGAGCGCGGTGCGCAGCGACGGCTCGTCCCCGACGTCGACCAGGTGGAGGGCCGCGTCGTACCCGCAGCCCAGCACCTCCCACGCCGCGGCGTCACCCGGCAGCACCCCCGGGCTCTCGACGGGCGTGCCGGCGAGCCGGGCCTCCCACAGCTGGACGGTCGCGGTCTCCCAGGGCAGCCGGGGCAGCAGCCGGGCCCGGGCGGCCGCGAGCTCCTCCGTCGCGCCGGCGTGGTCGTCGACCAGCCAGCGGGCCTCGGTGCGGGCGAGGCGGACGAGGACGACGTACGGCGGGTCGTCGAGGTCCTCTGCGGCGTCGAGTGCGCACTCGAGCAGCTTCTCGGCGTCGTCGTGGCCCTGGCGCGCACGCAGCAGCCCGAGGCTGGTCAGCGACGTGAGGTGGTTGGCGGGGGAGGCCGGCGTGGCCAGCACCTGCTCGGCCAACCGCGCGGCCTCGTCCCACCGACCCTGGTCGAGCAGCGCGAGGGACCGCCGGCCGCGCAGGCAGGTGGAGTACGTCGTGATGTCGCGCTCGTCGCAGTAGGCGAGCCCGTCGCGGTACCACGCCTCGCCCTCGGCGTAGCGGTGCTGCACCTCGAAGAGCTCGTACGCCGAGGCGTAGGCCGTCGCGACCTGCTTCTCGAGGCGCTCGCGCCGGGCCAGCTCGAGGGCCGAGCGGATCGTGCCCACCCAGTCCCCGCCCACCCCGGCGGCACGCTGCGCGAGGGCGATCTGGGCGGTCACCAGGGCGTCCAGCGCCCCGGTCCGCTCCGCGATGTCGGCGGCCTGCCGCACGGCCCGGCCCTGCTCCTCGTCGTCGAGGTCCTCGGCGTGCATGAGGTGGGCCCACGCGAGCTCCCGCGTCGGACCGAGAGGCTCGAGCACCCGCACCGCAGCGGCGGCCGCAGCGCTCGACGCGCCTCCCTGGCAGAGCCGCCAGCGCACCGAGGACAGCCAGCTCAGCGTGGCCCCCTCGCGCAGCGGGTCGCCCACCTCGCGCCAGAGCGCCAGCGCCTCGGTGCGCGCCCAGGCGGCCTCGTCCCAGCGATCGACGAAGGTGTCCTCGTGCCCGAGGGCGTCCAGCATCGTGGCGCGCTCACGCGGCGCCAGCCCGTCGGCGTGCCGCAGCGCGCGGGCGTACTGCGCCGCGGCCTCGCGGTGCGCCCCGAGGGCTGCGGCGCGCTCGGCGGCCGGCCGGGCGTGGGCCAGCACCGCGGCCGTGTCGCCGGCGGCCTCGGCGTGGTGGGCGAGCCGGGCGTCGTCGTCGCAGCCGGCGGCGAGCAGGGCCGCGAGCACGGCGGCGTGAGAGGGGCGTCGGCGGTGCGCGGCCAGGCTGGTCTCGATGGCGAGCCGGGCGATCTCGTGGCGGAAGCGGAGGCCCGACGCGTCGCCGACGAGGATCCCGCAGCCGACGAGCCGGTCGAGCTCGGCGGCCGAGGCACCCGCGGCCGCCAGCAGCACGTCGGCGTCGAACCGGGTGCCGAGCACCGACGCGATGTCGAGGGCCGCTCGGGCAGGGGCATCCAGCGCGGCCGCCCGGGCGAGGACGACGTCGCGCACGGACACAGGCACGTCCTCGCTGCCCGACTGCAGCACCTCGGTGACCAGGAACGGGTTGCCGCCGGTCAGCCGGTGGAGGCTGTCGGGGTCGACGGCCACCTCACCGGCCAGGCGGCGTACGCCGTCGCGCGACAGCGACGGCAGCTCCACCCGGCGCGTGGTCCGCTGTGCCGCGAGGTCGCCGAGCGCGACCCGGAGCGGGTCGCCCGGCTCGAGCGCGTCGTCGCGGTAGGTCGCCAGCACCAGGACCGGGGCGGTGCGCAGCCGGCGGGCGAGGAACCGCAGTAGGTCGAGGGTCGCCTCGTCCGCCCAGTGCACGTCCTCGATCGCCACGACGACGATCCCGCCGGGACCGGCGACCTCCTGCAGCTGCGCGAGCAGACCGGCGAAGAGGTCCTCCCGGTGCGCCGCCGTGTCGGCGATGGTCGACAGCGATCCGCCCAGCGACGCGGCGACCTCGAGGAACGGCCCGAGCGGGCGCGGCACGAACTGGCCGTCGCACGCGCCGGCGTACCAGCGCGTCTCTGTCAGGCCGGCCCGCAGGGCGTCCAGGACGCTCGACTTCCCGACCCCGGCCTCGCCGGCGACCAGCACCATGCGCCCTGCTCCGGCCCGGGCCTCGTCGGCGTACCCGTGCAGCGCGGCCAGCGCGGAGGCGCGCTCGATCAGTTCCACCACGGCATTGTGCGCGGCCGAAGTGGCTCCGCGCACGGTCATTTCGGGTCATATCCCGCAGATCCACCGCCTCGCTGCGGAGGTGCGGATACCTTCTCCCGAGCGTCGACTGGGACGCCAGGAGCACAGGGGTGGCACATGGCGGGACGGTTCGAGGGCAAGCGGGCACTGGTCACGGGAGCGGCCGGCGGCGTCGGGCGGTCGACGGTCGAGCTGCTCGCGGGCGAGGGCGCGGCGGTGGTCGGCGTCGACCTGCACGCGGACGCCGACGTCCTGGCCTGCGACGTCAGCGACCAGGCCTCGGTCCAGGCCGCCGTGGCCGCCGCTGCGGACCGGCTCGGCGGCCTCGACATCGTCGTCAACGTGGCCGGCATCGACCAGTTCCGGAGGTTCGAGGACCTCGACCTCGCCGTCTGGCAACGGCACCTCGGCGTGAACCTGACCGGGCCGATGCTCGTCAGCCACGCGGCCCTGCCGCACCTGCGGGCGAGCAAGGGCAACATCGTCACGATCGCGTCCATCGCTGGGCTGCGCGCCCAGCCCTACCAGGCGGCGTACTGCGCCTCGAAGGGCGGCGTCATCCTGCTGATGAAGTCCCTGGCGCTGGAGCTCGCGGCGGACGGCATCCGGGTCAACACGATCTGCCCCGGCGGCGTGCAGACGGACCTGCCGACCAAGGCGGCGGCCGAGCACGCCGACTCCCAGCTGGACTGGGGTCTGCTGATGGAGACGGCCGGTGCCCGCTACGGGTTCATGCCGCCGCGCGACATCGCCGACGCGGTGGCGTACCTCGCCTCGGACGCGGCCGCGTCGGTGACCGGCGCGGTGCTGTCGGTCGACCGCGGGACCGCCTGCTGACGCAGGTCAGTACCGCTGCTCGAGCAGCCCGGTGTCGACGTCGTAGAGGAAGCCGCCGACCTCGATGCTGTCGGGGACGAGGGGGTGGGAGCGCACCTTCTGGACGTCCTCGCCGAGGGCGGCGACCTGGTCGAGCACGACCGGGAAGGGCTGCCAGGAGGCGTCGATGCCGGCCGAGGCACCGACCTTCTCGCGCAGCTCGGCCTCCGTGTTGCTGGCGACGGCGCAGCGGGTGTGCGGGACGACCAGCACCCGCTCGACCTTGAGCAGGTGCACGCCGAGCACCAGCGCCTCCAACGCCTGGGGCGTCACGCGGCCGCCGGGGTTGCGGAAGATCTTGGCGTCGCCCGCCTTGAGCCCGAGCATCCGCAGCGGATCGATGCGCGAGTCCATGCAGGTGACGATCGCGACGCCGGCATGGGCGACGCCGTCGAAGCCGGCGAGGTCGAAGGAGGCCGCGAACTCGCGGTTGGCGGCCAGCAGGTCGTCGAAGCTCACGGCTGGCACGATAGCCAACCGATCAGCCCGCCGACCGCAGGAGGTCGCCGGTCGAGATGGCGCGGGTCGGCGCACGGCGGAAGAGGACCAGCGCGAGCACCGCGGCGACCAGCGCGCACACCGCGGCACCGGTGAAGACCGTCTGCTCCTGGGCGATGCCGGCGACCTTGAGCAGCCGGGTGAACTCCTTGCAGCGGCTGGCCCCCTCGCAGACGTCGCGGACCGAGGGGACGTCGGCCTGCTCGGCGTAGTAGCGGCGCAGCCCGATCGTGGTGAGCGCGGAGATGCCGACCAGCATGCCGACCATCCGGGACACCACGACGAAGGCGCTGGCCAGGCCGTGCACGTCGTCGCCGGTGCTGGCGAGCACGGCGGCGTTGACCGGCGCCAGCGCGAGCCCGAAGCCGAGGCCCCCGATCACCAGCGGCAGCGTCGCGACCGGACTGTCCAGCGACTCGAGTCCCCAGGTCGCCATCCACAGGAAGCCCGCCGCGGCCAGCACCATGCCGATCGCGGTGACGACGCCCGCCGGCAGCCGGTGCGTCAGGTAGCCGCCGACCACGGCTCCGACCGGCAGCGCGACCAGGAAGCGCACCAGCACCAGCGCCGCCATCAGCTGCGAGCCGGGGTAGACCGTCGTCCGCGCGAAGAGCGGGATGTCGATGAGCGCCGCGATCAGGGCCGCGCCGATGAAGAAGCTGACCAGCATGGCTCCCCACGCCGGCGTACGCCGGAGCGCGCCGGTCGGCACCAGGGGCCGGTCGGTCCGGCGCAGGTGCACCACGAAGCCGACCCCGGCGAGTGCGGCGCCGAGGAGGTACCAGAGCCCCTGGTCGGAGAAGACCTGCACCTTGGGGTCGGCGGTGGCGAAGGCCAGGATCACCCCGGCCAGGGCGAGCGCCAGCAGCATCGCGCCGACCACGTCGGCCTCGCGCACCGTGCGGACCCAGTCGGGGAGGTCGAGGAGCGGTCGCCGCGCGGTGCAGCACCGCACCACCAGCAGCACGAGCGCGCCGATCGCGGTCACGCCCAGCGGGGTCAGCCAGCGGCTGTCGCCGGTGATCGGGATGAAGAGCTGGCCGTACGTGAGGTCGCGCATCAGCTGGCTGGGCTGGGTGAAGACGAGCACGCCGGAGACGAGCGTGACGAGGGCGAGGAGGAGGCCGATCCAGTCGAAGCGGTGGTTGCGGGACGGTGGCTGCGCACCCTCCTCGACCACCCGGTGCGAGAGCGAACGGATCGCGGCGGCGAGGACGAGGCCGACGGCGAGGTTGACCAGAAAGATCACCCGCCAGTCGGCGACGGCGAGCACGAGGGCGCCGAAGAGGGGACCGAGGACGCTGCCGATCTCCTGGACCGCGGAGACGATGCCCAGCGGGATGCCGCGGCGCTGCGCCGGGTAGAGGTCGGCCACCAGGGCGAGCGTCGCCGGGACCAGCCCGCCGCCACCGACGCCCTGGAGGAACCGTCCGGTGACCATGGTCGGCAGGTCGTAGGCGAGGGTCGTCACGAGCGAGCCGAGCGCGAAGACCAGCAGCGCGGCCACCAGCACCGGCACCCGGCCGCGGAGGTCGGCGATGCGGCCGATCAGCGGCAGCATCGCGACGTACCCGAGCAGGAACCCGGACACGATCGGCGCCGCGCGCTGCAGCTGCTCGACCGGGATCCCGGCGCTGGCCATCATGTCGGGCAGGGCCAGGACGACGACGTAGGTGTCCGCTGCCGCGAAGGCCACGGCCACCGCGGCCAGGGCCAGCAGCCAGCGCGACGACCTCGTCCGGGCCTGGCTCATGGCGCGGTCACGGCGCGGTGATGTCCTTCTCGGTGCCGTAGTCCTCGAAGGTCACCTCGTAGGTCATCGACGTCGAGTCCTGGTAGAAGACCCCGGTGAGCTTCGCGCTGCGCAGCTCGTCGTCGTCGGTGATCGTGTACGTCACGTCGAAGTCGCCGGTCGCCGTCGGGATGATGTTCTTCATCGTGTCGGCGCCGACCGTGCCGGTGTACTCGGTGAGCACCTCCTTGTTGTCCGCGCCGCCGCGCACGCTGCCACCCTTCTTCACGCCGGTCGTGGCGGGCAGCAGCGCGGAGAAGCCGGTGTCGGTGCTCATCAGCTGCGCCGGGTCGGGCGCGCCGTACTCGGCCGGGTCGACGTCCTGCCAGCCGGTCGTCAGCGGCAGCTGGGCGTAGACCTTGTCGTCGACCGCGATGATCGGCACCTCGAAGGCCTGACCGGACAGCACGACGGTGATCTTGCCGTCGAACGCCGGGTCGTGGGTGCCCACGCCCTCGGCCTTCTCGACGCCGGTGACGCCGTCGGGAAGGTCCTCGGTCGTGAGGGACAGGTCGACGCCGCTGGTCTCGTCGAGGTGGGTCTTCGCTGCTGCGAAGACCTCCGTCGGCGTCGCGCTCGAGCCTCCACCACTGTCGCTGCCGCTGCACGCGGTCAGGGGGAGTGCGGTCAGGACGCCGGTCAGGACGGCCGCGGCCAGGCGGCTCCGAGAGTTCACGCGGTCACCCTTCCACACGGACCCGCGCGGCGACCGGCCCGGCACACGCCGCAAGCGCCTGGCCGGCCGGGACGCCGGACCCGTCGCGCTTGCCGGTCGCCTCGGGCAGGTCGATGGGGGAGCCGCTGGCGGCGGCGGCACGGGCGGGCGCCGTACCGACCCAGGCGAAGACCAGGGTGTCCTCGCCCTTCAGGAACCGGTGGCACCGGACGCCGCCGGTGGCGCGTCCCTTGGGCGGGTACTCGGAGAACGGTGCGACCTTCAGGGCGCCCGGCTCGGTGCCCGGCAGGGCCGTCGAGGAGCCGGAGGAGGTGACCACGACCGAGCCCTCGGGGGCGTCCGGGTCGACGACGCCGAACCACGCGACCCGCTCGCCCGCGGTGACGCGGACGCCGGCCATACCACCGCCCGATCGCCCCTGGGGACGGACGCCGTCGGCCCCGAAGTGCAGCAGCTGCGCGTCGGTGGTGATGAAGCAGAGCGTCTCGTGGCCGGTGGCCAGCTCGACCGCGCCCACGACCTCGTCGCCGTCGGCGAGCCGGATGACCTCCCAGTCGTCGCGGCCGAGCACCTCCGGGTTGACCCGCTTGACCGTGCCCTGGCGGGTGCCGAGCACCAGGCCCGGCCCCTCGGTCGTGAGGGTGCACAGCCCCAGCAGGCGCTCGCCGGGCTCGAGCGACAGGATCTCGCTCACCTGGAGGCCGCCCGCGAGGTGCGGGTCGTTGGCGGTGTCGGGCAGCTGCGGCAGCTCGAGCACGCCGATCTTGACCAGCCGGCCGGTGCTGGTCAGGCCACCGATCTCGCCGCGCGCCGTGGCGCGGACCATCGAGACGACGACGTCGTGGTTGGCGCGGCCACCACCCTGACCGGGCTGCTCGGCGTTGGCGCTGCGGGCCAGCAGGCCGGTCGAGGACAGGTAGACGAAGCACGGGTCGTCGGCGACCTCCAGCGCGACGGCGCTGGCGGTGACCGACGTCCCGGACGACTCGAGCAGGACCGTACGGCGCGGGGTGCCGTAGGTCTTCGCGACCTCGCCGAGCTCGTCGGAGACGACCTTGCGGAGCAGCTTGTCGTCGCCGAGGATCGCGTCGAGGTCCTCGATGGTGCGCTTGAGCTCGTCCTGCTCCTTGTCCAGCTCGAGCTTGGAGAACCTCGTCAGCCGGCGCAGCGGCATGTCGAGGATGTAGTCGGCCTGGATCTCGCTCAGGTCGAAGACCGTCATCAGCCGCTCCTTGGCGGCGGCGGCGTTGTCGCTGGTGCGGATCAGCTGGATGACCTCGTCGATGTCGAGGATCGCGAGCAGCAGGCCCTCGACCAGGTGCAGCCGGTCGGCGGCCTTCGTGCGGCGGAAGAGCGAGCGACGGCGTACGACGTCGAAGCGGTGCAGCAGGAAGACCTCGAGCATCTCCTTGAGCGCGAGCGTGCGCGGCTGGCCGTCGACCAGGGCGACGGCGTTGATGCCGAAGGAGTCCTCCATCGGCGTCTGCTTGTAGAGCTGCTCGAGGAGCGCCTCGGGGACGAAGCCGTTCTTGACCTCGATCACCAGCCGCAGCCCGTGGCTGCGGTCGGTGAGGTCCTTGATGTCGGAGATGCCCTGCAGCTTCTTGCTCTGCACGAGCAGCTTGATCCGCTCGATGACCTTCTCGGTGCCCACGCCGTACGGGAGCTCGGTGACGACGATGCCCTTGCGCCGGTTGGTGATGGCCTCGACCCGTGCGGTCGCGCGCATCCGGAACGAGCCGCGGCCCGTCTCGTAGGCGTCACGGATGCCCTCGAGGCCGACGATCTTGCCGCCGGTCGGCAGGTCGGGGCCGGGGATGAAGCGCATCAGGTCGTCGACGGTGGCCTTCGGGTGCGTGATCAGGTGCCGCAGCGCCTGGACGACCTCGATCAGGTTGTGCGGCGCGCAGTTGGTCGCCATGCCGACCGCGATGCCCGTCGTGCCGTTGACGACCAGGTTGGGGATCGCCGCCGGCAGCACCGACGGCTCGAGCTCGCGGCTGTCGTAGTTGGGCTTGAAGTCGACGGTGTCCTCGTCGATCGAGGCGGTCATCGCGACCGCGGACGGGGCCATCCGGGCCTCGGTGTAGCGCATCGCCGCGGGGGAGTCGTCGGGCGAGCCGAAGTTGCCGTGCCCGTCGATGAACGGCAGCCGCATCGACCAGGGCTGCGCCATCCGCACCATGGCGTCGTAGATGGCGCCGTCGCCGTGGGGGTGCAGCCGACCCATGACCTCACCGACGACGCGCGCGCTCTTGACGTGGCCGCGGTCGGGCCGCAGGCCCATGTCGTTCATCGTGTAGAGGATCCGGCGCTGCACCGGCTTGAGGCCGTCCCGGGCGTCCGGCAGCGCGCGGGAGTAGATGACGGAGTACGCGTACTCCAGGAAGGAGGTCTCCATCTCCTGCTTGATGTCGGTGTCGAGGATGTGCTCCTCGAAGTCGTCGGGAAGGTCCTGCTTCGTGCTACGCCGCGCCATGACGCTGATTCTTTCAACTGCCACCCACAGAAACGTCAGGGGCACGCCGGGTTCACCGGTCCACGCTAGATTTCACGCGTGACCGCCACCGACGCCCCCACGCACTGGGAGGCCGACGTCCTGCTCCGGGACGGGCGGACCGCTCACATCCGGCCGATCCGGGCCGAGGACCGTGACGTCTTCGTCGAGTTCTACTCCCGCGTCTCGGACCAGTCGAAGTACTACCGCTTCTTCTCCCCGATGCCGCGGCTCTCCGACCGCGACGTCGACCGCTTCACCAACGTCGACAACGTCAACCGGGTCGCGCTCGTGCTCACCCTCCAGGGGCAGATCATCGCGGTCGGTCGCTACGACGTGATCAAGCCGGGCGAGGCCGAGGTCGCGTTCCTGGTCGAGGACCAGCACCAGGGCCGCGGGATCGGGCAGCTGCTGCTGGAGCACCTCGCCCAGGCGGGCCGCGAGCGCGGCGTCGAGCGGTTCGTCGCCGAGGTGCTGCCGGACAACAGCCGGATGATCCAGACCTTCCGCGACGCCGGCTACCGCGTCGCCAGCGAGTACGACGAGGGCGTGCTGCAGCTCGAGTTCTCGATCGACCCCACCGACACCGCCATCGGGCTGATGTCGGCGCGCGAGCACAAGGCCGAGTCGGCCTCGATCGACAAGTTCTTCAACCCGCGCTCGGTCGCGGTGATCGGCGCCAGCCGGCGGCAGGAGACGATCGGCCAGGCGCTGGTGCGCAACCTCATCACCGGCGACTTCGCCGGCCGCGTGTACGCCGTCAACCCGACCTCGCACGCCGTGTCCGGGCTCCCGACGTACAAGTCCGTCGTCGACATCCCCGACGACGTCGACGTGGCGATCGTCGCGGTGCCGGCCGAGTACGTGCAGGACGTCGTGCTCGACTGCGCGGCCAAGGGCGTGCACGGCCTGATCGTCGTCTCGGCGGGCTTCGCCGAGACCGGCGAGGAGGGCCGGGTCCGGCAGCGCAAGCTCGTCGGGCTCTCCCGCTCCTACGGCCTGCGCCTGATCGGCCCCAACTGCCTGGGCATCATCAACACCGACGCCAAGGTCTCGCTCAACGCGTCGCTCTCGCCGCTGATGCCGGCGCGCGGGCGGGCGGGGTTCTTCTGCCAGTCCGGCGCCCTCGGCACCGCCATCCTCGAGAAGGTCTACAACCGGGGCCTCGGCCTCTCGACCTTCGTCAGCGCCGGCAACCGCGCCGACGTCTCGGGCAACGACCTCCTCCAGTACTGGGAGGAGGACGACTCGACCGAGGTCGTGCTGCTCTACCTGGAGTCCATCGGCAACCCGCGCAAGTTCTCCCGGATCGCGCGCCGGGTCTCGCTGCGCAAGCCGATCATCGCGGTCCGCTCGGGCCGCACGACCCAGGGTGTGCCGATGGGGCACGCCGTGCGCAAGATCGCGGCCCCGCCGGCCGCCGTGGACGCGATGTTCCGCCAGGCGGGCGTGATCCAGGTGGACACCCTGGACGAGATGTTCGACGTCGCCCAGCTGCTGGCCCACCAGCCGCTGCCGCGGGGTCGCCGGGTGGCGATCGTGGGCAACTCCGACGCCCTCGGGCTGCTGGCCGCCGACGCGGCCGCCGGCGTCGGGCTGGTCGTCAACAAGTCGATCGCGCTCGGTGCCGAGGCCAGCGCCGAGGACTTCGAGGACGCGCTCGACGCGGCCATCGACGACCCGGAGACGGACTCGGTCGTCGCGGTCTACGTGCCGCCGATCAACGTCTCGGGTGAGGACGTCGCCAACGTGCTCGCGGCCGTCGGCGAGCAGTCCGACAAGCCGCTGGTGTCGTCGTTCCTCGGCGCCGAGGGTGTGCCGGAGCTGCTCCGGGTCCCGGACGTCGCGGGCTCGACCGCCGGCCGTGGCTCGGTGCCGTCGTACCCCGGAGTGGAGGCCGCGGTGCGGGCGCTCGCGCGCGTGGTCGAGTACGCCGTGTGGCTGCGCACGCCCGACGGCGAGCCGGTCGACCCCAGCGCCGTCGACTCCGCCGGCGCCAAGCGGCTGGTCACCCGCATCCTCACCGACCACCCAGAGGGGACCGACCTCGACCTGGAGTCGCTGACCGAGCTGCTGGCGGCGTACGACGTCGAGCTGTGGCAGACCCGCGAGGTCGCCGGGCGGGACGAGGCGGTGGCCGCGGGGGAGGCGCTGGGCTGGGACGTGGTGCTCAAGGCGACCGCCGAGCACCTGCGCGAGCGGCCGGACCAGGCCCACGTCTGGCGCAACATCGACGACGCCGAGGAGATGGCCCACGCGTGGGACACGCTCTGCACGCTGATCACGGAGCCGGAGCGCGCCGGGTTCGTGGTGCAGAAGAACGCCCGACCCGGCGTGCCGGTGGCGATCCGGACGATCGAGGACCCGCTCTTCGGACCCGTCGTCTCCTTCGGCATCGCCGGGCCCCTCACCGAGCTGCTGGCCGACCGCTCCTACCGGATCCCGCCCCTCGGCGCCCGCGACGCCGCGTCGATGGTGCGCGAGATCAAGTCGGCGCCGATGCTCTTCGGCTACCGGGGCAGCGAGGCGGTCGACGTGGGGGACGTCGAGCGGCTGATCCAGCGGATCGCGCAGCTGCAGAACGACCTGCCCCAGGTCAGCGCCCTCGAGCTGTCCCTGGTGCTCGCCGGTGCCGACGGTGCGACCGTGCTCACCGCCTCCGCTCGGGTGGACCCGGTGGTCGACCCGCGCTCGGACTGGTTCGTGCGTCGGCTGTCGCAGCCGGCCGGGGACACCCTGCCGTCCTGACCCCGTGACAGACTGCACGCATGCGCAGCACCAGGACCACCGAGGGCCATGACCGGGCCGTCGAGCTCAGGGACGCCATCGACCGCACGGGCTACTACCCGGAGGTCGTGGCCGAGGGCGTCGAGGGTGCCGTGGCCGGCGAGGAGGTCGTCTCCTTCTTCGTGCACCACGAGCCGACCTTCGAGCGTGACGAGGTGCGCCGGCACCTGTCCGTCGCGGTGCTGACGCCGAGCCGGCTGATCCTCGCGCACACCGACGAGCACGACGGCGACGACCTGCTGCCCGAGCCCTACACGTCCACCTCCACCGAGGCGATCCGGCTGAGCTCGGTGCGGTCCGTGGTGGTCACCCGCATGGTGGCCAACCCGACCGCCGGCCCGCGTCCGCCGGCGGAGGTCGTGGTGACCATCGGGTGGGGCGGGGTGAGCCGGCTCGACCTCGAGCCCGCCGGCTGCAGCGACCCGCAGTGCGACGCCGACCACGGCTACACCGGGGTGCTGGCCTCGGACGACTTCTCGCTGCGGGTGTCCGCCGCGGCCGACGGCACCGACGCCGTCGACGGCCTGCTGACCTTCGCCGAGACCCTCTCCGCGCGTACCCGCTGATCGTCGCTGGCGTGGACGAGTTCCTCGAGCCGGCGTACGGCGTGCGCTCGCTGGGCGACGTCGTGCCCGCCGTCGCCGCGGCGCTCGGCCTCCCGCTCGGCGAGGTGCCGACCGGGCTGACGCTGCCCCCGGCCCCGGCGTACGTCGTCTTCCTGGTCGACGGCCTCGGGGCGCGGCTGCTGGAGCGGTACGCCCACGCCGCGCCGTACCTCTCGACGTTGCTGGAGCAGCAGCTGCCCGGCACCGCCGGGGTGCCGTCGACCACCGCGACCAGCCTGACGTCCTTCGGCACCGGCCTGCCGCCGGGTGCGCACGGGCTGGTCGGCTTCACGTCGCGGGTGCCCGGGACCGACAAGCTGCTCAACGCGCTGATGTGGGACAAGGACGTCGACCCGCTCGAGTGGCAGCCGCACGACACGGCGTTCGCGCGGCTGCGCCGCCAGGGCGCGACCGTGACCGTCGTCAACAAGCGCGAGTTCCGCGGCAGCGGGCTGACCGTCGCCGCGCACCGGGGGGCGGACTTCGTCGGCGCCGACCGGGTCGGCGAGCGGATCGCGGCCGCGCTGGCCGCCTCGATCGAGCGGGCGTCGCTGACCTACCTGTACGACGGCGACCTCGACTGGACCGGCCACCGGTACGGCGTCGCGTCGAGCCCCTGGCTGCAGCAGCTGTCGATGGTCGACGCGGAGGCCGAGCAGCTCCGCGAGGCGCTGCCCGCGCACGTCCGGCTGCTCGTCGTGGCCGACCACGGCATGGTCGACTCGCCGTCGGCGAGCCGGGTCGACGTCGACGACCTGACCGAGCTGCGCGACGGGGTCGCCCTGCTGGGCGGCGAGGCGCGGTTCCGGCACCTCTACTGCCAGCGCGGGGCCGTCGACGACGTCGTGGCGACCTGGCGGGGCGTGCTCGGCGACCGGGCGGACGTGCTCGCGCGGCACGAGGCGATCGAGCGCGGCTGGTTCGGGCCGGTGCAGCCCGGCGTACGACCCCGCCTCGGCGACGTCGTCGTCGCCTGCCACGGTGAGACCGCGATCCTCTCGACCGCGGACTTCCCCTACGAGGCCACGCTGGTCGGGCTCCACGGGTCGCTGACGCCGGACGAGATGCTCATCCCGATGCTGCTCGACTAGTTGAGCGCCATCACCGGCTCGCCGTTGACCAGGCCGTTGCCGGCGATGCGGCAGCTCCCGCCCCGCGGGCTGCCGGCGTTCCAGGCCTGGCGGACGCAGCTGCGGGTCGCCAGCTGGGCCCAGTAGTTCGGGTGCAGCGACTCCTGGATGTAGTAGGGGCTGCTCGAGCCGCAGCACGTGGAGACCGTGCGGATCTGGTTGACCCACTCGGTCTGGTCCACGGCACCCGGGGTCAGCCAGCTGGCGATCCCCTTCTCCTCGTAGAGGCCGACCGTGGACTCGCACAGGCGACGGCCGTTGAAGGCCGCGGACAGGTCGAGCGTCCGCACGTTGGGGAGCCCGGAGTCGGCGGCGGCGCCGGTCACGGCGGCGTTGATCGTCGGCAGGGCGGTGTCGTTGGCCCAGTCGGCGTCCCTGTTCCAGAAGCCGCAGCCACCGGTGCTCTGCCGGCTGTAGCCGCTCTCCGAGTAGCGGATGCCGGAGCCCCGGGGGATCGGGCTGGGGTAGGTCTGGACGAGGAGCGTCCACTGCGCGTCGGCGTACCCGGCGCTGCGCATCGCGGTCGAGACGTTGCGCAGCGCGGTGGCGATCCGGGCGCGCACGCTGGCCACGTTGGCGGCGGTGAAGTTGGCCTTCACCGAGCTGTCGTCGTAGCAGTAGTCCTTGAACCAGGTGGGCGAGGTCAGGAAGTCGACGACGCAGGACTGCACGACGTCGGCGAACTTGAAGTCGTTGCCGCCGATCGAGACCGTCACCATCCCGACCCGGTGGGTGGTCGCGAACTGCTGGAGCAGCTTGGCCTGGCCGAGGTGGCCGGCGCCGTCGTCGTAGAAGTCGAGCCCGGGCTTGAAGTTGCTGCCGTTGCTGGTCGCCGTGGTCGCGCCGGAGCAGGCGAGGTTGAGGCCGTTGACCCCGCCGCCGACGTACGCCTCGGCGGACTTGCTGCGGTGGCAGCGCGGGATCGTCTCGCCGGTGCCGGACGGGTTGTCGAAGTACGCCGTGCTCCCGAGCGCGTCGGCCCGCGCCGACGACGCGTTGCTGCTCCCGGCCCACCGGCCGGCCTCGCCGCTGATGTAGGAGTCGCCGAGCGTCACCACCCAGGGGGCGCCGACGCCGGGACCGTCGGCGCTCGCCGGCGGGGCGGCCGACACGAGGAGCCCGCCGACCCCGACGGCGAAGCACGACAGGACCGCGGCAACCCGAGATGTGAGCACGGTCACAGACCCTAGGGCCAAGCGACCGTCAGCGGAAGGTCAGTCGCAGTTCTTGTAGTAGTACGCCGCGACGCGCTGGGACGCCTCGGCGAACGGCTGGATCTGCGAGGAGAAGTCCGACGGGTCGCCGGATCCGTCGGACATGCCCTGGAGCGTCTTGTAGTAGTCGGCCATGGCGCGGAGGTCGTCGCTGATCTCCGCGGGTCCGTCGTCGGCGAGCTCGTCGAAGGCCTGAGCGCTGTCGGCGAGCTGGTCCTTCAGCTTGTCGAGGTCCGGGTCGGCGCCCGGCGAGGACAGCAGCTCCATGTTGGCGTCCTGCTGGTCCTTCAGGGTCGAGCAGAACGCGTCGCTCGCGCCGCCGGTGTCGCTGTCGTCGGACGACTCCGCCGACGAGGGGCTCGAGGAGTCCGAGGGATCCGCGGCGGAGGACGAGGTCGTCGCGCTCGCGTCCGACGTGTCGTCGTCGCCCGTCAGGGCGGTGACGCCGAAGTAGCCGCCGACACCCAGCAGGGCGAGGACGACGACCGCGGCGACGGCCAGAAGGGCGATGTTGCGCGACGAGCCTCCGGCGGGAGGCGGGGGCGCCTGGTGCCCGTACGGCTGGCCGTACGGCTGCGCCAGCGGCGGTCCGGAGGGCGGGCCTGCCGGCGGTCCGGAGGGCGGGCCTGCCGGCGGACCGGAGGGCGGACCCGCCGGTACGGCGGCGAGCGGCTGGGTGGGGGTCGGCGGGTCAACCGGCGCGGCTGGTGCCGGCGGCGCCGGGGGCGGGGGAGTCACCGCGCTCGGCGGGGGCGGAGGGGGAGGCGGGGCCGCGGAGGCCGCGGCGCGCGCCGCGATCGTGGCCCGCACCCCGTCGTCACCGTGCTCGTCGAGCCAGGCGAGCAGGCCGTCGTACGCCTGCGGGTGCCCGGCGACGGCTTGCCACGTCGACCGGTCGGTCTGGGCGATCTCCGCCAGTCGCGCCGGTCCGGTGGACGGGTCCTGTGCCTCGCGGAGAAGGTCGTCGCCTGCCATCTGTCACTCGCTTTCTCGAAGCCACCAACAGTCCCCCGAGGACTGGCCGCACGACGGCGGCAGGCAGTACCTGCCCCGCGGCGGCCAGTCCCAACCCGGATTGCGGACGGCAATCGTCGGGTCTCGAACGGAGGTCAGGAGGCGATCTGGAGAGCCTTGACCTCGTCGCGTGCCGCGATGATCGCGACGTGCTGCTTGCTGACGACCTCGCGGAAGCCGGCACTGAGGTCCTGCTGCAGCCCCTTCTCGTACTCCGACACGGCGTGGTCCTCGCCCGTCAGCGCGGCCTTGAGGACGCCGCCGGCGTCGTCGCCGGTGAGGGCGTCCTTCAACGAGATCCACCCACGGTGCACGGTGGCGGCGATGGTCCCGCTCTCGTCGACGTCCTCGCCGTAGTCGTGCCCGAGGGCGACGATCTCACGGTGGAAGGCGGCGCGCTGCTCCGACAGGCGCTGGAGCGTGGTGGCCAGCTCCGGGTGCTCGCCGTCCTTCAGCTTCTCGGCCGCGCTGGCGAAGCCTCGCTCGCCGTCCTTCAGGGTCTCGACCAGTTCCTTGGCGACCTGGTTGTCGTCCGACACGATTGCTCCTCTGTGACGATGATGATGACGAGGGGGCGGTACCCGCCGGAGCCGTCCTCACGCGTCCTCGCAGGCGTCAGCCGAAGGGGAGCGGCTCCGGCGCGAGGCTGACGGCCTTGGCGCGGGCCGCGGTGAGGCGTCGGCGGTGGTGCTGGCGGCAGAGGACCTCGTAGGCGACCTCGGCCGGCGGGCCGCCCTGCTCCTCGACGTCGCCGACGACGATGACCTCGCCCTCGGTGACCATGATCCCGTCCTCGGTGCGCGCGTTGTGGGTCGCCCGCTTGCCGCACCAGCAGAGCGCCTCGACCTGCAGCACGTTGACCCGGTCGGCGAGCTCGATCAGCCGGGAGCTGCCCTCGAAGAGCTGCGTGCGGAAGTCGGTGAGGATGCCGAACGCGAAGACGTCGATCTGGAGCTCGTCGCAGATCTTGGCGAGCTGGTCGATCTGGTCGCGGGTGTAGAACTGCGCCTCGTCACAGATGAGGTAGTCGACGCGGCCGCCCTGCGTGAGCGTCGTGACGACGTACCGCCAGAAGTCGAAGTCCGGGGTGACCTCGAGGGCGTCGTGGGTCAGTCCCAGGCGGCTCGAGAGCTGGGCCTGACCGGCCCGGTCGTTGGAGGTGAAGATGCGGCCCACCCGGCCGCGCGCGGCGTGGTTGTGGTTGGTCTGGAGCGCGAGCGTGCTCTTGCCCGAGTCCATGGTGCCGGTGAAGAAGTGCAGTTCAGCCACGGGTCGGGATCCTTTCATGGACCCGGCAAGATGGGCGCATGGCGACTCCCCTGATCTCTGCCACCGAGCTCCACGAACGCATCGGGGAGGTGACCGTGCTCGACGTCCGCTACCGGATGGGCGGGCCCGGTGGGCGCGGCGAGTACGAGCGCGGGCACGTCCCGCGGGCGTCGTACGTCGACCTGGACGCGGACCTGGCGGCGCCTCCCGGTGAGGGTGGGCGGCACCCCCTCCCGACCGTCGAGGACTTCGAGACGGCCATGCGCAGGGCGGGTGTTCGCAACGACCGGACGGTCGTCGTGTACGACGACTGGTCCGGCCTCGCGGCGGGCCGGGCGTGGTGGCTGCTGCGCTACCACGGGCACACCGACGTCCGGGTGCTCGACGGCGCGTGGGCAGGGTGGCTCGCCGCCGGGGGAGCCGTGCACACCGGTACCGTGCTGCCCGGCCGCGGCGACTTCACCGCGCGGCCCGGCGCCATGCCGCTGGTCGAGGCCGACGGCGTGCTCGGCGTACCGGTGCTCGTCGACGCGCGGGCGCCGGAGCGCTTCCGCGGCGAGACCGAGCCGGTCGACCCGGTCGCCGGCCACATCCCCGGCGCGGTCAACGTGCCCACGACGACCAACCTGAACGCCGAGGGCCGCTTCCGCTCGGCCGCCGAGCTGCAGGCGTTGTACGCCGCCGCCGGGGTCGACGGGTCCGAGGACGTGGCGGTCTACTGCGGCTCCGGCGTGACCGCGGCGCACGACGTGCTCGCGCTGGAGGTCGCCGGGATCCGGGCGGCGCTCTACCCGGGCAGCTGGTCGGGCTGGATCACCGATCCGTCCCGGCCCGTCGCCTAGGCCTTGTCGCCGCCTCCGAACATGATCTCGTCCCAGCTCGGGACCGAGGCGCGTCCCCGCTTCTTGGCCGGGCGACGCGGCTCGGGCTCGGGCTCCGGCTCGGCGGCGGCAGCGTCGGCCGCCTCCTCGCGGAGCTCGGCCTCCTGGGCCACGACGCCCTCGTCGGTGGGGGCCTCGGTGTCGAGGAAGGCCTCGATCGGCTGGTCGGAGACCAGGTCGATCGCGTCGTCGCCCAGCGGGAGCTCGGTGTCGTCGCCGTACTGCGTCTCGTCGACCGAGCTGAGCCGCCGCTCGCGCGCGACATGGAGGTCGTCGGACCGGGCCGCGGCCGCAGCGATGGTCTCGCCGACCAGCCAGCGGGCGTCCTCGTTGTCCAGCGTGACGTAGTTGCCGGGGGCGTCGAAGGTGAGCTCGGCGGTGCCGGTCCGGTCGGTGCACTCGTAGCCGGCGGTCAACGACCAGCGGCCGTCCTCGCGACGCCAGGCGTCCCACGCGACGGTCTCGGGGTCGATGTTGCGCGACCGCAGCTGGGCGGACACCGCGTCGCCGAGCGTCCGGGCGCCGCCGGTGGGCTGGCCGTCGCTGCGGCGTACCGACGAGCGCTGGGCGCGGTCGGCGACGTGCTGCCGCTCGGCGAGCACCGGGGCCGCGAAGGCCATGATCTTGTCGACCGACGTCTGGGCGGCCTGGGCCACGGCCTCGGGCGTCTCCCCGGAGCGGATCCGGGCCTGGATGTCGCGAGGGCGGAGGGTGCTCTCCATCTTCTTCTCCATTCCTCGGGCGGGTGCCGGGTTCGCAGGCGGGAGCACCGCCGCTCGCAGTCGGTCGTCGACCGCGAGCACGTGCTCGACCCCCTCCTCGTCCACCAGGCGCAGCTGCGTGCCGTCCTCGGTCACGCCGGCGAGCCGGAGGTACGCCGTGGCAGGTGCGGCTGCCGCTCCTGGGTCGGACCGGTGTGTCTGGTGGTGGAGGGGTGCGGTCATCGGTGCCGTGAGCCTACGCCAGCGGACGGCGTCGGCAGGGGAGCAGCGCCGCGCGTCACCGAGTCACTCCTGTCACATCGGCACCAGCCGTCGGCCGCGACCCCGGCCCGACGTACTACCGTCCCATGGTGGCCACCACCGATCCCTCCACCACGCAGGTCGTGCTCGACCTGGCGGGCATCTTCGTGTTCGCGATCTCCGGCGCGCTGGTCGCCGTGCGCAAGGGGCTGGACGTGTTCGGCGTCCTGGTCCTGGCCGGGACGACGGGCCTCGGCGGCGGCTTCCTGCGCGACGTGCTGATCGACGCGACGCCCCCGGCGGCGCTGCAGGACTGGCGCTACCTGGTGGTCCCGCTGGTCGCGGGACTGCTGGCGTTCGTCTACCACCCCGCGCTCGGCCGGATGGAGCGGTCGGTCACGGTGCTCGACGCGTTCGGGCTCGGGCTGTTCTGCGTCACCGGGTCGCTGAAGGCACTCGACTACGGGCTCAGCCCGGCGCCGGCCGCGCTGATGGGGATGGTGACCGGGATCGGCGGCGGCATGCTGCGCGACCTCCTGGCCGGCCGCGTCCCCGCCGTCTTCCGTGGCGAGCTCTACGCGACCCCGGCGCTGGCGGGCTCCGCCGTCGTGGTCGCGCTCGCGCACACCGACCTCAGCTACTGGACGATCGCCCTGATCGGCGGCGGCCTCTGCACGACCTGGCGCCTGGTCGCGATCTGGCGGCACTGGCAGGCGCCGATCGCGACGGGCCCGGCGAGCGTCTAGCTGCCGAGGACGCGGCGCAGGTAGGCGTTGGCGAAGACCCGGTCGGGGTCGAGGCGGTCGCGCATCGCGAGGAACTCCTCGAAGCGGGGGTACGCCGGCGCGAGGTCGGCCGCCGTCCGGGTGTGCACCTTGCCCCAGTGGGGGCGGCCGTCGTGGGCGCGCATGATCGGCTCGAGGAGGGCGAAGTACTCGAGGTGGTCGGCGTCGCGGTGGGTGTGGAACGCGAGGTACATCGAGTCCCGGCCGGTCGAGGTCGACAGCGGGATGTCGTCGGCCGGGGTCACCCGGATCTCCACGGGGAACGTGATGTTGAGCGACGACGCCTCCAGGGCGGCCCGGGCCTCGCGCAGCGCGGCGATGCCGGCCTCCCGCGGTACGGCGTACTCCATCTCCCGGAAGACGACGGTGCGCGGCGACACGAAGACCTTGTGCGCGGCGTCGCTGTAGGTCCGGGCCGAGAGCAGCCGGGCGGTGACCTGGTTGACCCGCCGGATCGAGCCGGGGAAGCGGTTGGTGACGTGGTTGAGCGCCCCGAAGGCCGTGTTGGACAGGAACTCGTCGTCGAGCCACGCGCGCCACCGCGACAGCGGCTCGGCCTCGTCGACGCCGATGGCGAGCCGGTCGTTGGTCTTGGTCATCATCCGGTCGGTGTGCGGGAACCAGTACGTGTCGACGTGGTGGTGCTCGGCCACCCGCTGGTCGAACCCGTCGAGCGCCTCGTCCCAGCTCATCGGCGTCTCGTCGGCCTCGAGCACGAAGAGCGGCTCGACCCGGAACGTGATCGTCGTCAGCACGCCGAGGGCGCCGATGCCGAGGCGCGCGAACTCGAGGATGTCGGGGTTCTCGTCCGCCGTGGCGCGGACGACCTCGCCGGTGCCGGTGACCAGCTCGAGGCCGGCGATCTGCGCGGACAGCGACGCCCAGATGCCGCCCGTGCCGTGGGTGCCGGTCGAGGTCGCCCCGGCGAGCGTCTGCTCGTCGATGTCGCCCATGTTGTGCAGGCTCAGCCCGAGGGCCGCGAGCTCGCGGTTGAGCACCTTCAGCTGCGTGCCCGCCAGCGCGGTGACGGTCATCGCCTCGCGGTCGACCGACACGATGCCGCCGAGCCGGGTCGGCCGGAGCATCGTGTGCTCGGGCGCGGAGACCGCGGTGAAGCTGTGGCCGGTGCCGACCATCTTCACGGTCGTCCGCTCGGTGCGGGCCCGCTCGACGGCCGCCACGACGGCGGCGGTGTCCGCCGGCTCCTCCACGCGCGTCGGCCGCGCCGACTCGAGGCCCGACCAGTTGATCCACTCGCTCACGCGGGGATCGTAGTCACGAGCTCAGCAGCGCCGTACGCCGGTGCCGGGAGAACTCCGCACGCAGCTCGGCGTCCCGCTCGGGGGTGAGGCGGCGGTAGCCGTCCGGCGTCCGCTCGAAGACCGGGTCGGCGCCGCTCCACTGCAGCCGCTTGAGGGCGGGCTTGTCGACCTTGCGGGTCGCCGTGACCGGGAGGTCGCCCGTCACCCGCAGCAGCCCGGGTGCCCACTTGGTCCCGAGGTCCGGCTGCGCGTCGAGGAAGGCAGCGAAGCCGGCGACGTCGAACGCCCCCGGATCGCCGGCGACCTGCAGGGTCGCCATCACCCGGTCGCCGGTACGCGGGTCGGGCACGGCGTACACGGCCGCGACTGCCACGTCGGGGTGGCGCGCGAGGATCCGTTCGACGGGGGCGGCGGCGAAGTTCTCCGAGTCGACGCGCAGCCAGTCGGCCGACCGACCGGCGAACCAGAACCAGCCGTCCTCGTCGGTGTAGGCGAGGTCGCCGCTCCAGTAGTCGGCGCCGCGGATCTTCTCGGCGGTCGCCTCGGGGTTGGCGTAGTAGCCCTCGAAGCGCGCCGCCGCGCCGACGGCCACGATCTCGCCGATCGCCTCGTCGGCGTTGAGCATCCGGCCGTCGGGGGAGAAGCGGGCGGGCGGGCACACCGTGCCGTCCGCGCCACGCACCTCGACCGGCGTCGCCTCGGCCGGCAGGCCCAGCGCGCCCTCGGGAGTGCCGGGCACCCGGCGGATCGAGCAGGTGCCCTCCGACGAGCCGTAGGACTCGACGAGCGAGCAGCCGTAGCGCCGCTCGAACTCCTCACGGTCGCGGGCGGACGCCTCCGTGCCGAAGCCCATCCGGAGCCGGTTGTCGCGCTCCTCCGGCCGCTCGGGCTGCGCGAGCACGTAGGAGAGCGAGCGGCCGACGTAGTTGAAGTACGTCGCGCCGAAGCGGCGGACGTCGTCGAGGAAGCCCGACGCCGAGAACCTCCGGCGCAGCGCGAAGGTGGCGCCGTGCACCAGGCACGGACCCCACGACGCCATCAGCGCGTTGCCGTGGAACATCGGCATCGCGTTGTAGGCGACGTCGTCGCGCCCCAGCTGGAGCGGCGTGACCTGGCAGAGCAGGGCGAAGCGGCCGGTCGAGCAGACCACGGCCTTCGGGGTGCCGGTGGAGCCCGAGGTGAAGAGGAGCAGCAGCAGGGTCGCGGGGTCGAGGGCGGCGTCGCTCGCCGCCACGGGCGCCGCGGCGTGCCGCGTCAGCAGCTCGTCGTACGCCGCCTCTCCCAGCACCAGCACCTGCCGGGCGCCGTGGTCGATCCCGTCGAGCAGGGGCAGGTACGCCGCCTCGGTGATGATCGTGTCGCAGTCGGTCGCCCGGATGTCGGTCGCCAGCTCGGCGCCACGGCGGGTCGGGTTGATGCCGACGACGGTGGCGCCGGAGAGACCGGCCGCGCCGACCAGCAGCAGGTACTCCGGCGTGTTGTCCATCAGCACGCCGACGTGCCAGGGGCGGCCGTCGAGCGGGCGGAGCTCGCGCAGGGCCGCGGCCCGCACGGCTGCGGCAGCGACCAGCTCGCGCCACGACCACCGCTCCTCCTCGAAGAGCAGCGCGGCACCGTCGTCCTCGGCGCGGGCGAGCAGGAGGCCGGCGAGGGTGGCGATCACCTGGCGGAGGCTACCTCCGGGGTGGAACGGGTTCTAGATCTGGGCAGGGCCTGGGCGGCGAGGGCCGCGACCAGGCCGGCGCCGACGGAGACGAGGTACGCCGCGGACGCGCCCTGGTGGTCGACGACGAGACCGCTGAGCGTCGCACCGGGGGCGACGCCCGCGACCAGGCCGGTCTGCATGATCGCCATGCCCTCGGTGAGCCGGCCGGACGGCACGACCGCCTCGGTCAGCGACATCGTCGCGATCATCGTCGGCGCGATCGCGAAGCCCGCGACGAAGAGGACGGCCCCCATCAGCGGCAACGAGTGGATGAAGAAGAGGGGGACCATCGCCGCGGCCATCGCCAGCGAGCCCCAGCGGACGCGGTACGACGGACCGCGGCGCCAGTGGATCGCGCCGGTGACGACGCCGGCCGAGAGGCTGCCGAGCGCCCACAGCGCGAGCAGCCCGCCGGACACCGCCTTGTGGCCGCGCTCCTCGGCGAAGGCGACCGTGGTGACCTCGGCGGCGCCGAACAGCACGCCCAGGCAGGCGCAGACGACGGCGAGCGGGACCACCGAGCGCCACGGCATCGGCGGGCGTGGCGCCGACGTGCTGTCGCGCGGGTGCGGCGGCGGCGCCGTGGCGGTCTGCGCGCTGAAGACGAGGGTGCCGGCGACGCAGGCGATCACGGCGACGGCGATGCCCGCGACCGGGTGCCAGGCGGTCGCGAGCAGGGCGACCAGGATCGGGCCGAGGATGAAGACCGCCTCGTCGAGCACCGCCTCCAGCGCGAACGCCGTCTGCACGTCGGCCGGCTGCTCCAGCACGTGCGACCAGCGGGTCCGCACCGACGAGCCGACCTGCGGGAGGAACGCACCGCCGACCGCCGCGAGGACGTAGGTCCAGCCGACCGGCCAGTCCCCCTGCACGGACACCACGAGCAGCGAGATCGCGACCCCGAAGCCGATGCTGGCGGCCGCGAGCACCTTGCCCTGGCCGAGCCGGTCGAGCAGCCGGCCCTGGAGGATCGCGAAGCCCGCGTTGGCGATCATGTACGCCGCCGAGATCGCCCCGGCCACGCCGTACGAACCGGTCGCGGCGGAGACGAGCAGCACGATGCCGAGCCCGATCATCGAGATCGGCAGCCGGGCGACCAGCCCGGTCATCGAGAAGCGGAGAGTGCCGGGCTGAGCCAGGATCCGGCGGTAGGACGTCAACATCAACCGCGACGCTATCGGTGGCCGCGGACCGCCGACGAATCATTGCGAGGCCCTTCCTAGGATGGCTGGCATGACCCCCGACACCAGCCCGTACGACGCCGTCCTGCTGGTGTCCTTCGGCGGCCCGGAGAAGCCCGAGGACGTCGTCCCGTTCCTGGAGAACGTCACCCGCGGCCGCGGCATCCCGCGCGAGCGGCTGGAGGAGGTCGGGCAGCACTACTACGGCTTCGGCGGGCGCTCGCCGATCAACGACCAGAACCGCGCCTTCCTCGCAGCGCTGCGCGAGGACCTCGCCGGTGCCGGCATCGACCTGCCCGTCTACTGGGGCAACCGCAACTGGGACCCGTACCTGCGGGACACCGTCCAGCAGATGGCGGCCGACGGGATCACGCGGGCGGCCTGCTTCGTGACCAGCGCCTACTCGTCGTACTCGTCGTGCCGGCAATACCGCGAGAACCTCTTCGACGCCGTCGACGGGGTCGAGGGCGCGCCGGTGCTCGACAAGCTGCGGCTCTACTTCAACCACCCGGGCTTCGTGGAGCCCGCGGTCGACGCCACGCTCGCGGCCCTGGCCGAGCTGCCCGCCGACGTCCGCGACGGCGCGCACCTGGCCTTCGTCACCCACTCGATCCCCGACACCATGAACGAGGGCAGCGGCCCCGAGGGCGGCGCCTACGTCGCCCAGCACACCAGCCTGATGACCGAGGTCGTCGAGCGGGTGCGCCAGGAGACGGGCCGCCACCACCCGCACCAGCTGGTCTTCTGCTCGCGCTCGGGCGCCCCGCACATCCCGTGGCTCGAGCCGGACGTCAACGACCACCTCGAGCGGCTGCACGCCGACGGGGTGCCGGGCGTCGTGATGGTGCCGATCGGCTTCGTGTCCGACCACATGGAGGTCGTCTACGACCTCGACACCGAGGCGCTGGCGACCGCCGAGAAGCTCGGCCTCCCCGCGACCCGTGCGGCCACCGCCGGGATCGACCCGAGGTTCGTCGCCGCCGTCCGCGACCTGCTGCTCGAGCGGGCCGCGGTCGAGCGCGGCGAGGACGTCGTCCGCGCGGCCGTGGGCGACTGGCCCGCCTGCTGGGACCGCTGCGCCGCGCACTGCTGCCCCAACCCGCGGGGCGAGCGGCCCGCGCTCTCGCAGGTCGACGCGTGAGCGAGACCCCGAGCTCGCCCACCAACCGGGACCTCGCCGACCTCGCCCTCTCCGCCGCCCGGGCCGCCGCCGAGCTGGTCCGCGAGCGGGCGCTCGGCCACGTCACCGTCGCGGCCACGAAGTCCAGCGACGTCGACGTCGTCACCGAGGCCGACCGCGCCAGCGAGGCCCTGATCCGCGAGCACGTCCGGGCGGCCCGCCCGCAGGACGGGTTCCTGGGCGAGGAGGGTGACGACGTCGCCAGCGGCACCGGGGTGCGCTGGATCGTGGACCCGATCGACGGCACCGTGAACTTCCTCTACGGCATCCCGCAGTACGCCGTCTCCATCGCCGCCGAGCGCGACGGCGTGGTCGTCGCCGGGGTGGTCCTCGACGTCCAGGGCCGCACCGAGTACGTCGGCCGGCTGGCCGACGACGCGCACCCGGAGTCCGCCACCCGCGACGGCGTCCCGGTCGCCGTGCGCGCACCCGCGCCGATGTCGCAGCGGCTGATCGGCACCGGCTTCTCCTACGACCGGCGGGTCCGGGTGCTCCAGGCCGAGGCCGTGACCCGGATGCTGCCGCTGGTCCGCGACGTACGCCGCCTCGGGTCCTGCGCCCTGGACCTCTGCCTGGTCGCCGACGGCCGGCTCGACGGCTACGTCGAGGAGGGCGTCAACCTCTGGGACCACGCCGCCGCCGGCCTGGTCGCGCGGATCGCCGGGGCCCGCACCTTCGTCACCCAGGGCGTCGGGGGACTGGACCTGATGGTCTGCGGACCGGCCCACGGCTTCGACGAGCTGCTCGACGTGGTCCGGAGCTCCGGGTTCTCACCCGTTTCGGGGGAATAGCGCCCCCACACCTACTGTTCACGCTCCGCAAGGCGGAACAGGTGTGCTTTTTGGAACGTTCATGGTGCACAATCTGGCGCCGAGCGACCACGTACGACGATGACGAAGATGCACGAGGCGTAGCCCAGGCGCCTCGCAGAGTGGAGTGATGAATGGCGACTGACTACGACGCACCGCGCAAGACCGAAGAGGACCAGTCCGAGGAGAGCATCGAGGAGCTGAAGGCGCGGCGCCACGACAAGAACTCCGGCAAGGTCGACGAGGACGAGGCGGAGGCGGCCGAGTCCTTCGAGCTGCCCGGCGCGGACCTCTCGAACGAAGAGCTGGCCATCGAGGTCAAGCCGAAGCAGGATGACGAGTTCACCTGCATGAACTGCTTCCTGGTCCACCACCGCAGCCAGCTGGCGGACCCGAAGAAGATGATCTGCAAGGACTGCTCCTGAGGAGCAGGACGTAGCAAGGGCCGCAACCCACGGGGTTGCGGCCCTTCGTGCTTCGCGGGGCGGTCGCTACTTGCCGTCCGGCTGCAGCTGACCGGGCAGGTGCCCGGTCGAGCGCACGTAGTAGGAGGTCGCTCGGCGCTGGGCGAGCATCCGGGCCAGGCCGACGGCCATGCCGCTGACGACGGCCCAGGTGACCGCCTCCCAGATCTCGACGTCGGGGTCGGCCGGGTTCTCCGGCGGGTTCTTGCCGGTCGCGACCGTCCAGGTCTTGTCGATCGCCTTCTTCGCGAACGCGGCCGCCACCAGGGCGGACGCCACGGAGAACGCACCAAATGCCTTCGATCCACCTTCAGCCATGGCCGAACAGTACCCAGCCGGCCGGTTCCTACTTCCCGGTGGCTCCGGTGAGGGCGGTGAGGGCGGCGGCGAGCTCGTCGGGCCGTCGCGTCGAGATCAACCAGTACGGCGCCGGGTCGGCCGGGTCGGTGATCTCCACCTTCACGGCTCGCTTGAGGTAGGGCCGCAGCAGCAGGTAGGCCCGGGCGTCGGCGTCGCGGCCGGCGGTGCGCCGCGCCTCGTCGGGGTCGAGCGGCACCGCGGCCCCGACGTACGTCGCCGCGATGTGGGCCCGCCCGGCCCGGAACGTCCCTGCGTCGACACTGATCCGCGCCGCGCCGTACGCCCAGAGGAGGCTGACGAGGACGGCCATCGCGATGGCCGTGACGACCCAGGCGGCAGCAGGCGGAAGTGCGACGACGACGGCCAGCCACAGGGTGGCGACCAGCATGGTGCCCTGCACCCACCAGCGGAGAGGTACGCCGAGGCGCTCGCTGTAGGCGGGGCTGGGACTCACAGGCGGAATCCTGTCATTGGTGGGTCGCCGCCCGGCCGGTAGGGTCCGGCCACGTGACAGACCAGCCCCTCGAGGTGCTCGTGCAGCGCCTCGACCCCGACCTGCCGCTCCCGTCGTACGCCCACCCCGGCGACGCCGGCGCCGACCTCGTGACGACGGTGGACGTGACCCTGGCGCCGGGGGAGCGGGCGATGGTCCCGACGGGCGTCGCGATCGCGCTGCCCGAGGGGTTCGTCGCGCTGGTGCACCCGCGTTCCGGCCTCGCCGCCCGCCACGGGCTCTCGATCGTGAACACGCCGGGGACCGTCGACGCCGGCTACCGCGGCGAGATCAAGGTGATGCTGATCAACCACGACCCCCGAGAGCCGATCGAGCTGCGCCGCGGCGACCGGATCGCGCAGCTGGTGATCCAGCGGTTCGAGCGCGCGGCGTTCGTCGACGTGGCGGCACTCCCCGAGTCGGTACGCGGGTCCGGGGGCTACGGTTCTACTGGAGGATTCGGTCAACCATGAGCACGAGTGAGCCAGTGAGTAGGTCCAGGTGAAGTTCCGCCGCAAGTCCAGCGAGTCCGCCGATCCGTCGGTCGACGAGGGTGTCGAGACGCCGGCTCCGGAGGACGCCGAGGCGACCTCGACCGGGCCCTGGGACGTCAACGACCTGCCCGACGACGGCGTCGAGCGGATCGACCTCGGCTCGTTGCTGCTGGCCAACGTCGAGGGCCTCGAGATCCGCCTCCAGGTCGACGAGGCCACCGACCAGGTCCAGTCCGTGATGTTCGCCGGCGCCGAGGGCGGCGTGGAGCTGCGTGCCTTCGCGGCGCCCCGCGGCGGTGACCTGTGGGCGGAGGTCCGGCCCCGGATCGCCGCCGAGTACGCCCAGCGCGGCGGCACCGCCTCCGAGCGCGAGGGCCGCTACGGCACCGAGCTGCACTGCCAGCTGACCGTCCGGACCGACGACGGCCGGACCGCCAACCAGCCCTCACGGGTCGTCGGCATCAACGGCGGACGCTGGCTGCTGCGCGCCACCTTCCTGGGCCGCGCGGCCACCGAGCCGGACGCCGTCGGCCCCTGGGACACCGCGATCGAGCACGTCGCCGTACGCCGGGGCGCCGAGGCGATGCCGGCCGGCGGCGAGCTGCCGCTGACGCTGCCGCCGCAGGACCAGCTCACTCCCCGGGAGTCGTAGTCCGATGGGGGAGAAGACCAGGCTGCGGCGGACCATCAGCAAGTGGGCGAACTCGACCGACCAGGACGAGCGCGACCTGCGGCGTACCCACGCCGAGGACGGCTGCGCGAAGATCGGCTCCGCGCCCGACCGGGAGCGGGTCAAGCTCCGGGGCACGCTGCGGACCGTGACGCTGCGCCCGCGGGGCGGCGTACCCGCGCTCGAGGCGGAGCTGTCCGACGGCACCGGCTCGATCACCATCGTCTGGCTCGGCCGCCGTCGGATCACCGGCATCGCACCCGGCCGCTCGATGTCGGTGGTGGGTCGGATCGGCCAGCACGACGGGGAGCGGATCCTCTACAACCCGCGCTACGAGCTCATCCCGTGACGGACCAGCCCGAGGCTCCGGCCGAGGTCGAGGTGGACACGGTCGAGGCCGTGGTCCGGGCCCAGATGGCGAAGGCCCTGGGCGGCCGCCGGGGGATGGTCGAGGCCGCGGTGCCGACGATCGTCTTCACCCTGCTGTGGCTGACGACGCGCGAGCTCAGGCTCGCCCTGGCGATCAGCCTGGGCGCGGCCGTCGTGCTCCTCGTGGCCCGTCTCGTGCAGCGCTCGACCGTGCAGTTCGTCCTGAACGCCATCTTCGGCATCGGCATCGGCTGGCTCTTCGTGTCGATCTCCGCGGGCCGGGGCGGCAGCGCGGACGACCAGGCGCTGGCGTACTTCCTGCCCGGCATCATCTACAACGCCGGCTACACGGTCGTGCTCGCCGCGACCTGCCTGATCGGCTGGCCGCTGGTCGGCTTCATGGTCGGCAGCGTCACCGGCGACCCGACGGCGTGGCACCGCGACAAGCAGGTCGTGCGCCTGTGCTCCCGGCTGACCTGGCTGCTGACCGTGCCGTGCCTGGTGCGGGTGCTGGTGCAGACGCCGATCTGGCTGGCCGGCAAGTCCGGCTCGATCGACGCCGACTCCGCCGTCGCCGCCCTCGGCATCCTCAAGATCGCGATGGGCTGGCCGCTCCAGCTGGCCGCGCTCGCGGCGATGGTGTGGGTGCTGTCGCGCAACCACACCCCGATGGAGCCCGCCAACAGTTGAGTCGGGAGTTCTGACGCTTGAATCGGGAGTTCTGACCGTCGGAAGTCCCGATTCAACGGTCAGAGGTCCCGACTCAACCTCCGTGGGCCGAGGGGGCGAGCATCCGCTCGAGGTTCTCCTCGACGTCGGCCGGGACGACGAACAGCAGCTCGTCCCCGGCCTCGATGGGCTGCTCGTCGTTGGGCACGTAGACCTGGCCGTCGCGCAGGATCGTCACCAGCGCGCAGTTCTCCGGGAACGGGATCAGCCCCGCCGGCTTCCCGACGTACGGCGAGTCCGCGGGCAGGGTCATCTCGACCAGGTTGGCGTTGCCCTGGCGGAAGGTGAACAGGCGGACCAGGTCGCCGACCGTCACCGCCTCCTCGACCAGCGCCGACATGATGCGCGGGGTCGACACGTTGACGTCGACGCCCCAGGCCTCGGTGAAGAGCCACTCGTTGTTGGGGTGGTTGACCCGTCCGACCGTGCGCGGCACGCCGAACTCGGTCTTCGCCAGCAGCGACGTCACCAGGTTGACCTTGTCGTCGCCGGTCGCAGCGATCACCACGTCGCAGCGGTCCAGCCGCGCCTCCTCGAGCGAGGACAGCTCGCAGGAGTCGGCGAGCAGCCACTCGGCGTCGGGGACCCGCTCCGGCTTGATGGACTCGGGGTTCTTGTCGATCAGCAGGACCTGGTGCCCGTTGTGGATCAGCTCGCGGGCGATGGAGCGCCCGACGGCGCCGGCCCCGGCGATGGCGACTCGCATGACGTCCTCAGCTCTCGTCCGGGCCGGACTCGATGACCTGGTAGGCCCCGGCAGCGTGCTCCTCGCGCATGGCGACATGGAGGATGTCGCCCTCCTGGATCATGCTGTCCCGGGTCGGCAGCATGCCCTCGCCGAGGCGATCGATCCAGGCGATCCGGCTCTTCGACTGCATCTGGAAGTCGACGGTCCGGTGACCGATCCACGACTCCGGCGCCGGCAGCTGGTCGACCCGGATGGTGCCCGAGGGGTCGCGGAAGTCCGGCTCGGCGCCCGCGGGCAGCAGCCGGCGCAGCACCTGGTCGGCGGTCCACTTCACCGTGGCGACCGTGGTGATGCCGAGGCGCTGGTAGACCTCGGCGCGGCCCGGGTCGTAGATCCGCGCGACGACCTGCTGGATCCCGAACGACTCGCGGGCGACCCGCGCGGCGATGATGTTGGAGTTGTCGCCGCTGGACACGGCGGCGAAGGCGTCGGCGCGGCGGATGCCGGCCTTCTCCAGGACCTCCTGGTCGAAGCCCTGGCCGGTGACCTTGTCACCGTTGAAGCCGGGACCCACCCGTCGAAAGGCGTCGGGGTCCGAGTCGATGATCGACACGGTGTGGTTGCGGTCCTCGAGGCTGCGGGCCAGCGTGGAGCCGACCCGCCCGCAACCCATGATCACGACATGCACGGGGCAGACGCTACTAGGTAGTCGCCCGGTTGGGCGCGGATGCACCGCGCGTCCCACCGTGGGTCTAGCCTTTCGGCTCGTGAGTATCGGCGATGTGTCGAAGCGGGTGCTGCTCGGCCGCAAGCTGCGCAGCTCGCAGCTGGGCGAGACCCTGCTGCCCAAGCGCATCGCCCTGCCGGTCTTCGCCAGCGACGCCCTCTCGTCCGTGGCCTACGCCCCGGACGAGGTCTTCATCATGCTGTCGCTGGCCGGCGCGTCGGCGTACGTCTGGTCCTGGAAGATCGGCATCGCCGTCGCCATCGTCATGACCGCGGTCGTGGCGTCCTACCGCCAGACCGTGCACGCCTACCCGAGCGGCGGTGGCGACTACGAGGTCGCGACCGTCAACCTCGGCTCCAAGGCCGGCACGGTCGTCGGCAGCGCCCTGCTGGTCGACTACGTGCTCACGGTCGCGGTGTCGATCTCGTCGGGGGCGCAGTACGCCGCCTCCGCCATCGGCCCGCTCAACGGGCACGAGGCGACGTTCGCCACGGCGCTCGTCATCGTCCTGGCCGCGCTCAACCTGCGCGGCATCCGGGAGTCGGGCACGTTCTTCGCGATCCCGACGTACGCCTTCATGGTGGCGATCCTGGGCATGTGCGCCTACGGGCTCTTCGAGCTCGCGGCCGGCACGCTGCCCAAGGTGGCCAGCGCTGACCTCGACATGTCCGCCGAGCCCGGGTACGGCGACTCGATGACGACGTTCGCGCTGATCTTCCTGCTGGCGCGGGCCTTCTCGTCCGGCTGTGCGGCGCTGACCGGTGTCGAGGCGATCTCCAACGGCGTGCCGGCCTTCCGGCGGCCGAAGAGCAAGAACGCGGCGACCACGCTGCTGCTGCTGGGTGCGATCGCGATCTCGATGATGCTCAGCGTCATCGTGCTGGCCAAGCAGATGGGCCTGCAGCTGGTCGACCCCGACGACGTCGACCGGCTGACGCTCAACGGACAGCCGGTGCCGGACGACTACGACCAGCACACGGCGATCGCCCAGATCGCCCAGGCGATCTTCCAGGACTTCTCGCCCGGCTTCTACTTCGTCGTCACGGTCACGGGCGTCATCCTGGTGCTGGCCGCCAACACCGCGTTCAACGGCTTCCCGGTCCTCGGCTCGATCCTGGCCAAGGACGGCTACGCCCCGCGGGCGCTGGCGTCGCGCGGCGACCGGCTGGCCTACAGCAACGGCATCGTCTTCCTGGCCGTGATGGCGATCATCCTGATCCAGATCTTCAACGCGGAGCCGACCCGGCTGATCCAGCTCTACATCGTCGGCGTCTTCGTGTCGTTCAACCTGAGCCAGCTCGGGATGATCCGGCACTGGACCCGGCACCTGAAGACCGAGCGCGACCCCGCCGTACGCCGCCGGATGTACCGCTCCCGGGTGATCAACGCCGTCGGCCTCACCTTCACCGCCGTGGTCCTGGTGATCGTGCTGATCACCAAGTTCTTCGCCGGTGCGTGGATCACCATCCTCGCGATGATCGTCTTCTACATCCTGATGCGGGCGATCCGCCGTCACTACGACAACGTCAACGACGAGCTGGCGGCCGACGAGGAGGACAAGCTGCTGCCCACCCGGGTGCACGCCATCGTCCTGGTCTCCAAGCTGCACAAGCCCACGCTGCGTGCGCTGGCCTTCGCGAAGGCGACCCGCCCCAACGTGCTCGAGGGCGTCTACGTGTCCGTCGACGCCGAGGCGACCAACCGGCTCCTCGAGGAGTGGGACGAGCGCAACATCGACGTACCGCTCAAGGTGCTGCACTCGCCCTACCGCGAGCTGGTCCGGCCGATCGTCGAGTACGCGATGGAGATCCGGAAGGCCAACCCCCGCGGCGTGGTCTCGGTCTACATCCCCGAGTACGTCGTCGGGCGCTGGTGGGAGCAGCTGCTGCACAACCAGACCGCGCTGCGGCTCAAGGGCCGGCTGCTCTTCGCCCCGGGCGTCATGGTCACCTCGGTGCCCTACCAGCTGCGGTCCTCGGAGCTGGCCCGCGAGCGCGAGGAGCGCGAGGGCGTGTGGGTGCGCCCCTCGGAGCTGCGGATGGGCAACGTCCCCACCCGCTCCGGCAAAGACCGCCAGATCCAGAAATGAGCCGCTCCCAGTGGCGCGGCTCGCGTCGACCACGCGCCAAGCAGGCGCGGGGCGCCTCCCGGGTCGGTGAGCGGTTCGAGGCCGTCGTCGGGCCGGTCGCGCACGGCGGCCACTGCGTCGTACGGCTGGATCCGCCGGAGGCGCGGGTCGTCTTCGTGCGGCACGCGATCCCCGGCGAGCGCGTCGTCCTGGAGATCACCGAGGGCACCGACGGCGACCGGTTCTGGCGCGGCGACGCCGTCGAGGTGCTCGAGCCGTCGGCGGACCGGATCACCCCGCCGTGCCCGTACGCCGGGCCGGGACTCTGCGGCGGCTGCGACTTCCAGCATGTGGCACTACCGGCGCAGCGCGGGCTGAAGACCGCCGTGGTCCGCGAGCAGCTCTCCCGGCTCGCGGGGATCACCTGGGACGGCGAGGTGGAGGCGGTCCCGGGCGACGTCGACGGGCTGCACTGGCGGTCGCGGCAGCGCTACGCGCGGCTCCCGGACGGCGGCAGGGCGATGCGCAAGCACCGCTCGCACGACCTGATCCCGGTCGAGACCTGCCTGCTCGAGGGGCCGTCGTCGGACCACACGGCGCTCGGGCGCTCCTTCGAGGTCGCCGACGAGGGCTTCTGGCAGGTGCACCCCGGTGCGCCTGACGTGCTGGTGACCACCGTGCTCGAGATGCTCGCGCCTCAGCCGGGGGAGCGCTGCCTCGACCTCTACGCCGGCGTCGGCCTCTTCAGCCGCTTCCTGCTCGACGCCGTCGGGGAGTCCGGCCGCGTCGTCGCGATCGAGGGCGACCGCACCGCGTCGGCCCTGTCGGCGCGCAACTGCCCCGGGCTGGTCGTCAGCGCCGGGTCGGTCGATCAGGTGCTCACCACGTCGTACGACGAGCCCTTCGACCTCGTGGTGCTCGACCCGCCGCGCGAGGGCGCGCGCCGCGCCGTCGTCGAGCAGGTGGTCGACCGGGCCCCGCGCGCGGTGGCGTACGTCGCCTGCGACCCGGCCGCGCTGGCCCGCGACCTGGCGATCTTCGCCGAGCTCGGCTACCGGCTGCGCGAGCTCCGCGGCTTCGACCTCTTCCCGATGACGCACCACATCGAGTGCGTGGCGCTGCTGGAGCCCTCGGGCGTCACCGACCGGCGATCGCGGTGATGATCTCGGCCAGCTCGGCGTGGGTCGGCAGGTCGGTGGCGCCGTACGCGATGAGCACGGTCACCCGCGTCCCGTCGCGCCAGGCGACGTAGTCGCGCTGCTGCACGACGCCGTCGCGCTCCACCTCGGCGTGCACCGCGCCGAAGTCCTCGCCGACGTCGGGAAGGTCCGTGATCGTGGAGACGGTCAGCTCGGTGCCCTCGGTCGTCCACGTGGTGCAGGTGGCCGCAGCCTTCGCCCACGCAGCCATCCGCTCCGCGGTCGCGGACTCGTCGGAGGAGACGAAGGAGTGCTGGATGACGAACGGGCCGGCGTAGTCCGCGGTGAAGCGCTGGGTGGCGAAGCTGCTCAGCGCAGGAGGTTCGAGGACCACGCCGCACATCTCGGGAACGCCGAGGGTCTGCTCGCCGGTGGCATACCGCCACCCTGCCGGTAGCCGGCGTTCGTCGAGGATGGCGTCGGCCGCTTCGCCTCCGCTCACTGCGTCCTCCGTCGGGTCCGTCGTCTCCGTCGTCGAGGGCGAGGGCGTTCCCGTCGGGCCAGCAGCCGGCGCCGGATCCGTGCCCGTGGTGCTGCCGGCGTCGCCGCAGGCGGCGGTGGCGAGCAGCACGGCCAGCAGCACGGCGGCCCCCTTCGTCATGGTCATCATCTTGCTGCTCATGGTCCCTCATCGATCTGATGGTTCACAGCGTCGCGGATCGCGTTCTGCCCGGCCTGGGTGGGGTGGAAGCTGGACGGGTTGGGTCCGGTGTTCCCCCAGTCCCAGTGCAGCGACAGGTCGTGGATCCACGGGTCGTCCGTGCCGATCTCGTGGCCCGCGTACGCGCCGCGGATGTCCACGAACTCGATCCCGGAGTCTGCCTTGGCGATCGAGCCGCGGATCGCCTGGTTGGCCATGTCGCTCATGTTGTTGAGGAAGCGCCGCTCAGCCGCGGTGATGGGCGACGACAGGGACAGGCCGTGGTTGCCGTCGACGTCGAACAGGTGCGGATAGCCGACCACGACGATCCGGGTGCCGTCGCCCGCCCGCTCGCGCATGTCGCGATACATCTCGACGAGCTGGTCGGACTCTGCGGCGATCCGATCCCGCAGCTGGGCCAGATACGCGTCGTTCGCGCATCCGTGGAACACGCAGTGGCTCAGCACGTCGGCGAACCCGAAGTCGTTGCCGCCCATGCTGATGGTGATCAGCGAGGTGTTCTCGGTGATCAGGTCGCGTTGTGGCTGCTCGCCCACGTTCTCCTGGTTCGGGCCGAAGTAGTCCTCGACGACGCCGCCGGAGCAGGCACCGAAGCTGAAGCCTCCGGCGAAGTTCCCGCCGTTGTACACCTGCTGGCCGTAGGCGTTGCCGCTGCGGTGGCACCTGTTGTTGTCCTGGTCGGTGCCGGGCTGGTAGTCGTAGGCGCCTTCGCCGGACGAGTAGGAGTCGCCGAGTGCGACGTAGTCACCCGACTCGGCGATCCCGCGCGGCGTCAGGGGCTCCGGCGCGTACGTGGAGGTCGTCGCGCTCGGTGCGGCGTCGGGGCCGGTGGGGGAGCCCCCGGTCGGATCGTTGGCGGCGGCGCGCGGCCCGGCCGAGGCCTGGTCACCACAGCCGGCGTTCCCGGCGATCGAGCAGTACACCGCGTCGACGGCTGCCTGGGCCCGGTCCAGCACCCCGGGACCGGTCGCGAGCAGCGTGCCGATGAGCGCACTGATGACGACGCCGAGCCCGATGTACTCGACCGTGCTCTGTCCGTCGTCGCCACGACCCGATCCCTGGCGCATGCGCATGCTGGGCAGCCTGGCCGAGTCCCCCTCGACGGGACAGGGCCGCTGGGCCCAGATATGGGCCCAGGTCGCCGGTCCCAGGAGCGTTCGTCCCGTTCGCCGGCCTTGAGTTGGAGTGCGCTCCAGGTCGTACGTTCGGAGCATGACCTCCCCGACCTCAGGCAAGACCTGGTTCATCACCGGCGCGTCCCGTGGCTTCGGCCGTGAGTGGACGATCGCCGCCCTCGAGCGCGGAGACCGTGTCGCCGCCACCGCCCGCGACACCAGCACCCTCGACGACCTCGTCGACAAGTACGGCGACAGCCTCCTCCCGCTGCAGCTCGACGTGACCGACCGTGAGGCCGACTTCGCCGCCGTACGGCAGGCGCACGAGCACTTCGGTCGGCTCGACGTCGTCGTCAACAACGCCGGCTACGGACACTTCGGCTTCGTCGAGGAGCTCACCGAGCAGGAGTTCCGCGACCAGATGGAGACCAACGTCTTCGGCGCGATGTGGGTGACGCAGGCGGCGCTGCCGTTCCTGCGCGAGCAAGGCTCCGGTCACATCCTCCAGGTGTCGTCGATCGGCGGGATCTCGGCGTTCCCGCTGGTCGGTGCCTACCACGCGTCGAAGTGGGCGCTCGAGGGCTTCTCCCAGGCCCTGTCGCAGGAGGTCGCCGGCTTCGGCATCCACGTCACCCTGATCGAACCGGGTGGCTTCTCGACCGACTGGGGCGGCTCGTCGTCCAAGCGATCGGAGGAGCTCCCGGCGTACGCCGAGCTGCACGCCCAGGTCGCCGAGGCCCGCAAGGCCCGCATCGGCACGCCCGGTGACCCGACCGCCTCCGCCGCGGCGGTCCTCGCGATCGTGGACGCCGACGAGCCCCCGCTGCGCGCGTTCCTCGGCTCCGCGCCCCTCGGCATCGCCACCGCCGACTACGAGTCGCGGCTCGCCAGCTGGCGGGAGTGGCAGCCCAACGCCGAGCTGGCTCAGGGCTGACCGGGGCGCGGGTTTCACCGGGCACCCGGTGAAACCCGCGCGAGACGCCGGTCGGACGCGGCGTGTCGCGCGGGTTTGCCACGAGAACCCCGGGTCGGGCTTCGGTTTCGGCTCGACGTCATGTATCTTGATGTCAAGAGATATCCCGTCAGGCCGTCCCCGTGACCGAGTTAGGGGAGCCTTGCTTTTCCCTCGCTCGACGGCGGCGGCAGGATGGGATCAGCGATCTGGACGACGACGAGACATCAGGAGATGACTGCTGTGGCCAGTCAGGACAGCTTCGGTGCCAAGAGCACCCTGGACGTGGACGGCAAGTCCTACGAGATCTTCCGCCTCGACGCGGTCGAGGGTGAGGGCCTGGACGTCGCGTCCCTGCCGTTCAGCCTGAAGGTGCTGCTGGAGAACCTGCTCCGCACCGAGGACGGCGCCGACATCACGGCCGACGACATCAAGGCGATCGCCGGCTGGGACGCGGACGCGGACCCCAGCAAGGAGATCCAGTTCACGCCGGCGCGCGTGATCATGCAGGACTTCACCGGCGTCCCGTGCGTCGTCGACCTCGCCACCATGCGTGAGGCGATGGCCGACCTCGGCGGCGACCCGACCAAGATCAACCCGCTCGCGCCCGCCGAGATGGTCATCGACCACTCCGTGATCGCCGACGTCTTCGGTACGCCGGAGGCGTTCGAGCGCAACGTCGAGATCGAGTACGAGCGCAACCGCGAGCGCTACCAGTTCCTGCGGTGGGGCCAGGGCGCCTTCGACGACTTCAAGGTCGTCCCGCCGGGCACCGGCATCGTGCACCAGGTCAACATCGAGCACCTCGCCCGCACGGTCTTCACCCGTGAGGTCGACGGCGAGCTGCAGGCCTACCCCGACACCTGCGTCGGCACCGACTCCCACACCACGATGGTCAACGGCATCGGCGTGGTCGGCTGGGGCGTCGGCGGCATCGAGGCCGAGGCCGCGATGCTCGGCCAGCCCGTGTCGATGCTGATCCCGCGGGTCGTCGGCTTCAAGCTCTTCGGCGACCTGCCCGAGGGCGCGACCGCGACGGACCTCGTCCTCACGATCACCGAGATGCTGCGCAAGCACGGCGTCGTCGGCAAGTTCGTCGAGTTCTACGGCCCCGGCGTCTCCGTGCTGCCGCTGGCCAACCGCGCCACCATCGGCAACATGAGCCCGGAGTTCGGCTCCACGATCGCGGTGTTCCCGATCGACGCCGAGACCACCAAGTACCTCAAGCTCACCGGCCGCTCCGAGGAGCAGCTCGCGCTGGTCGAGGCGTACGCCAAGGAGCAGGGCCTCTGGCACGACCCGGACGCCGAGCCGCGCTTCTCCGAGCGGCTCGAGCTCGACATGGCGACCGTCGTACCCTCGCTCGCCGGCCCCAAGCGCCCGCAGGACCGCGTCTCGCTGTCCGAGGCCAAGGACTCCTTCCGTACGGCGCTCGCCGACTACGTCGACGACTCCGGCGATCAGAACGGGTACGACGAGGCCGTGGCCGAGTCCTTCCCCGCCTCCGACGCGCCGTCCAACGGCCACGGTGAGGCCCCGCCCAACGAGCTGGAGCACGCCACCGTCGCGCCCGGCGCCGGCCGCCCGAGCAACCCGGCCCAGGTCACCCTGGCCGACGGCACGTCGTTCGAGCTCGACCACGGCGCGGTCACCATCGCCGCCATCACGTCGTGCACCAACACGTCCAACCCGTCGGTCATGATCGGCGCGGCACTGCTCGCCAAGAAGGCCGTCGAGAAGGGCCTGGAGCGCAAGCCGTGGGTCAAGACGACCCTCGCGCCCGGCTCCAAGGTGGTCTCCGACTACTACAACAAGTCGGGCCTGACGCCGTACCTCGACAAGTTGGGCTTCAACCTCGTCGGCTACGGCTGCACGACCTGCATCGGCAACTCCGGCCCGCTGATCCCCGAGGTCAGCCAGGCCGTCAACGACAACGACCTCGCGGTCGTCTCGGTGCTGTCGGGCAACCGCAACTTCGAGGGCCGGATCAACCCGGACATCAAGATGAACTACCTCGCGTCCCCGCCGCTGGTCGTCGCCTACGCGCTGGCCGGCTCGATGGACGTCGACCTGTTCAACGACCCGCTAGGCCAGGACCAGGACGGCAACGACGTCTTCATGAAGGACATCTGGCCGACGCCGACCGAGATCGAGGAGGTCATCGCCGCGGCGATCAACTCCGACATGTTCGACGAGAGCTACCAGGACGTCTTCGCCGGCGACGCGGCCTGGCAGTCGCTGCCGACCCCCGAGGGCAAGACCTTCGCCTGGGACCCGGAGTCGACGTACGTCCGCAAGCCCCCGTACTTCGACGGCATGCCGGAGAAGCCGGAGGCCGTGACCGACATCGAGGGCGCTCGCGTCCTGCTCAAGCTGGGTGACTCGGTCACGACCGACCACATCAGCCCGGCCGGCGCGATCAAGAAGGACTCGCCCGCGGGCAAGTACCTCGCCGAGCACGGCGTCGAGGGTCGCGACTTCAACTCCTACGGCTCGCGCCGGGGCAACCACGAGGTCATGATCCGCGGCACCTTCGCCAACATCCGGCTGCGCAACCAGCTGGCTCCCGGCACCGAGGGCGGCTGGACCCGCGACTTCACGCTCGACGACGCTCCGGTCAGCACGATCTTCGAGGCGTCGGAGAACTACCTCGCCGCCGGCACGCCGCTGGTCATCCTGTGCGGCAAGGAGTACGGCTCCGGCTCGTCGCGCGACTGGGCGGCCAAGGGCACCTCGCTGCTGGGCGTCAAGGCGGTCATCGCCGAGTCGTACGAGCGGATCCACCGCTCCAACCTGATCGGCATGGGCGTCATCCCGCTGCAGTTCCCCGAGGGCCAGAACGCCGAGTCCCTCGGCCTCACCGGTGAGGAGACCTTCTCGATCTCCGGCATCACCGAGCTCAACGAGGGTCGGACGCCGAAGACGGTGAAGGTCACCGCCGGCGACGTCACCTTCGACGCGGTCGTCCGCATCGACACCCCCGGCGAGGCGAACTACTACCGCAACGGCGGCATCATGCAGTACGTCCTGCGCAACCTGAAGGCCCAGTCGGCCTGATCTGACCGCCGAGTCGGCGCCAGTTTCACCTTCTGGGTGCAAACTGGCGCCGACTCGGCATTTCGGACCCCTCCATTTCCGGGCGCGGTGGCGTGAGTAGTGGTGTGATCACCCCTCGGAGGACCTCATGACCACGCTGCACGACCGGCTGACCGACCTGGCCGAGGAGGCACCGGCGGGCGGGCCTGTGCCCGATCTCTGGGAGCGGGGTCGGCGCGTGCATCTCGTACGGCGCGCCGGGACCCTCGGCATCGTCGCGGCGGCCGTCCTCCTGCTCGCCGTCATCGTCGGGGTCGACTGGCAGCGCTCGGCTCCCGAGCCGACCCCGGCCAGGGGCACCGTCGGGCTGCCCGACCGGGTATGGGCGCCGAGCCCCTGGTTGCCGTCCACGGACAGGCCGGGACAGCTGGTGGCGCTGTCGAGCGCCGACAAGGGGACTTGGACCGGGGCGCACTCGGCCGTGGTCGGGATCTCCGCTTCATCCGGTGAGTACGCATTCGTCGACCTCCCGGGGGCGGAGCTCGAGAACGGCGGTGCCGAGCTGGCGCCCGACGGTCAGCACATCGCGTACTGGCTGAGGGGGACGACGACCGGCACCCCGCTCTCGGAGTCGGGGCCGATCACGGGCGTGGCGGTCTACGACCTCCGGACGGGGGACGTGGCGCAGCACTGGATCACGACGCCGCACGGCCTGAGCCCGGAGTTCCTGACCTGGGCAGACACGTCCACGGTGGTGTTCTCGGCGGGCCAGATCCGGGGCGGCGACGATGCCTCCGGGATGGACCAGTCGAGCGCGTCGTTCGGGCCGGTCGCGGCTTGGTCAGTCGGTGGAGAGCCACGCCCGGTCGCCGGCGTCGAACCTGGCTTCCACCTCGAGGGCGCCGGACACGGGCGCATCCTGGTCGGCACATTCTCCGACCGTCCCTCTCGCGGACACCTCATGGTCGACGTGGCGGACCCGACCGGCGCTCGTTTCATCGAGGTGCCCGACTCTTCGGGCGCCATCGGCAGCCTCCACTACGTGTCTCCGGACGCGTCCGGGAGGCGGATCGCCCTGGTCCCGGGCAACAGCAATCCTCATCAGGTGTATGCCGGGGTCGCGGGTGATCTGACGAAGGTGCCGAGGTCCGGTCAGACCTTCGGAGTCGTCGACTGGATCGACCCCGACACGATCGTGACGTTACGGAGGGTGAAGGGGCCTTTCGACGGCAAGAGTGCGCTCTACCGGGTCTCCATCTCGACCGGGACCGCCCGTGAGCTGGTCAGGTTCCCCGTCGACACCTACGGCGGATCCTGGCAGTTCGCGACCGACCTGCTCGACGCGCCGTCGGTTGAAGCGGTCGAGCCGCCATCGCCAGTGGACCCTCGCGCCACGGCGACACTCTCGGTCCTGGTCTGCCTCGCCGCGGCGATCGCGCTGGTCCTCTGGAGGCGCCGTGTCCGCGCCTGACTCCTTCGAGGAGTACGTCGCGGCGCGGCGGGGCGCGCTGCTGCGGACGGCGTACCTCCTCACGGGGTCGCACGAGGACGCCGAGGACCTGGTGCAGGTCGCGCTGATCAAGGCGGTGCCGCACTGGAGGCGGATCGCCGACCACCCGGAGCCGTACGTCCGCAAGGTCCTGGCCCGGGAGAGCATCAGTCGCTGGCGGCGCCGGCGGTGGCGGGAGGTGCCCACCGACCAGGTGCCGGAGACCTCCGTGGAGGGGCCGGCGGCCGACCGGGTGGAGCTCCAGCGGGCGCTTGGCCGGCTCGCGCCGCGACAGCGTGCGGTGATCGTGCTGCGCTACTACGAGGACCTCACGGAGGCGGAGACCGCCCGGGTGCTCGGCATCTCCGTCGGGACCGTGAAGTCCCAGGCCCGCGACGCCCTCGTCCGGCTGCGTGCGGAGTCGCTGGATACCGTTGCCCCATGATCGTGGCGTTCAGCATCTCCCCGTCCACCGGCGACGACACCGGCAGCGTCTCCGAGGCGGTGGCCGCCGCCGTACGCGTCGTCCGCGAGTCCGGGCTGCCCAACGAGACCAATGCGATGTTCACCAACATCGAGGGGGAGTGGGACGAGGTGATGGCCGTCGTCAAGAAGGCCGTCGACGTCGTGGCCGCGGTCTCGCCGCGGGTCGGGCTGGTGCTCAAGGCCGACATCCGGCCCGGCTGGGACGGCCAGCTCACGGCCAAGGTGGAGCGGGTCGAACGACTGCTGGGCGAGTGATGTCGGAGATCCCACCGCCCCCGTCGTACCCTCCTCCGGGGTACGAGCCGCCGCCGAGCGAGCCGACGCTGCTGGCGTCCTTCGGGCCGGAGCCGCCGCGATCCTCCCGCGGCCCGGTCATCGCACTGGCCGCGGTCGCCGTCGCCATCGTGGTCGCGCTCGCCGTCGCGGTGCCGATGCTCGTCGACGACGAGGAGCCGGTGAGCAAGGACCTCAGTGCCGTGAAGTCGTACGACGGCCTCTCCAACGAGCACACGACCGACGACGTCGACTACCCCCAGAGCCCTCCGGTCGGCGGCCAGCACGCGCCGGTGTGGCTGGACTGCGGGGCGTACGACGAGCCGCTGCGCGAGGAGAACGCGGTCCACGACCTCGAGCACGGCACGGTCTGGATCAGCTACGACCCCGACCTGGACGCCGACGACGTCGCCGCGCTGGCCGACGAGCTCCCGCAGAACGGCATCCTCGCGCCGTACCCCGGCCTGAGCGCACCGGTCGTCGTCACCGTCTGGGGCAAGCAGCTCGCGCTGACCGGTGCGGACGACCCCCGGCTCCCGCTCTTCATCACGACGTACGGCGGCGGCGAGACCGCGCCGGAGCCGATGGCGTCCTGCGCCGGTGGGGTGCACGAGGCGGACGGCGGGACCGGGCAGTCCGGCACGGACGTCTAACGGACCAGCTCGGCGGTCAGCTGGACCTCCGCGTCGACGAAGCCGACGGAGCGGTAGATGCGGATCGCGTGGTAGTCCGGGTCGGCGACGGTGACGAGCGACGTCGCGCCGAGCCGGCGGAAGGCGTCGGTGCCGGCCGCGTGCACCAGCGTGCCGGCGACGCCGCGACCGCGCGCCTCGGGGTGGGTCTGCACCTCCTGGAAGCGGGCCACCCGGGTGCCGGCCCGCACGATCCCCATCGTGGCGACCAGCCGGCCCTCGTCGAACGCGCCGTACCAGGCGCTCTCGCCGGTCTCGGTCAGCCGCCGCTCGGCCTCGGCCTTGAGGCGGGTGAAGGTGCCGAAGCCGGTCGAGCCGCCGTCGTGGCACGCGAGGTCGAGGGCGACGCGCTGGGCCCAGTCGTCGTCGCCCGCCAGCGGCCGGACCCGGGCGTTGGTGTTGGGCCGCGGGGGAGCGAGCACGGTCGTGGCCGTCAGGACGACGGACATCTCGACGGTGTAGCCGGCGTCGGCGAAGGGCACCAGGTCGGCGGTCCTCCCGTCCGGGGCGTCGACCCCGAACGCGCGGTGCGTGATGCCGGGGAGCTCGCGGGCGAACAGGTCCTCGACCATCCCGAGGTCGCGTCGCAGTGGCGTACGCCGCAGCAGCAGGAAGTTGCCCCACCGGTAGCCCGGGTTGTCGGGCGTGCGGACCACGACGTACGTCGGGTGGTGCTCGACCTGACTGCCGGACAACGCGAGGATCGCGAGGTCGGTGCGCCACCCGCACGACAGGACTTCCATGCGCGGGAACGTAGCCGCTCGATGTCACGATGGTCCTATGGATTCGATGACGGTGGAGTTTCGGACCGGGCACGACGAGGTCGTGCTCGACGTGACCGACGAGTGCCGTGACTTCGTCGCGGGCCGGGGCGACGGGCTCCTGCAGGTCTTCGTGCCGCACGCGACCGCGGGCATCGCGATCCTCGAGACCGGCGCCGGCAGCGACGACGACCTGCTCGCCGCGCTGGGTGACCTGCTCCCCGCCGACGACCGCTGGCGCCACCGGCACGGCAGCCGCGGGCACGGGCGCTCGCACGTGATGCCGGCGATCGTGCCGCCGCACGCCACGGTCCCGGTGCTCGACGGCCGGCTCGCGCTCGGCACCTGGCAGAGCATCTGCCTGGTCGACCTCAACGTCGACAACTCCGTGCGCGAGGTCCGGTTCTCGTTCCTGCGCAGCGCGTGAGCGACGCCGAGCTGGCCGTGGCCGCCGCCGAGGCCGGTGCGGGCATCGTCTGCGCGCACTACGGCGTCCCGGTCGAGCGCTTCGCCAAGTCGGCGACCGATTTCGCCACGACCGCGGACCTCGCGTCCGAGCAAGCGATCCTCGAGGTCCTGCGCGCCGCCCGCCCCGGTGACGCGATCCTGGGGGAGGAGGGCGGACGCACCGGCCCGGACGGGGCGAGCCGGACCTGGCTGGTCGACCCGCTGTGCGGCACCCTCAACTTCGCGGCGCAGACCCCGCTGATCGCGGTCAACGTCGCGCTCCGCGACGGCGGCGTCGTCACCGCCGCGGCCGCCGCCGACCCGATCGCCGACGAGGTGTTCTGGGCGGACACCGACGGCGCGTGGCTGCGCTCGGGCGGTGCCGACACCCGTCTGGTGCCGTCGTCGGTCACGGCGCTGGTCGACGTCAACCTGGACGCCGTCCACCCGGACCCCGGCCGGTTCCGGCCCGCCGCTCTGCTCGGGCACCCCGACTTCCGGCGGCGGTACGGCGGGCGGGTGCTGTCGACGACGCTCGCCCTCGTGTGGGTGGCGGCCGGCCGGCGCGCGGCGTACGTCACCGACGGGACGTTCGTCGACAACGTGCACTTCGCCGCGGGCATAGCGATCTGTCGCGCGGCCGGGTGCGTCGTGACCGACCTGCGCGGTGCCGAGGTGGACTCGGACGGCGGCAGCGGTCTGGTCGTGGCGGCGGACGAGGAGACGCACGCGCGGGTGCTGGCCCTCTGCGTGAACTCGGTCGAGGGGATCGGGAAACAACAGGTGTGAGCACCCCTGACCCCCCACCCTCCGACCCGCAGGTCGTGGCCGCGTCCGTCCACGACCCGTCGGCGTTCGCGGAGATCTACTCCCGCCACGCCGACGACGTCCATCGCTACCTCCGGCGCCGCCTCGGCAGCGACGTCGCCGACGACCTGACCGCCGACACCTTCGTGGCCGCGTTCGGTGCCCGGGCCCGGTTCGACCTGGCGGCGGCCAGCGCGCGGCCGTGGCTCTTCGGCATCGCGAGCAACCTGGCGGCCAAGCACCGGCGCAGTGAGATCCGCGGGCTGCGCGCCTTCGCCCGCACCGGGGTCGACCCCGTGGCGAGCGAGTGGTCGGACGGAGCCGACGACCGGGTCAGTGCGCAGGCGCTGAACCGGGAGCTCGCCGCCGCCCTCTCCGAGCTCTCCGCCGGGGACCGCGACGTGCTGCTGCTGGTCGCCTGGGCGGAGCTGAGCTACGCCGAGGTCGCCGCCGCCCTTCAGCTCCCCGTTGGGACCGTGCGGTCCCGGCTCAACCGCGCACGCCGCACGGTGCGCACGACCTTGTCGCCGGGCACGGAGCGGGTCGCCATCCGCCCGCTGACCGCACTCGAGACCCGTGGAGGACCCCATGGATGAGCTGACCCTGGTGCGCGAGCTGCGCGCCGACGCACCCCTCGGTGCACCGACCACCGCCCGTGACGCCCTGATGGACGCGATGACGCCGCACCGACGGCTGTCCCGCCGGTGGCCCGCTGCGGTGGCCGCGGTCGCGACGATCGCCGCCGGTGCCTTCGCCCTCCAGGCGGGACCGGCGGCCTCGCCGAGCACCGCGACGGTCCTCGGCCGGGCGGCCACCGTCGCCGCCGGCCAACCGGTGCCGCGGCCGCGCGACGACCAGTGGGTCTTCGAGACGGTGTACGGCGGCGCCACCGACGGCGGCCCCTTCCAGATGGTGCCGGGTGCCGGGTGGACCCGGTTCGACGGCACGCAGTACGCCGACGCGCCCTCCGACCACCCCGAGCGGCTCCACGTCCAGGACCTGGTGGACGACCCGGACGTAGCGTCGCCCGCCGAGTGGTACGACGGCGCGGCGCGGCTGCCCCACGCACCCGCCGCCCTGCTGGCGGCGCTGCGCGACAGCGGCCTGACCGACGCCCACGGTGCGAGCGGGGCGGCGCGCGACTTCGCCGCGGTCCTCGACGCGCTCGGGCAGCCGGTGCTGCCGGCCGATGCCCGCGCGGACCTCTTCCGGGCGCTGGCGACCATCCCGGGCGTGACGGTCGACGACGACGCCGAGCCCGACCTGCTCGGCGACGCGGTGCTGGCCGTGACCCGCGACGGGGCGGCGGACCCGAGCGGGGTGGCCAGCCGCCGCGAGCTGCTGCTCGACCCCGACACCTACGCCTACCGCGGGGTGCGGGTGACCGCGCTGAAGGCCGGGCGCATCGGGGGTGCGAAGGGCTTCGCCGTCACGGCCGGGCAGACCTGGTACGAGGACACCGTCACGGATGCGGTCGTCGTCGACGAGCCCGGGCAGCACCGCTGATCACGGGAGCAGCAGCATCGTGTCGCCGAACTCGTGCCAGAGGTACGGCGGCGCATCGGGCGCGCTGATGTCGGCGTAGGCCCGGTCGACCAGCGGCCGGCCGGCGACCGCTGCGAGCAGGTGCAGGTGGCTGGCCTCCGGCTCGTGCAGCCCGGTGAGCAGGCCGTCGACGACCTGCGTCGGGCGGGACGGGTCGAGGACCAGGGACGTCCAGCCGGCGCTAGGCACCACCCGGCCGCCAGCGACGGCGGACTCCAGCGCTCGCACCACCGTGGTGCCGACGGCGACCACCCGGCGACCGGCCGCCCGCGTCGAGCCGACGAGGCGGGCGGTCGCCGCCGGCACGGCGTACTCTTCCGGCTGCGGCGGCTCGTGCTTCTCCTGGCTGGCGACTCCCGTGTGCAGCACGACCGGAGCGACCACCACGCCGTACGCCATCAGGGAGACGAGCAGCCGCTCGGTCAGCGGCCGGCCGGCGCTGGGCATCTCGGCGCTGCCGGGGTGCCGGGCGTAGACGTTCTGGAGGGCCTCGATCGGCCACTCGCCGTGCACGTAGCGGTAGCGGATCGGGCGGCCCCAGCGGCCGAGGTACGCCACCCGGTCCACCTCCGGCGACGGGCGGGCCCGCCACAACCGGGTCTGCCCCGCCGGGTGCGGCTCGACGACCCGGAGCGACACGCCGCCGGGCAGCGGCAGCACCTCACCCGGCACCGGCGTCGCGGGCCCGCTGTTGTCGGGCTGCCGGAGCTCGACCACCCAGCTGCCGTCGTCGAGGAGCGTCGAGACGTGGACGCCCCAGCCGTCCCCGGCGAGTGCCGAGGGGAGCGTGGCGCTGGTGTTGACCACCAGCAGGTCGCCGGGCCGCAGGTGCTGGGGCAGGTGGGCCGCGGTCGTGTGCGTCGTGGCGTCCGGGGTCACGACCGCCAGCCGGACCCCGTCGCGGGCGACCCCGCGGGCCTCGGGTGGGACGGCGGCCTCGCGGACCACGGCGGTCATACGCTGACGACCGGCTCGAGGTCCGCGGCCCGGTGCCGGCCGCTGCGCAGGTCGCCGACGACCAGCGTCAGCAGGTGCGGCACGACGGACGCCGGCTCGGGCCGGTCACCGATGTCCTCGCCGGGGAACGCCGCCTGGTGCATCGCGGTCCGCAGGTCGCCCGGATCCACGGCGTACACGCGCACGTCGGGCTCCTCGGCCGCCAGCACCCGCGTCGCGTGGTCGAGCGCGGCCTTGGACGAGCCGTAGCCGCCCCACGTCTCGTACGCCTCCACCGACGCGTCGGAGGTGATGTTCAGGACCCGGCCGCGCCGTACCCGCAGCTGCGGCAGCAGCAACGACGCCAGCGCCACCGGCGCCACGACGTTGACGTCCAGGGTCCGCAGGTAGGTGTCCGGGTCGAGGTCGGCGAGGCGGGGGAGCGGGCTGGCGCCGAGCGTGCTCGCGTTGTTGACGAGCAGGTCGGCGCCCCCGAGGTCGCTGGCCGACGCGGCCAGGGCGCCCCGGTGCCAGGAGTCGGTCACGTCGCCGGGTACGGCGAGGTGCGGGCCCCCCGGCAGGTCCGCGACCGCCTCCTGCAGGCGTACGGCGTCGCGCGCGTCGGCGACCACCGACCAGCCGGCGGACGCGAGGGCGCGGGCGAGGGCCAGGCCGAGCCCCTGGGAGGCTCCGGTGATGACGGCGACAGGCATGGGCGGTCTCTCCTCGGTCGGATCACGTTCCGTTCTCAGGAGGGTGCAAGTTGAAGCGAACTTGAAGTCAAGGCCCAGGGCGGGGGCCGCGTCGGCGGTCGTGTGAGAGTCTGTCCCGGTTGTGGTGGGACAGGTCCGGAACGTGACGGGGGACTGACGGGTGAAGCGTTGGCGGTACCGGCCGCTGCAGGCGGCTGCGGTTGCCGCCCTCGCTGCCCTGATGACCGCGTGCGCCGCCTTCGCCCCGCTCTACTACCGGGCGATGCAGCAGGCGCTCACCGACATCACGCTCTCCGGCGCGACCGTGACCGACACCAGCGTCCAGCTGTCGATGACGCCCGGGGACGACTTCTACGACGCCGGCCCGCTGCCCCAGCCGGAGCAGCTCGCGGACCAGCTCCCCGCGGCGTACCGCTCCGACTTCCACGAGCCGATCCTCGGCTACGCGGCGAACGCGGGAGTGCTGCCCGGCGGGCTCACCGACCCCTACGGCGACCTGACCTGGCGCAGCGGACAGTGCGACCACCTGTCGTTCACCGACGGCGCGTGTCCGGACGGTCCCGGCGAGATCGCCGTCAGCGCCGCGGACGTGGAGAACTTCGGCCTCGACGTCGGCTCGACGGTCCGCATCGCGGGCGCCACGAACCAGAACGGCTCCTCGAGCGTGGCGCGACTGAAGGTCGTCGGCGTCTACGAGCAGCAGGTCAGCGACTACTGGTTCGGGCAGTCCTTGACCGGTCGATCCGGGGTCGTGATCTCGACCGGCGCGCCCGCGCCGCCGCAGCACGACGTCTGGATCACCTCCCGCGACAGCTTCGACAACGCCGTGGTCGAGGCCCGTTCCTCGAGTGCGGGCTACCTCGTCGACGACGACGCTGTCGGCGTCGACGAGCTCCTCGCGCTCGGCCCGGTGGTCGACGGTCTCGCGCACCGTCGACCCGACGTCGGAGTGACGCCGGTCAAGGTGGTCTCCGGCCTCCCGGACCTCGCGCACGGCGTCCAGGACCAGATCGACCAGTCCCGCGTCACCGTGCCGCTGCTGATGGCGCAGCTGTGCCTGCTCGCGGTCGTGGTGCTCTGGCTCATCCTGCTGGCGATCACCGAGCAGCGCCGGCCCGAGGTCGCCCTCGCCCGGCTGCGCGGTCGGGGCCGGCACGGGGCACGGCGGCTGCTGCTCGCCGAGCTGCTCCCCATCACCCTCCTGGCCCTGGTGCCGGGTGCGTTGCTGGCGGTCGTCGCCTCGTGGTTCGCCCGGGCGGTGCTGCTGCCCGGCGACCCGCCGTTCGAGCTGGGCTGGCCGTTCCTGGCCGCCGTGGCCGCGGCCGCCGTCGTGCTCACCAGCGTCACCCTGGTCGCGGTGAGCCGGGTCGTCCGCGAGCCCGTCGAGCGCCTGCTGCGCAGGGTGCCGCCGCGCGCCACCGGCTGGGCGCTCGGTGCCGCCGACGCCATCGTCATCGCCGGCGCGGGCGGGATCGTGGTCGTGTTCGCCACCGGTGGCCTGGACGGCCCGGTCGCGCTCGCCGCGCCCGGTCTGCTGGCGATCGTCGTCGGCCTGCTGCTCGCCCACCTGACCACCCCGACGGCCGCGCTCTACGGCCGCCGTCAGCTGCGCCGGGGCCGGGTCCGTGTCGGAGTCAGCATGCTCGACGCCGCGCGGAGCCCTGCCACCCGGCGGATCATCGCGATCGTCACCCTCGCCTCGGCGCTGGCGGTGTTCTCCGCCGACGCCCTGATCGTCGGGCAGCGCAACCGGGCCACCGCCGCGGCCCAGCAGGCCGGTGCGCCGCGGGTGCTCGACGTGGACAGCAACGATCTCGCCGACATCCGCGCCGCGCTCGCCGACATCGACCCGGAGGGCGACGAGCTCACCCCCGTCGTACGCGTGCACCCGCCTGGCAACGACGCCCCGGACACGCTGGCGATCGTGGCGTCGTCCTTCCGCAAGATCGCCCTCTTCCCCGGTGGCGGACCCTCCGACGCCCTCTGGGACAAGTTGGCCCCGCCGGATGCGAAGCCGATCGACATCACCGGGACCGAGCTCGACATCGATGTCGACGACTCCACGCTGACGTCGACGCGGGTCGACAACAAGCGCACCCCCGTGACCCTCGGGCTCGACCTGGTCAACCAGTCGGGCGAGACGCTGCACACGGCCCTGGGCACCTTCGCGGCGAAGAGCGCCCACCGGCACTTCCACCAGTTGGTGAGCTGCTCCGAGGGCTGCCACGTCACCGGCGTGTGGACCGATTCCCTGCCCGGGGCGACCATCGAGGGCCGGGTCACGCTGCGCAACCTGACCGCGCGACCCTCCGGCGAGGTGGTGCCGCTCGGGCCTGCCGAGCAGTGGACCGAGTTCTACACGCGGGAGACCGGCCACGTCTCGCCGAGCTCCACGACGCCCGACGAGCTGACGGTGACCTTCCAGGGTCAGGGCGTGTCGCCCATGACCATGCAGCAGCGTTGGTTGCCGACCATCGTCCCGGCACTCGTCGCCGGGCCGCTTCCGCCGGGTGGCAGCGGCAACCAGTTCACGCTCACCGGCCTGGACGGCGAAGCCCAGCCCGCTGCCAAGGTCGGCTCCCTCGCCCGGGTGCCCGCCTCCGAGCCCCACACCTTCGTCACCGACCTCGAGTCGCTCCAACGTGGACGGCCGGTGCTCGCGACCGACCGCGTCCAAGTCTGGTTCGGCGACGACGACCCCGCTCTGCTCGACCGTGTCACCGACGCTCTGTCCGACCGCGGCATCGCCGTCGCGCAGACCACCACCCTGCGCGACATCGAGCGCTCGTACGACGAGTCCGTCGCCGCCTGGAGCCTGCAGCTCGCCGCCCTCGTCGGCGGCGTGGCGCTGCTGATCGCCCTGCTGGTGCTGGTGGTCAGCGCGGTCAGCGGCTGGCGCTTCCGCACCCGCGACTTCGCCGCGCTGCGGATGAGCGGCGTGCCCCGCCGGTCGATCCGGTCGATCGCCGTGGCGGCCCAGCTCCCGGCCGTGCTCGTCGGCGTGGTCGCCGGCGGCGTCTCCGGGATCTTCGGCGCCCAGCTCGCGATGCCGATCGTGCCGCTCTTCGCCACCGCGCCCCAGGTGTCCACGCTCGACCTCGACACGGCCTGGTGGGCGGTGCTGGTCGCGGTCGCACTGTCGCTCGTCGTGCTCGGCGCCGGCAGCGTGCTCATCGGCCGGGCGCTGGCCGCGCGCGCCGAGCTGCCACGACTCCGGGAGACGATGTGACAGGTCTCCGTGTGAGCACCCAGCGACTGGTGCACATCTACCGCTCCGAGGGCCACGAGGTGGCGGCGCTCTCCGGCGTCGACCTCGACGTCAACGCGGGCGAGATGGTCGGGCTGCTCGGCCCCTCCGGCGCCGGCAAGTCGACGCTGCTGAGCCTGTTGGCCGGCGTCTTCCGACCCAGTGCGGGCAAGGTGTTCGTCGGCTCCGTGGAGCTGTCGTCGGCCGGGGCCCGCCAGCTCGACGAGCTGCGCGCACTCGAGGTCTCGCTGATGCTGCAGGGAGCGGGCCGCAACCTGCTGCCCTACTTCACCCCGCTCGAGAACGTCCGGTTCGCCCAGGGTGCCGCTCGCGAGGCCGGCAAGGACGTCCCCGACCCGGCGGAGGTGCTGGCGGCGGTCGGACTGGTGGCCGAGGCGGACCGGCCCCTGAGCGAGCTCAGCCCCGGGCACCTCCAGCTCGCCGCGCTCGCCGTCGCGATGGCCCCGCGCCCCGGCCTCCTGCTCGCCGACGAGCCGACCAGCCAGCTCGAGCACAGCGCGCGCGACCTGGTGCTGGACCGGATGGCCGCGCTCAACCGCGAGCTCGGCACCACCGTGGTGCTCGTGACCCACGACCCCGACGTCGCCGCGTTCCTGCCCCGCACGATCACCATCCGTGACGGCCGGGTCGGCGGCGAGGGACGCAGCGGCGAGGAGTACGCCGTGGTCACGCCCGACGGCTTCCTCCCGCTGCCGCTGCACGTCCGGGACCACCTGGCGCCGGGCACGCTCGTGCGCTTCCACCTCCAGGAGGACGGCACCTACACGCTGCTGCCGGAAGCGAGGGACACCGATGCATGAGCTCCTGGTCCAGGGCGTGGAGGTCCGGTACGGCGACCTCGTGGCCGTCCAGGCCGTCGACCTGATGCTGCAGCCGGGTCAGCTGGTGGCGGTCACCGGCCCCTCCGGTGCCGGCAAGTCGTCGCTGCTGTGGGCGCTCGGTGCCGCGCTCCGGCCGAGTGCGGGCAAGGTCGTCCTCGCCGGCACCGACCTGACGGATCGCGAACAGGCGGCCGCGCTGGGGGTTGCGATCGTGCCGCAGGGCAACGGGCTCGCGTCCTCGCTGACGGCGGCCGAGAACGTCCTGGTCCCGCTGCTCGCCGTCGGCGTGCCGGCGGGGGAGGCGGCCCGCCGTACCGAGGAGGCGCTGGCGCTCGTCGGCCTCGAGGAGAGCGGCAACCACCTCATCGAGGAGCTCTCGGGCGGGCAGCAGCAGCGGGTCGCGCTCGCCCGGGCGTTCGGGGCGCAGGCGCGGCTGCTGCTCGCCGACGAGCCGACGAGCGACCTGGACGCGGCCAACCGGGAGCGGATGGTGGCCGCCCTGCGCGGCGAGGCGCTGCGCGGCGCGATCGTGGTGATGGCCACCCACGACCCCGAGGCCGCCGAGCAGACCGACGGCGAGCTGCACCTCGACGAGGGTGTGGCCACCTGGGTGCGCCCGCTCCGCTAGCCCGGCCGCAGGCTCCAAGTCGGCTCCCAGTCGGCCTCAAGAAGCCGGCGTCAGAGTCCTCCCACCAGAACACCTCTGATTGGGAGCCTCACCGTGTCACGCATCCTCTACCGCCTCGGCCACAGCACCGCGGCGCACCCGTGGCGGACGATCTCCGCCTGGTTCGTCGTGGTGGTCGCGGCCTTCGTGCTCGCCGGCGCCTTCGGGGGCACCACCCACGACGACTACAACGTCCCGCAGGCCCGCGCGCAGGCCGGCGTCGAGCAGCTGCGCGCCCACGTGCCGCACGGCGGCGGCGCCACCGCGCAGGTCGTCGTCCACGACCGCGAGGGCGACCCCCTCCAGGCCGCTGACCTCGACGGCCTGGTCCGGCGGCTGACGGGCCTCGACCACGTCAGCTCGGTCAGCGAGCCGCGGCTCTCCGCGGACACCGACACCGCGCTCGTCACGATCGGGTACGACGTGCCGGTCACCGACGACGACCTCGTCGGCGCCCACGGCTACGACCCGCTGGTGGACGCGATCCAGCCGCTCCGCGACGCCGGCCTCCAGGCCGAGCTGGGCGGCGAGCTCCCCGGCGGTGCCGAGTCCACGATGAAGGGCACCGGAGAGCTCGCTGGTGTGATCGCCGCGCTCGCGCTGCTCATCATCGCGTTCGGCTCGGTCGTCGCAGCCGGCCTGCCCCTGGCGGTCGCGCTGACCGGCCTCGCCGTCGGCTCGGCGGGCGTCACGCTGCTTGCTGCCACGATGGACGTCTCGACGGCCGCCCCGACCGTCGCCACCATGGTCGGCCTCGGCGTCGGCATCGACTACGCCCTGCTGCTGGTCACCCGGCATGTGGAGTTCCTCGGTGAGGGCCTCGACAAGCGCGAGGCGGCGGGGCGGGCGATGGCGACGGCCGGCCGCTCGGTCGTGTTCGCCTCGCTGACGGTGCTCATCTCGCTGATGGGCCTTCGCCTCGGCGGCCTCCCGGTCTACTCGACGTTCGGCTACGCCACGGCGATCGCGGTCGTCTCCGTGCTCGCCGCGGCACTCACCCTGGTGCCGGCGCTGTGCGGGCTGGCCGGCCGACGGCTGATGCCGCGACGCGTGCGCAGGGGCCTGCCCCCGCGCAGCCGGAAGGCGCCGCTCACCGCGCGCTGGGCGGCCCAGGTCGTCAAGCGCCCGGTCGCGGCGGCCCTCGCCGCTCTGGTCTTCCTGCTCCTGCTCGCCGCTCCCGTCCTCGGCATGCGCACCTGGCCGCAGGACGGCAGCAGCAACAGCACGGAGACCTCGGTGCGCCAGGCCTACGACTTGATCGCGGACGAGTACGGCGCCGGTGCCAACGGCCCGTTCACGATCGTCGTCGACCCCACCCGGGCCGACCCGCAGGCCGTCGCCGACCAGGTCGCCGAGCACCCGGGCATCGCCGGGGTCACCCCCGCGTTCACCACCCCGGACGGCGCGATCACGGTCTTCGACGCGGAGCCCACCACCGGCCCCTCCGACGAGCGCACCTCCGAGCTCGTCACGGCGCTGCGGGACGACCTCCCGGCCGGCGTCGAGGTCACCGGCACGACGCCGATGTTCGCCGACCTCTCGGGGATGCTCTCCGAGAGGCTCTGGATCGTCGTCGGGTTCGTGGTCTCCGTGTCGGTGCTGCTGCTCGCGATGATGTTCCGCTCGGTCGTCGTCCCCGTGAAGGCGGCGGCGATGAACCTGCTGTCCATCGCCGCGTCGTACGGCGTGCTCACCATGGTCTTCCAGTGGGGCTGGGGCGGAAGCCTGCTCGGCATCGACCACGCGGTGGCCGTCTCGAGCTGGATCCCGATCCTCAACTTCGCGATCCTCTTCGGGTTGTCGATGGACTACGAGGTCTTCCTGCTGTCGCGGATCCGTGAGGACTGGCTGCGCACCGGCGACGCCACGGGCAGCGTCGAGCGCGGCTTGGCCGCGACCGGCCGGGTGATCTCCTCCGCCGCCGCGATCATGGTCGTCGTCTTCCTCGGCTTCTCGACGGAGGCGGACACCGTGGTCAAGCAGCTCGGCTTCGGCATGGCGGTCGCGATCGTGCTCGACGCCACCGTCGTGCGGATGGTCCTGGTCCCCGCGACCATGACGCTCCTCGGGAAGTGGAACTGGTGGCTGCCGGCCTGGCTGGACCGCCTCCTGCCCACGATCGAGGCGGACCAGGACGACGCCGACCTGTGGACCGAGCTCGACGAGGCCGAGGACGCGAAGGTCGGTGCCTGAGATGTCGACCACCACCCACCCCACCTGGCCGCGACAGCTGCGGCTGCCCGGCCAGGTGGCGGCCCCGGACGGGCCGATCGACATGCGGATGATGTACGTGATGCACCACGCCTTCCGGCGCGACCTGGACCTCTTCTCGGCGGCGGTGCGCAACACGCCCGCCGCCGAGCGGGCGACCTGGGCGCTGCTCGGTGAGCGCTGGGAGCTCTTCGCCGAGGCGCTGCACGAGCACCACACCATCGAGGACGCCGGTGTGTGGCCCGCGCTGGAGAGCCGGGGCACACCTGAGGAGGTCGCCACGCTGCACGCGATGGAGGCCGAGCACGGCGAGATCGACCCGCTGCTCGAGGGGTGCGCGACCGGCTTCCGGCGCCTCACCCAGCACGCCGACGAGGACGCCCGGGCGGCCCTGGTCGTCCGGGTGTGCGCGGCTCGGGAGTCGCTGCGTCGGCACCTGGCCCACGAGGAGACCGAGGCGATCGCGATCATCCAGCGTCTGCTCACGCAGGAGGAGTGGACCAGCATCGAGGAGGAGCACGCACCCGACCTCACGCTCGCCCAGGCCGCCCGGCTCGTCCCGTGGGCGGCGTACGGCGTCCCGCGGGAGGCTCTGGAGCGGGTCTTCCGGGAAGCCGGTGGCGGTGGCTTCCGGGTGATCTGGCGGCTCACCCGTCGCCGGTTCGCCCGGCGGCACGCGCGGACGTTCCGGTTCGCCTGAGGGGCGTCGCGTCGGCGTACCCACGGACGAGATGGTTGCTCGGCACGGTCCGGAACAGCCATCTCGTCCGTGGCTATCGCTCCGTGGAGGTCGTCGTCTACACCCCCGGCACGATCCGGATGTCGCGCACGGCGCCGCCGTCGAGGGCGGCCAGTGCGTCGGCGTACGCCGGGCTGTCGTGGGCGGCCCGCGCCGCGTCCACCGACGCGAACTCGATCAGCACCGTGCGGGTCTTCGCCCCCGCCTCGTAGGTCTGCTCGGGGAACCCGCGGGCGATGAAGGTGCCACCGGCCGCCTCGAGGGCGGGGCCGGCCAGCTCGGCGTACGCCTGGAGCTTGGCCTCGTCGGTGATCTCCTGGTAGATGCTGATCCAGTAGGCGCTCATGACGACATCCTGCCCGAGGCCTACGCGCCGTCGAGCAGCGCCCGCTGGTCGGCCGTCAGCTCCAGGTCGACCGCCGCCAGGGTCTCGTCGAGCTGGGCGACCGAGGACGCACCGACGAGAGGTACGACGGGCAGCTCACCGCCGATCAGCCAGGACAGCACCACCTGGTTGGCCGTCGCACCCGTCTGGCGGGCGACCTCGGCGAGGGCGGCCAGCCGGGGCGGTGTGCCCGCGTGGTCGAAGCTCGCGTGCATCGGCTTGTCGTCGCGGACGTAGGCGCCACCCAGCAGCGGGGAGTAGGCGACCAGGTGGAGCCCGGCGTCCCGCACCAGGCTCTGGATCTCGGCACTCGCGGTCCCGGCGTTCCCCTCGGGTGCCCGCAGCGCGGGCTGGTCCGTGCGCGGCCGGAGGTAGGAGTGCGAGTACTGCAGCACGTCGTACGCCGGGAGCCCGGCGGCGGCCGCCAGGGTGCGCGCCCGCTCGACCCGCCAGGCCCAGTGGTTGCTCGCGCCCAGCAGCCCGACGGTGCCGGCGGCGGCGAGCTGCCCGAAGGCCTCGACCTGCTCCTCGAGCGGGACGTCGAGGTCCTGGACGTGGGCGTAGTAGAGATCGAGCCGGTCCAGGCCCATCCGCTCCAGGCTGCGCTCGGCCGACTCGCGGATGGTGGCTGCGGTCAGTGCCTCCATCCCCTTCGAGAAGTCGTGGCCGGGCTCGAGCGGGCGGCCGCCGACCTTGGTCGCGATCACGAGCTCGTCGCCGACCCCACGGTCCTTGCGCCACCGGCCGAGCAGCTCCTCGCTCTGGCCGCCCATGTTGTCGCCGGCGACCCAGAACGCGTAGTTGTTGGCGGTGTCGATGAACGTCCCGCCGGCCTCGACGAAGCGGTCCAGGATGGCGTACGACGTGGCCTCGTCGGTGCGGCTGCCCATCAGCATCGCCCCGAGGGCGATCACGCTGACGTTCAGCTTGCGGTCTGGGTGGGAGCCGATCTCGCGGTAGCGCATCTCGTCATCCTGGGTGCTGGAGCGCGCTCCAGGTCAAGAGCGTCAGAAGCCGAGGCGCTCGCGCTCCCGGCGCACCCAGTCCGCCGCGAGCGGCACGTCCCACTCCGCGCACAGCTCGACGGCCCGGTCGGCGTGCCGGGTCGCGAGGTCGTCGTCGCCGACGGTGTGCGCGGCCATCGCCAGGAACATGTCGACCGGACCGACGGTGCTGCCCGACCCGGCGCACGCCGACTGACCGGCCAGGCCCACGAGCCTCTCGTACGTCGAGGCAGCCAGCTCGCGGTCGCCGAGGTAGCAGGCGCTCTCGGCGCCCATGCTCCACGCCATGGGGGAGTACCAGGTGTCGACGTCGAACGCCCGGTTGAGGTCCGCGCGGTGCGAGCCGAGGTAGGCGTGCGCCTCCTCGAGCCGACCGGCGCGGCAGAGCATGGTGAGCAGCGGTGGAGCGACGGCCACGAAGCCGTCGGCGGGCATCTCCCGCAGGGCCGCGAGCACGAGCTCCTCGCCGCCCTCGCGCCACAGCACCTGCATCATCATCGCGCCGGCGATCGACTCGTCGGAGCCGGGGATGGTGACGACCTCGCCGATCTCCACCATGTCCGCCACCAGTGTGTCGACCACCTCGAACTCGCCGCGCATCGCCGACCACGAGACCTCGAGGGAGTCCAGCACCAGCAGCGCGTAGAGGTGCCGGATCCGCTCCGCCACCGGACGGCACTCGGCAAGCGACTCCTCGAGCGCGGGCACGTCACCGAGCTCGCCGGCGGCCGCGGCACGCAGCGCCAGCGCCGACACCAGACCCACGGTGTCGTCGAGGCGACGCGCGATCTCGGCGGCCTCGGTCGTCATGGCGAGGCGCCGGTCGGCGGTCGCGCCGCGGGTGATCGCGATCGCGCCCTTGACGAGGCTGGTGTGGACGAGGCCGGGGTCCCCGAGCCGGCGTGCCATCGCGATCGCCTCGTCGGTCAGGGCCTCGCGTTCCTGCGGGGTCGACCCGTAGTAGATCTCGCCCGCGAGCGCGAGCATGACCTGGCACCGCCGTGGGTCGTCCCCGGTGGGCAGCTCCTCCAGCGCGTCGCGCAGCGCCGCGACGACGACCTCGTCGACGTCGCCGCCGCCGGGGGTCCACAGGGCGCCGGTGCTGTGCATCGTGCCGGCTCGGATGAGCAGGTCGAGGTCGGCGGCGTCGCGGGCCACCTCGACCGCCTCGTGCGCGACCTCCCGCAGCTCCAGCCACCGACCGGCCCGGCGGAGCACGTCGGCCAGGTCGGCCAGCAGCGCGAACCGGTCCTCTGTCGTGGAGCCCGGGTCCTCGTCCTCGGCGTGCAGCGCGTGCTCGAGCATCTCCAGCGCCTCGACGTACGCGTAGACGTCCATCGCCGAGCGCGCCGCGGCCTGCGCGGCGGGCCACGCGCGCGCCAAGTGCCGCGGGCCGGCCGCGAGCCAGTGCCGCGCCACCTCGGTCTCCCGCTTGGGCCGCGCACTCAGGGCCTCGGCCGCGCGCGCGTGGACCCGGGCACGACGCGACTGCGGCAGGCCACTGAGCGCGGTGTCGCGCACGAGCGCGTGGTTGAACCGGAACCGGTCGACCGCGTCCTCGGCGACCAGCCCCGCCCCGATGGCGGGGTCGAGGCGGTCGAGGGCGGTGTCCTCGTCGAGGTCGGCGACCGCCGCGAGCGTGGACAGGTCGAAGATCCGGCCCAGGACGCTGGCGGTCTGCAGCAGCTCCCGCGTGGCGGGGTCGAGGTGCGCGATCCGGCGCGACAGCACCTCGTGGACCGCAGCGGGCGGTCGGCCCTCGGCCACCAGGCTCGCGAGCTCGCCCTCGCGGGCGAGCCGGGCGTACTCGACCAGGAAGAAGGGATTGCCCTCCGTGTGCTGCCACAGCGTGTCCGCGTCGGCCGCGGTCGGCTCGGCCTCGGTGACCTGGGCGAAGACCTGGGCGGCCGCCTGCGCCGAGATGCCGCGCAGCTGGAAGCGCAGCGCGTGCTTGCGCGCGAGCGCCTCGGCGACCTCGGCCAGGGCGCCGCTGGGGACGGGGTGCTCGCGCCAGGTGGCCACCACCAGCAGCCGGGCGGGGCTCTCGGCCGCGACCGCCTCGGTCAGCAGCCGCAGCACCCGCAGGCTGGAGGTGTCGGCCCAGTGCAGGTCGTCGAGCACCAGCAGCAGCGGCCCGCCCTCCGCCGCCGAGATCACGGTCTGCACCACGGTCTCCCACGCGCGGAACGCCGTGGAGCCGTCGCCGTCGTGGGCGCTGGACGGCAGCGCCGACCCGAGCCGCTCCAGCACGGTCGCCCACGGCCAGAGCGCCGGCGCGCCGTCGTCCTGCGAGCAGCGCCCCCAGGCGATCGTCACGCCACGCTGGTCGGCGTACGTCGCCAGCTCGATCGCCAGCCGGCTCTTCCCGATCCCGGGCTCGCCGGTCAGCGCCACGAAGGCGAGCGAGCCGGTGCCGTCCACCACCCGGTCGACCAGGCCGGTGAGCTGGGCCAGCTCCTCGTCGCGCCCGGCCAGCGACCACGGCCACAGCGTGGGGAACGGCAGCGGCGCATGGGTCTCGACCCCGGTGGTCGAGCCGGTCGAGACACCCGCCGCCGGCGCGGCGCCCACGGGGCCGGCGGTCGGCTCGGCCACCGCGATCTCGTCCTGCCGCAGCACGGCCGCCTGCACGGCGCGGAGGTCGGCGCCCGGCTCGAGGCCGAGCTCCTCGTCCAGCACGTCGCGGACCTCGCGCAGCACGGCCAGCGCGTCCGCCTGGCGGCCCGAACCGGCGAGCGCGAGCGCCCGGAGCGCCCAGGCTCGCTCCCGGAGCGGGTGCGCCCGGGTCAGCGTGTCGAGCTCGGCGGCGACGGTGGCGTACTGCCCGATCAGGATCCCGAGAGCGGCCCGGTCCTCGGTCGCCAGCACGCGGAGCTCCTCGAGCCGGGCGCGCTCGGCGACCGCCGCCGCCACCTCGCCGAGCTCGGCGAAGGGCACGCCGCGCCACAGGCCCAGCGCCTCACCGAGGGAGTCGTGCAGCGCCGAGAGCCGGCCGGCGTCGGCCGAGCCGGCCGGGAGGGGACGGCTGCGGCAGAGCGCGTCGGCGAGGGGAGCGACCAGCGTGTGGGTCGACGCCACCGCGTCCTCGAACGCGACCGTGTCGAGGTCCTCGTCGGGCAGCCGCAGTGCGTAGCCGGGCTGCTCAGTGACCAGCAGGGTGCCACCGCCCCGCGTCGTGCGGTCGGGCTCGAGGGCACGCCGGAGCCCCGCGACGTACCCCTGCATGGTGCCGGCGACCCCGGGCGGCGGCGTGCCGTCCCAGACCAGGTCGGCCAGCGTGTCGACCGCGACGGCGCGGCCTCGGTGCAGCGCGAGTGCGGCGAGCAACGCGCGCTGCTTGGGGCCGCCGAGGTTGACCGGACCCGCGGGCGTGGACGCCACCGTGGTGCCCAGGACGCCGATGCGCATGAGCGCAGGATAGGGGCGCTCAGCGCAGGGTGTCCGCAGATCCCAGCCGCCATACCGCAAGTCCGTGAAGACCGCGCGCGCGGGCGAGCGCCACCCGCTGTCGGTAGGAGCGCCGGTCCGACCACCACAGCCGGGTCCCGTCGTCGAGGCGTGTCGTCCACTCACCCTGGTCGGCCCGCCAGCGGGCGCGCACGTGGTCGCGCGCCACCAGGTGCCGGGCCCGAGCCACGGTCACGGTGTGCCCGACCCCTCGTCGTGGCCACGTGTAGCCGTAGCCGGCGACGCCGAGATCGACCTGGCCGGCCGGTACGACGCGCAGGATCGTCGCCACGGCCCGCCGCTGCCACGGCAGTCCGCCGACCGGGCCGGGGCCGGACCAGCCCGGACCGTGCTGGTCGTAGGTCATCAGCTTGATGACGTCGGCCACTGCTGCCAGGCCGGCCAGGTCGTACCCGCCCGCGCGGTAGCCGTCCAGCGAGGTCGACGCGCTGACGTCGATGGTCACCGTCCTGTCGTCGGGCATGGCGTCCTGGGTCGCGCGGACCAGGGCGACCAGCCCGTCGGCGTCACCCGCGCGCACCCGCTCGAGATCGACGTTGACGCCGTCCCAGCCGCCGGCCGCGACGTACGACGCCAGCCGCTGCGCCACCGCCGCGATCCGCGCCGGGCGGGAGAGCAGCCGATGGGCGGCGCGCGGGTCGAAGTCACCGAGCCGGTTGCTGTAGTTGCCGACCAGCAGCTCCGCCGACAGCCCGTGGTGGTGGGCCGCCCGGGCCAGGCGTCGGGCGCCGTCGGTCGGCCGGGTGACGCCGGTGCCGGCCGCGGTGACGGACACCCCGGCGACGCTGACCGTGCTCAACCCGCTGGCGTTGCGGGCGACCAGCGCGGACGGTGCGCCGTCGAGCGCCCAGCCCGTCACGGCCAGCCCCTGGGGCTCCCGCGCCACCGCGGGCGCGGTCGGGACGAGCAGGGCCAGGACCGGGACCAGGGCCAGCAAGCGCATGGACCCACCCTGCCACCACTACCGTGACGACATGCACCGCTTCGCCTCCGTCCTCCTCGTCGACCCGCAGGGACGGCTGCTGCTGCAGGAGCGCGACGAGCACCCGGTCATCGACCCGGAGAAGTGGGGCCTCGTCGGCGGGCACGTCGAGGACGGCGAGGAGCACGAGCCGGCGGCGTACCGCGAGCTCGAGGAGGAGACCGGGATCCGCCTCCCGCCCGGCACGCTGCGCCTGTGGCGGGAGCTGCAGGTCTTCCACGAGGCCTACGGCACCCTCGACACGACCTGGGTGTACGCCGCCCGCGTCGACCTCACCGACGCCGACATCGTCGTGGGCGAGGGTCGGCAGATCGTCTTCGTCGAGCCCGCTGTCGCGCGGGAGCTCGACCTCACCGCGTCGGCGACGACGGCTGTCCCGGACTTCCTGGACTCCGCGGCGTATCGCGACATACTCGCCCCATGAGCGATCTGCAGGTCATCCCCGTCCCCGGCCCCGGAGCGGAGGACGTCGTGGTCGGCGGACCCGGCCCCGACGAGGGCGCGGTCTTCACCGGCACCGAGGACGGCAGCATCTTCCGGATCAGCCACGACGGCGAGCACGTCGAGCGGGTCGCCCACACGGGCGGCCGCCCGCTCGGCCTCGAGATCGACGTCGACGGCCGGCTGCTGGTCTGCGACGCCCACCTCGGCGTCCTGCGCGTCGATCCCCGTTCCGGGGCGATCGAGGCGGTGACCGACTCGCTCGGCGGCGTCGAGATGCGCTTCTGCAACAACGCCGCGATCGCCGAGGACGGCACCGTCTGGTTCAGCGACTCGTCCACGAGGTACGGCATCGACCAGTGGAAGGACGACTTCGTCCAGAACACCCGCACCGGCCGGCTCGCCCGCCTCGGCACCGACGGGGCGGTGGAGGTGGTCCTCGACGGGCTGGCCTTCGCTAACGGGGTCGCGCTGAGCGCGGACGCGTCGTACGTCGCCGTCGCCGAGACCGGCGCCCGCACGGTCGTCCGGTGGTGGCTGAGCGGGCCGCAGGCCGGGACGCGCGACTTCCTGGTCACCGACCTGCCCGGCTACCCCGACAACATCGCGCGGGGGAGCGACGGCCTGATCTGGGTCTCCATCGCCAGCCCGGTCGACCCGCTGGTCGAGCGGCTCCAGCGGGGACCGTTGCCGCTGCGCAAGCTGGTCACCAAGATCCCCGAACGCCTCCAGCCGGCCCCGAAGCACACCGTCCGCGCCCAGGCGTACGACGACGCCGGCACCCTGGTGCACGACGTCGACGTCCAGGGGTCGGCCTACCACATGGTCACCGGCGTCCGGGAGCACGACGGCCGCCTCTGGCTCGGCAGCCTGCACGAGCCCGCGGTCGCGGTCCTCGACCTCTGAACCCGTAGACTCGCCCGCTATGGGAACTCTCGACTCGATCACGTCCCCACGCGACCTGCGCGGTCTCGATGATGCCCAGCTGGACGCCCTGGCGACCGAGATCCGTGACTTCCTGATCACGACCTGCGCCCGCACCGGCGGCCACATCGGCCCCAACCTCGGCGTGGTCGAGCTGACGATGGCGCTGCACCGCGTCTTCGAGTCCCCGCGCGACCGGATCGTCTTCGACACCGGCCACCAGGCCTACGTCCACAAGCTGCTCACCGGTCGCAAGGCCGGCTTCGAGAAGCTCCGCCAGGAGGGTGGCGCCAGCGGCTACCCGAGCCAGGCGGAGTCCGACCACGACATCGTCGAGAACTCCCACGCATCCACGGCGCTCAGCTACGCCGACGGGCTCGCGAAGGCCTACACGATCCGGGGCGAGGACCGTCACGTCGTCGCCGTGATCGGTGACGGCGCGCTCACCGGCGGCATGGCCTGGGAGGCGCTCAACAACATCGCCATCGCCAACAAGAGCAAGCTCGTCATCGTCGTCAACGACAACGGCCGGTCCTACACGCCGACCATCGGCGGGCTCGCCACGGCGCTCACCCGGCTGCGCACCGACCCGCGCTACGAGACCGTGCTCGACATGGTCAAGCGCCGGCTCAACGCGGTGCCCGGCGTCGGCCCGGCGGCGTACGACGCCCTCCACGCGATGAAGAAGGGCGTCAAGGACGCGATCGCGCCGCAGGGGCTCTTCGAGGACCTCGGGTTCAAGTACGTCGGGCCCGTCGACGGCCACGACCGCCACGCCGTCGAGCAGATGCTGCTGCAGGCCAAGCGGTTCAACGGGCCGGTGATCGTGCACGCACTGACCCGCAAGGGCTACGGCTACGACCCGGCGGAGCGGCACGAGGCCGACCAGTTCCACGGTCCGGGCCCGTTCGACGTGCAGACCGGTGCCGAGAAGCCGAAGGGCCGGATCTGGACCGACTACTTCTCCGACGCGATGGTCGAGATCGGCCAGCGGCGACCCGACGTCGTGGCGATCACGGCCGCGATGATGCACCCCGTCGGGCTGGACAAGTTCCAGGCCCGCTTCCCCGAGCGCACCTTCGACGTCGGGATCGCCGAGCAGCATGCGGCCACCTCGGCCGCGGGGCTGGCGCTCGGCGGCCTGCACCCGGTGTTCGCCGTCTACGGCACGTTCCTCAACCGGGCCTTCGACCAGGTGCTGATGGACGTCGCGCTGCACAAGTGCGGCGTCACCTTCGCGCTCGACCGCTCGGGTGTCACCGGCGACGACGGCGCCAGCCACAACGGCATGTGGGACATGTCGCTGCTCCAGATCGTCCCGGGGCTGCGCCTCGCGGCGCCGCGTGACGCGACCCGGCTGCGCGAGCTGCTCAACGAGGCGGTCGAGGTCGACGACGCACCGACCGTGCTGCGCTACCCGAAGGGCCCGCCGCCCGAGGACGTCGACGCCATCGGCAAGGCCGGCGGCTGCGACGTCCTGGTGCGCAGCGGCACCAAGGACGTCCTCGTCGTCGCGGTCGGCTCGATGGCCACCGTGGCGGTCGGCGTCGCCGAGCGCCTGGTCGCCCAGGGCATCGGGGTCACCGTGGTCGACCCGCGCTGGGTCAAGCCGGTCGACCCGGCCATCATCGACCTGGCCCGCGAGCACCGGCTCGTGGTCAGCATCGAGGACAACGGCGAGACCGGCGGCTGCGGCGCCGTGCTCCTGCAGACCCTCAACGCCGCGGGCGTGCACACGCCGTTCCGCCTGCACGGCATCCCGCAGGAGTTCCTCAGCCACGCCAAGCGTGACGTGATCCTCGAACGGATCGGGCTCACCCCCCAGGCGATCGCCCTCGGCATCGTGGAAGACATGACCTCGCTGTCCGACGGTCGTTCTCCCCTCGATGTCGAGCACACGCCGTAGCCCGAGGACCCTCGCGGTCCTGCTGGCGCTCTGCCTAACAGGCCCCGCACTCGTCGCCTGCTCCGGCGACGACAAGGCAGGGGAGACCCCTGCCGCCGCGCCCGCCGACGTCGGCGCCGAGATCCAGCACGCGCTGGACCGGCGCGCGGGCGCCGTACGCCGGGCCGCCCCGCACGCGTTCGCGCGCACGGTGGGCGGGCGGCGGGCATTCCGTGAGCAGCAGGAGACCTGGTACGCCAACGTCACCCAGCTCCCGCTCGCCCGCTACCGCTACCGCTTCGACCCGGGCAGCCTGGTGCGCGACGGCGACGGCTACTGGGTGACCGTGGACGAGGTGATGCAGCTCGACGGGTACGACGCCGAGCCGGTCGTCACCCCTGATCGCTACCGCTTCGCGCCGGCGGGAGGCTCGGGCCGGATGCGGCTGACGTCCGTGACCGACCGGGCGTGGGAGCGGGCGCACCAGGTGCAGTCGCAGCCCTGGGACCTGGGGCCGATCGAGGTCCGGGCCGGCGCCGGCGTGCTCGGCATCTTCGACGCCGACTCGGTCGCGTCAGCCGGGTCGCTGCTGAGCTCGATCGAGGCCGGGATCGGGGACGTCTCCGCGTGGGTGCCCTACGACTGGTCGCGCTCGGTGGTCGTCTACGCCCTGTCCGCCCCGACCTTCCTCGACGGTCTGGAGGACGTGCCGGGCGACGACCCCGGCGACCTCGACGCCGTCTCCTTCCCGGCCGGCGCCGGCACCCGCTTCGTGCTCAACCCCCGCGTGATCGGCAGCCCCGGGGCGGACCGCGACCGCCTGGTCCGGCACGAGCTGACCCACGTCGCCGTCGGCACGCACGACGACACGGCACCGGTCTGGCTGTCCGAGGGGCTGGCCGAGTGGGTCTCGGTCCGCCCGCTCGCCCCCGAGGACCGCCGCCTGCCCGACGCCGCCCTGACCGCCGCGGAGGCCGGGGTCGGTGACCTGCCCGACGACGCGTCGTTCAACGACGACGACTCCCAGGCGCACTACGGGCTGGCCTGGTGGGCGGTCGAGTACGTCGCCGACTCCTACGGCGAGGACGCGCCCTGGCTGCTGCTCGACGCGCTCGCGGAGCCGGGCGCCGACGAGGACCAGGTGCTGGACGAGCAGTTCGCCACGAGCACCAGTGACCTGGCGAAGCAGGCAGACCAGCTGATCCTGGCGACGTACGCCGGAGCGACGGACGGTCCGGAGGTGGTTTCGAGCCCCAGCCCGGAGGACACTAGGAGTCCATGAACGTCCTGCGGACCAAGTCGATCGAGCAGTCCCTCGAGGACACCGAAGACGTCGAGTTCAAGCTGAAGAAGGGACTCACCGCCCTCGACCTCACGGTCTTCGGCATCGGGGTCGTCATCGGCGCCGGCATCTTCACGCTGACCGGCAAGGTCGCGAGCGAGTACGCCGGGCCCGGCGTGGTGTTCTCGTTCCTCCTGGCCGCGATCTGCTGCGCGCTGGCGGCGATCTGCTACGCCGAGTTCGCCTCGACGGTGCCGGTCGCGGGGTCGGCGTACACGTTCTCCTACGCGACCCTCGGCGAGATGGTCGCGTGGATCATCGGCTGGGACCTGATCCTCGAGCTGATGCTCGGCGCCTCCGTGGTCGCGCAGGGCTGGAGCACCTACCTCGTGACGTTCCTCGACGAGATCGGCATCACCTGGCCCTCGTCGGTGGGCCCGGCCGACGCCGCGGACTTCCAGTGGGGCCACTTCAACCTCGCGGCCGTGCTCCTGATCGCGGTGCTCACGACGCTGATCGCGATCGGCATCAAGGAGTCGCTGCGGGTCAACCTCGTCCTGGTCGCGATCAAGCTCTTCATCGTGCTCTTCGTGATCATCGCCGGCCTGTTCTACGTCACCGGCGCCAACTACCACCCCTTCATCCCGCCGGCCGCCGACCCGATCGAGGCGAGCGGTCTGACCCAGCCGCTGATGCAGGTGATCTTCGGGATCGAGCCGCAGACGTTCGGCGTGCTGGGCATCATCTCCGCCGCCTCGGTGGTGTTCTTCGCCTACATCGGATTCGACGTGGTCGCCACGACCGCGGAGGAGGCCAACAACCCGCAGAAGGACCTGCCCAAGGGCATCCTCGGGTCGCTCGCGATCTGCACGGTGCTCTACATGGCGGTCGCGCTCGTGATCACCGGGATGGTCCCCTACGACAAGATCGACCCCGACGCCGCGCTCGCCTCCGCCTTCACGTCCGTCGGCAAGGACGGCTTCGCGACGATGATCGCCGCCGGCGCCGTCGCCGGTCTGACGACCGTCGTGATGACGCTGATGATCGGCGCCGTCCGCGTGCTCTTCGCGATGAGCCGCGACGGCCTGCTCCCGGTCGGCTTCGCGCACACCAACCCCAAGACGGGTACGCCGGTCCGGATCACCCTCACGATCGGTGCCCTGGTCGCCGTGATCGCCGGCTTCACCCCGATCGACAAGCTCGAGGAGATGGTCAACATCGGGACGCTGACGGCGTTCCTGCTCGTCTCGCTCGCGGTCCCGATCCTGCGGCGTACCCGCCCCGACCTGGACCGGCCGTTCAAGGTGCCCTTCAGCCCCTACCTGCCGATCCTGGCCGCGCTGGTCTGCTTCTACCTGATGCTCAACCTCACCGTGGAGACCTGGCTGCGGTTCCTGGTGTGGATGGTCATCGGCTTCGGCATCTACTTCGCCTACGGCCACCAGCACAGCCGGGTCCGGATCGCGGAGAAGGAGTCCACCTCCGCCTAGACCGTCGAGTGACGCGAAACGGCCCCCAGGAGAGCCTCCCAGGGGCCGTTTCGCGTCACTCGACGAAGGATCACGGCTCCTTGCGCGCCACGATCTGCCCGAGCACGCCGTACCCGACGCACAGGTGGACGAAGGACACGACCCCGGCGACGGTGCTGCCGAAGAGGCCGAACGTCGGGACCACGATCGGGCCCCAGCTCTCGGCGATCAGCGGCCAGAAGCGCGCCTTGCCGTGCCAGCGGCCGGCGACCGCGATCCGGATGCCGATGAAGAACATGCCGAGCATCGACAGCGGCCAGAACGCGTCGAGCATCGCCCAGCCGGGCTGGTCGAGGTTGCTGACCCCGATGCCGTCGGCGACGGTCGAGCCGATTGCGAAGAACAGCAGGACGGCCTCGAAGCGGAGGAAGAAGCGCGCCAGGCGGCCGTCGCCGAGCGCCCGGGTCGCGTAGAGGACGGTCAGCAGGCCGAGCAGGCCCAGCTGGAAGACCCCCGAGGTCAGCGACGACATCGCCTCCTCGAAGGACCCCGACGGGTCGGTGCCGAGCACGAGGCTGTCGACCCCCCAGGCGACGGCGCCGGTCGTGATCAGCATGCCGCGCTTGAAGAAGGGACGGGCGGGGGCGGTGGAGCCGCTCGGGAGGCGACGGGGTACGTCGGACCGGGCCGGTGCGGGGGTGTGCTGGACGGACATGGTGGTTGCTCCTCGTGGGTGCTGGTGGGTGTGCTGGATGAGGAGGACTCTGCGGGGCACCGCGACCCGGGCAGCAGGGAGCGGCGTCCCTCGTCCGGTCCTCGGGTGATGTCCCGTGCGCGCGGGACAGCTAACCCGGGACGCCGGGACGCTGCGCGCTTGATACTGCTGCGGTGAGCAGCCCACCCGGCCGCGTGCCAGCCGTCGCCGTCGCGACGCTCGCCCTGCTGATGATCGGCGCGAGCGTCTGGCTCGACCTGGTCAACGACGCCGCCGACCGGGACCGGGCGATGATGGGCTGGGGCTCGGTATCCGCCCTCGTCGGGGCGATCGCGGTCGCCACCGCGGTCCCGGTGCTGTGGCGCCACCCGCGCCACCCGGTCGCCTGGGTGATCAGCGGGACCGGGCTGTTCTGGGGCTTCGACGGGCTGTGCGAGTCGTGGTCGGCGTACGGGCTGGCACACCCGCCGCACCCGCCGCTCACCGGCTTCGCCGTCTGGATCGTCGCCCAGGTCGGCGCGTTCCTGCTCGTCGGGCTGCCGCTGGTGCTCGTGCTCTACCCGACCGGGCGGCTGATGCCCGGGCGCTGGCGGGTGGTGAGCGTCGTCGTGGTCGCGATGGCCTGCACGCTGCCGCTGCTGCTGCTCTTCGCACCGACGTCGGCGCTGAACGCGGAGGAGTTCCAGCTGCCCCTCGACACCGGGATGCCCGAGATCCCGGTCCCCGGCGACGTCTTCGTCGCGCTGCTGACCGTCGGCCGGGTGCTCACGCTGCTCTCGCTGCCGCTGGCCGTGCTCGTGCTGTTCGGGCGGCAGCGCGGGGCGACCGGGCGGGAGCGGCTGCAGCTGCGCTGGCTGCTCTGGGCCGCGGTGATGTGCCTCGTGGTCTCGGGGATCGCCCTCGTGCTGCACAACGGGTGGATCGTGACGATCGCGTTGATGCTGGCGCTGGGGGTCACCGGGGCGTCGATCGCCATCGGCATCCTGGACCCGGAGGCCGGCGACGTCGACGCGTTGATGGGCGGCACGGTCGTGTGGGCCTCGGTCGCGGGCACCGTCATCGCTCTCGACCTGCTGCTGGTGGCGGCTCTCGACCGCCTGCTGGGCGACCGACTCGACGAGCGGGACACGACGCTGCTCCTGCTGCTGGTGGCCGTCACCCTCTACGCGCCGGTGCGCTCACGCCTCACGGCGGTCGTGCACCGGCTGCTGGTCGGTCGCCGGGGTGACCGCTACTCCGTCGTCACCGACCTCGCCGCCCGGCTCGAGGAGTCCGGCGACGTGCGCGAGCAGCTGCCGGCGCTGGCGGTCGCGGTGGCCACGGCGTTCAAGCTCGACTACGTGCGGGTCGAGGTCTTCGGCCACGGCGGCGGCACCATCGCGGCGACGTACGGCGAGCTGCCGCGCGACGTCCGCGAGGTGCCGATCCGGTACGGCGAGGAGGAGGTCGGGCGTCTCGAGCTCCCCGCCCGCGGGGTGCGGTCGATGCTGTCGAAGCGCGACCAGGCGCTGCTCGTCGACATCGTGCGACAGGCCGCGATGGCGGTGCGCAGCGCGCGGCTGGCGGACGACCTGCAGCAGTCCCGGGAGCAGCTCGTCCTCGCCCGCGAGGACGACCGCCGGCGGATCCGGCGCGACCTCCACGACGGGCTCGGACCGGTCCTCGGTGGGGTTGCGATGCGGCTCGATGCGGCCGGGAACGCCCTCGACCGCGACCCGGAGACCGCCCGACGGCTGGTCGCGCAGTCGCGCCAGGACATCACCGACGCGCTGGCCGACGTACGTCGGCTCGTCCACGGCCTGCGTCCGCCGGCCCTGGACGACCTCGGGCTGCTCGCGGCGCTCGACCAGCAGGCGGAGCGGCTGAGCACCAGCGACCTGGCGGTGACGGTCGCCGCCGAGGACGTGCCGCCGCTGTCGGCCGCGGTCGAGGTGGCGGCGTACCGGATCGCCTCCGAGGCACTCACCAACACCGCCCGCCACGCGCAGGCCCGCCACGCCACCGTACGGCTCACCGGGAGCCCCGGCACGCTGCTGGTGGAGATCGGCGACGACGGCGCCGGGATCGATGCTGACGTCGTCGCGGGAGTCGGGCTACGGTCGATCCGCGAGCGGGCCGAGGAGCTCGGCGGACGCGCCGAGATCGTCTGCCCGCCCACCGGTGGCACGCGGGTGCGCGCCTGGCTGCCGGTCAGCCTCGACCCGGAGGAGCGCCGATGAGCGAACCCGTCCGCGTGCTGATCGCCGACGACCACCCGGTCTTCCGCGACGGCCTCGCCGCGTTGCTGGGCACCCAGCCGGACGTCACGGTCGTCGCCACCGCGGCGGACGGGGTCGAGGCCGTCGCGCTCGCCGCCGAGCACGCCCCGGACGTCGTGGTCATGGACCTCCAGATGCCCGAGCTCAACGGCATCGACGCGACCCGCCGGCTGAGCGAGACCCAGCCCGGCGTACGCGTCCTGGTCTTCACGATGGGGGAGGAGGACGGCACCGTCCTGGCCGCGATGCGCGCCGGCGCCCGCGGCTACCTGGTCAAGGGGGCCAGCCAGGACGAGGTGGCCCGCGCCATCAGCACCGTGCACGCGGGTGGTCTGGTGTTCGGGGCCTCCCTGGCGCTCCGCATCGCCGACCTGCTGTCCGGTACGACGACGCCGGACCGCTCGGCCTTCCCCCAGCTCACCGAGCGCGAGCTCGAGATCCTCGACCTGATCGCGGCCGGGAAGAACAACGCCCAGATCGCCGCGGCGCTCTACCTCGCGCCCAAGACGGTCCGCAACAACGTCTCCAACATCCTCGCCAAGCTGCAGGCCACCGACCGGGCCGAGGCGATCATCCGTGCCCGCGACGCGGGACTCGGCGGCGGCTAGGAGCCCTGCTGCTCGCGGCGCTCGTGCAGGCGCTGCTGGGCGGCCCCCAGGTAGGCCAGGCAGGGCGCCTCGGCACCAGGGTGCTTCTCGACCAGGTGGAAGATCCACCGGTCCATCGCGAGCAGGTAGCCGTTGTCGCCGCCCGTGCGGTACGTCGACCACTTGCGGTGCGCCTTCGCGGTGCACTCGGCGCAGCTGATCTTGTAGACGAACTGCTTCGCCTCGTCGACGTCGATCTTCACCCGCGCGAGCGGGCCGCCCTCGACGGCCGCCTTGCGTTCGCGGGCCGATCGGCTCGCCACCATGTCGTACCCCTTGTCGTCGTCCTGGAGCCTACGTCCCGCGGCCGGTAGCGTTCGGGCAGGGAGGCTGTCATGACCCATCACGACCTGTCCTGGCTCTCGGCCCGCCGCTACGTCAGCGACGGCGGGCTCGAGACCGACCTGATCTTCCACCACGGCGTCGACCTGCCGGAGTTCGCGTCGTTCCCGCTCGTCGAGGACGAGCGCGGACGAGGCCTGCTGCGCGACTACTACGACGGGTACGCCGCGGTCGCGCGGCGGGCCGGCGCGGGGCTGACCATGGAGTCGCCGACGTGGCGCGCGAACCCTGACTGGGGTGCCCGTGTCGGCTACGACCGGGCCGCTCTCGACCGCGTCAACCGCGCCAGCATCGAGCTCCTCCACCAGCTCCGCGACTCGTACGCCGACCTCGACGACGTCCGCGTCATCGGGGCGATCGGGCCGCGCGGCGACGGCTACGTCGCGGGGGAGCGGGCCGACCCGGACGAGGCCGCCGCCTACCACCGCGCCCAGGTCGAGGCGTTCGCCGACGCGGGTGCCGACGTGGTCGCGGCGTACACGCTGACCGGTCCCGAGGAGGGCATCGGCATCGCCCGGGCAGCCCGGGCCGCCGGCGTCCCGGTGTGGGTCGGGTTCACGGTCGAGACCGACGGTCGTCTGCCCGACGGCACCGGGCTCGCCGAGGCCGTGGCGATGGTGGAGACGCACGAGGCCGCCGACGGGTACGTCGTCAACTGCGCCCACCCCACGCACATCGCGCCCGGTCTCGACGGCGGCGAGTGGCTCGCGCGCATCGTCCAGGTCAACCCCAACGCCTCGACCCAGACGCACGCCGAGCTCGACGCCGCCGAGGAGCTCGACGAGGGAGACCTCGACCTGCTCGCCACGTCGTACGACGGGCTCCGTCCGGCACTGCCCGGGCTCCGGGTGGTCGGCGGCTGCTGCGGCACCGACGCCCGGCACGTCGCCGCCCTCTGGGGCGTCTGAGCGCCGCCAGCATTCCATGCGTGCTCGGCAGGTGAACCTCCTCACCCGGCGATCATGGAATGTCTGCCGACTGGGCACGGCTGGGACAGATGACCCTGTCTTCCAGCCCAAGGAGCTGTCGCCACGATGGCTGACCTGTTCGAGAACCTGACCGTCGGCGCCTGGACCCTGCCCAACCGCATCGTCATGGCACCGCTCACCCGCAACCGTTCGAAGGGCACCGTCCCTGGTGACCTCGCGGTCGAGTACTACTCCCAGCGCGCCTCCGCCGGCCTGATCATCACCGAGGGCAGCCAGCCCAGCGCGCGCGGCCAGGGCTACCTGGACACCCCCGGCTTCCACTCGCCCGAGCAGCTCGAGGGCTGGCGCCGGGTCGCGGACGCGGTGCACGAGAACGGCGGCCGCATCGTCGCCCAGCTCATGCACGCCGGCAGGATCGCCCACCCGGACAACACCGGGGGACAGGAGATCATCGCTCCGAGCGCGATCGCCGCCCCCGGCAAGATGGTCACGGCAAACGGTCAGAAGGACTTCCCCACCCCGCGCGCCATCGAGACCGACGAGATCCCGGCCGTCATCGAGGAGTTCGTCAGCGCCGCCCGCAACGCGGTCGACGCAGGGCTCGACGGCGTCGAGGTGCACGGTGCCAACGGCTACCTGATCCACCAGTTCCTCGCGCCCGGCTCCAACGAGCGCACCGACGAGTACGGCGGGTCGCCCGAGGCCCGCGCCCGCTTCGCGATCGAGGTGATCCGGGCGGTCGCCGACGCGATCGGCGCCGACCGGGTCGGCGTACGCCTCTCGCCTGCTCACAACATCCAGGGCGCGACCGAGGACGACCCGGACGACGTCGAGGCGACGTACGCCGCGGTCATCGCCGGCATCGCACCCCTTGGCCTCGCCTACCTCAGCGTGCTGGCGCAGCCGCGGCTCGACCTGGTCCAGCGGATGCGCAAGGACTTCGGTGGCGTGCTGATCGCCAACGACGGCTTCGGCGTGGTGACGACGGCCGCGATGGCGCAGGCGCTGCTCGACGAGGACGTCGCCGACGCCGTGGCGATCGGGCGGCTCTTCCTCGCCAACCCCGACCTGCCGAAGCGGTGGCAGACCGGCGCCGAGCTCAACGAGCCGGACCAGGACACCTTCTACGGTGGCGGCGCCGAGGGCTACACGGACTACCCCTTCCTGGACGACTGAGCCTGGACCACTGACCGACGACGGACGTCATACGGATCGAGCGCCAGAGGCCACGATTCGTATGACGTCCCGCCGGCGGCGGCGGGCTAGACCACCCGCACCGGCGTGCGACGGGTGGTGAAGTTCCAGACCTTGAGCGAGAGCGACCGGCTGAGCCGGATGCAGCCGTGGGACTCGGACATGTTGGTGCCGAGGATCCATTCCGCGTGGATCTGCTGCCCGTTGCTCTTGTAGCGCGGGATCCGGTGGAAGCCGATGCCGCACGGCGCGAACCGCACGAAGTTGTCGAGCCAGACGTTGCCGCTGGTCGACTGGTTGAGCTTGATCCGCCCGGCACGCCCGCAGTAGGACCCGGTCGCGTGTGCACCTCGGCGCAGCTCTCCGGTGTTGTCGACCATGCCGCCCTGGGCGATGACCGAGCCCCGGGGCCCGACGAGCCAGACCCAGTTCTGCGCCTGGGAGATGACGATCCGGCGTCCCGAGCCCGAGCGGGCGGGCACGGGGCGTACGTCGCAGCGCGGCGCGTCCTCGGCGTACAGCCGTTTGCGCGTGCGTTGGTCGAAGCTGCCAGTCTGCCGCAGCCCGACGCGCGACTGGAAGCGGACCACCGCCGAGCGCGTGTGCTGGCCGGCCTTGCCGTCGGCCGGGCCGGCGTCGCAGTGCAGCGCGTTGAGCCGGCGCTGGACGCGTTCGGTGGGGGACGGGTCGGCGGCGGAGGTGGGCACGGCCAGCCCGAGGGCGACCACCCCGATGACGCTGAGGATGAGGGTCCGGTAGAGGTGCACCCGACCATCGTCGCAAACGAGCGACGAGGACGCAGGACCCTCGGCGGTCGCCGACCGCCAAGGTAAAGGTATTCGTAACCTGCCCGAAACATGTCTCGAACGGCGCTACGTTCCCCGCGTTTTGTCCATGCAGGTTCATCTAGGGGAGACCAGCACATGAAGCGCAACACGAAGGTCAGCCTCGCCGTCGTCACGGCCGCGGCGCTCCTGACCATTGGGGGAACGTCCGGCGCGATGGCCGCCAAGCTCATCACGAGCAAGGACATCAAGAACGGCACGATCGCGGCAGTCGACCTGTCGCCGAGCGTCAACAAGGACATCAAGAAGGCCGGCACGCCCGGCCCGAAGGGTGCCACCGGCGACCAGGGCCCGGCCGGTGCGACCGGTGCGACGGGCGCCACCGGCGCGACCGGTGCGACCGGTCCCGCCGGCCCGAAGGGTGACTCCGGCCTGACCGGTGCCTTCTACGCCACCGCCGTCTACAACGCCGGCGACGCCAACTCGGGCGCGATCGCGACCGTCGCGTGCGACCCGGAGTCGTCGGACTTCACCGCCATCGCGGGCGGTGTCCAGGAGATCGGCGTCGGTGGCAACAACGCGGCTGTCGGCTCGTCGTTCCCGGGTCGCATGGACTGGGAGAGCAACACGCCGAAGGAGGACCGGCTCGACGGCTGGATCGTCCAGTTCGAGTCCACCGTGGCTCCGGAGAACGTCACCATCTGGGCGCTCTGCGTCCCCGGCACCGACATCCCGGTCAAGAACACGTACACGAAGGTCGAGGACGAGTAGCCCTTCGCCTCGAGAACGCCCCTCGCACGCTCGCGTGCGGGGGCGTTCGTCGTAGGCCCGCTGGTCCGGACCGGGCGAGGCACGACCCCCGTACGCAACACCCGTCGCCTACGGTGTCCGCATGCAGGATGCGGGCGAGGGAGCGGACCCGTGGCTCCTCACGTTGCACCACTCGCCGATCGGGATGGCGATGGTCGGCCTCGACGGGCGCCTGCTCATGGTCAACCTCGCGATGTCGGAGATGCTCGGGTACGGCGTCGAGGAGCTCACCCAGCGCGGCTTCCAGGAGCTCACGCACGCCGATGACCTGGACGCCGACCTCGTCCTCTTCCGCCAGGCACTGGCCGGTGAGATCGACTCCTACCGGCTGCGCAAGCGCTACCTGCACGCTGCCGGCCATGTGGTGTGGGGCGACCTCTCGGTCGCGCTCGTGCGCTCACCCGACGGGACTCCGCTGCACTTCATCTCGCAGATCCTCGACATCACCGCCGCGGAGCGGGAGCGCCAGTCGTTGGAGGCGGTCTTCGAGACCGTCACGGTGGGGCTGCTGCTGATCGGGCCCGATGGCCGCTACGAGCGGATGAACCGGCGGCACCAGGAGACCATGCACCTGCCGTTCCCGGATGGCCACGAGGGCGAGGCGGGCCAGCTCGGCCACGTCTACCACCTCGACGGCCACACCTTGATGGCCCGGGACGACATGCCGTCCTTCCGCGCGACCCAGGGCGAGGAGTTCGACGACTACACCTACTGGGTGGGCGACGATCCCGCGACCCGGCGGGCCTTCTCGACCTCGGCGCGGCAGGTGCGCGGCCCGTCGGGGGAACGGCTGGGCGCGGCGCTCGCCTACCAGGAGCTCACCGAGCTGTTGCGGGCGATGAAGGTGAAGGACGAGTTCATCTCCTCGGTGTCGCACGAGCTCCGGACCCCGCTGACGTCGGTGCTCGGCTATCTCGAGCTGTTGCGGGACGACGACTCGCTCACCCCCGAGGCGAGAGCCCAGGTGCTGACGATCCAGCGCAACGCCGTACGCCTGCAGGCACTGGTGTCCGACCTGCTGCAGGTCGGGCAGGTCGGCGAGGGCAGCCTGCGGATCCGGTACGCCGACGCCGATCTCACCGCCCTGGTGCGGGACGCGGTCGAGGCGGCCCGCCAGGACGCCGCCGGCCGCGGGATCGAGATCGCCGTGGAAGCGCCGGTCAGCCTGGTGGCGCGCGTCGACGAGCAGCGGATCAGGCAGGTGCTGGACAACCTGCTCTCCAACGCCCTGAAGTACAGCAGGACCGGTGGCTCCGTGGTGGCGACGCTCCACGAGACATCGGACGCCGTCGTGCTCGAGGTCTCCGACACCGGGATCGGCATCGCCGCGGACGAGGTCGAGCACGTCTTCGCCCGTTTCTTCCGCGGCGGTGGTGCGCTCGAGCAGCACATCCCCGGGACCGGGCTCGGGCTCAACATCGTGAGCTCGATCGTCGCCGCGCACGGCGGCGAGGTCAGCCTCGAGAGCGAGCTCGGGCGGGGCAGCACGTTCCGTGTGGTGCTGCCCCGCACCGAGGGCTAGTGGAACCTGCCGAGGCCCTCGCGCTCGAGCAGCATCGTCAGGCCGCCGTTCCAGAACGAGAACCCGGCGCCGGTGATCATCGCCAGGTCGAGGTCCTCGGCGGCGACGACGACACCCTCGTCGAGCATCCGGCGGGCCTCGTCGGCCAGCGCGGTCAGCACCCGGGTGCGCACCTCGTCCGACGACAGCACGACCGGCGTGGCCGGCTGCTCGAGCAGCGCCTGCACCTCGGGGTCGAGCGCGCCGTCGGGACCGTAGTAGGACGACTTCCGCGCCTCGACCACACGAGCCAGCGCGGGGGAGACGTAGAAGCGGTCGGGGAAGGCGCCGTGCAGGGTCTCGTTGTTGTGCAGCGCGATGGCCGGACCGACCAGCGAGAGCAGCACGAAGGGCGGCATCGGGGCCACGCCCGCGAAGGCGCCGTCGACGACCGGCACCGGGGTGCCCTCGTCGACGATCCTGCCGACCTCGCCCATGAACCGGCCGAGCAGCCGGTTGACGATGAATGACGGGCTGTCGTTGACCAGGATCGTGGTCTTCTTCAACGCCTTGCCCGTGGCGAACGCCGTGGCCAGCGTCGCGTCGTCGGTCTGCCCGCCCTTGACGATCTCCAGCAGCGGCATCACCGCGACCGGGTTGAAGAAGTGGAAGCCGACGACCCGCTCGGGGTGCTCGAGGTCGGCGGCCATCTCGGTGATCGACAGCGACGAGGTGTTGGTCGCCAGCACGCACTCGGCGGAGACGACCTTCTCGACGTCGGCGAAGACCGACTTCTTGACCGACATCTCCTCGAACACGGCCTCGATCACGAAGTCGGCGTCCGCGAAGGCGGCCTTGTCGACCGCGCCGGAGACCAGGGCCTTGTGGCGATTGGCCTTGTCGTGGGAGATCCGGCCCTTGGCGAGCAGCTTGTCGATCTCGGCGTGCACGTAGCCCACGCCCTTGTCGACCCGCTCCTGGTCGAGGTCGGTCAGCACGACCGGCACCTCGAGGCGGCGTACGAAGAGCAGCGCGAGCTGCGAGGCCATGAGGCCCGCGCCGACGATGCCGACCTGGGTGACCGGGCGCGCGAGCGAGCGGTCGGGAGCACCGGCGGGGCGCTTGGCGCGCTTCTGCACCAGGTCGAACGCGTAGAGCGACGCGAGCAACTCCGGCGTCCGCGACATCGCCTCGAGCGCGTCGTCCTCCGCCGCGAAGCCCTCGTCGCGGGTGGCGGTCCTCGCACCCGCGATCAGCTCCACGGCCCGGAGCGCGGCCGGGCTGGCGCCACCGGTCTTGGCCTGCGCCAGCGCCGTGCCACGGGCGACGGCGGCGTCCCAGGCCTCGCCGCGGTCGACCTCGGGACGGTCGACGACGATCTCGCCGCGCAGCACCGCTGCCGCCCAGAGCAGCGACTGCTCCAGGTAGTCGGCGCCGGAGAAGACCGCGTCGGCGAGGCCGAGCTCGTACGCCGCCTGGCCGCCCAGGGTCTTGCCGTTGTTGAGCGGGTTCTCGAGGACCAGGGTCACGGCCGCGTCCGCCCCGACCAGGTTGGGCACCAGGTAGGCGCCGCCCCAGCCGGGGACCAGGCCGAGCATGACCTCGGGCAGGCCGAGGGCCGGCGCGCTGTCCATCACCGTGCGGTAGTGGCAGTGCAGCGCGACCTCGAGGCCGCCGCCGAGGGCGAGGCCGTTGATGAAGCCGAAGGACGTCTTGCCACCGGGCTCGCCGAGCTTGCGGAAGACCGCGTGCCCGAGCTCCGCCACGACGCGTACGGCGTCCGCGCCGCCGCCGGCGATCGACGTCAGGTCGGCGCCGGCCGCGAGGATGAACGGCTTGCCGGTGACGCCGATCGAGGTGACCTCGTCGTCCGCCAGGGCCGCGTCGATCGCCGTGTTGAGCGCGATCAGCGAGCGCGGCCCGAAGGTGTTGGGCTTGGTGTGGTCCTCGCCGTTGTCGAGGGTGATCAGGCCCATCACGCCCGCGCCCTGCCCGTTGATGGAGGGCAGCGTCACCTTCCGCAGGTGGGCCTGGGTCACGCGCTCGGCGTCGGAGGAGATCTCCTGGGCGCGGGCCAGCAATGTCGTCAGGTCACTCATGTCAGGCCCCGCTCTGCTCGTCGGTGTTGGCGGTGTGGTGCGGGTTCTCCCAGATCACGGTGCCGCCCATGCCGATGCCGATGCACATGGTGGTCAGGCCGTACCGGACCTCGGGGTGCTCCTCGAAGGAGCGGGCGAGCTGCGTCATCAGCCGGACGCCGGACGAGGCGAGCGGGTGGCCCATCGCGATCGCGCCGCCGTAGGGGTTGACCCGGGCGTCGTCGTCGGCGATGCCGAAGTGCTCGAGGAACGCCAGCACCTGCACGGCGAACGCCTCGTTGACCTCGAACGCGCCGATGTCGTCGATCGTGAGGCCGGCCTGCTTGAGGGCCTTCTCGGTCGCCGGGATCGGGCCGGCGCCCATGACCTCGGGCTCGACGCCCACGTAGGAGTAGGCCACCAGCCGCATCCGGATCGGGAGGCCGAGCTCCCTGGCGGTCTCCTCGTCGGCGAGCAGCGATGCGGTCGCGCCGTCGTTGATGCCCGCGGCGTTGCCGGCGGTCACCTTGCCGTGCGCGCGGAACGGCGTCTTCAGCGCGGCCAGCGTCTCCATCGTGGTGCCGGGACGCATCGGCTCGTCGGTCGAGGCCAGGCCCCAGCCGAGCTCGGCCGACTTCGTGGCCACGGGCACCAGGTCGGGCTGGATCTTGCCCGCGTCGTACGCCGCGGCGGTCTTCTCCTGGGAGCGGACGGCGTAGGCGTCGACGCGCTCCTTGGTGATCGTGGGGTAGCGGTCGTGCAGGTTCTCGGCGGTCTTGCCCATCACGAGCGCGTCGGGGTTGACGATCCGCTCGGAGAGGATTCGCGGGTTGGGGTCGACGCCCTCGCCCATCGGGTGGCGGCCCATGTGCTCGACGCCGCCGGCGATGGCGACGTCGTACGCACCGAAGGCGATCCCGGAGGCGGTGGTGGTCACGGCGGTCATCGCGCCGGCGCACATCCGGTCGATCGCGAAGCCGGGCACGCTCTGCGGCAGCCCGGCGAGCAGCGCGGCGGTGCGGCCGATGGTGAGGCCCTGGTCGCCGATCTGCGTGGTGGCGGCCACGGCCACCTCGTCCACGCGCTCGGGCGGCAGCGACGGGTTGCGCCGCATGAGCTCACGGATGCACTTGATGACGAGGTCGTCGGCGCGGGTCTCGGCGTACTGGCCGGTGGCCTTGCCGACGCCGAAGGGAGTGCGGACGCCGTCGACGAAGACGACCTCTCGCAGCTGTCGAGCTGTTGCCATCTCTGGGGATCTCCTCAGGAGTCGAGCGGGGGCGGAGGACGTAAGGTTACCCCACGGTAACAACGCGGCAGACGGGCGCCGGACGTGGTCCTCGACACCCCCGGACGCCGCGTCGGCGGAACAACGGGGCCGCCCACTACGGTTAGGCGAGAGCAACGGCCACCGGGTCGTCGACCCTGACCGGAGAAGGAGCCCCGTGAGCAAGCGCGAACGCCTGGTGCACATCATCGACGACGTGCCGGAGCTGGACGCGGTGCGGGAGGACGGCGCCGACCTCACGATGATCCTGGTGCTCGACGGGTTCCTCGACGCGGGCAACGCGGCGGCCCGGGCCGCCCAGCACCTGACCGACCTCTCGGACGGTCCGGTCGTGGCGACGTTCGACGTCGACCAGCTCCACGACTACCGGGCGCGGCGTCCCCCGATGACCTTCGTGCGCGACCACTACGCGGCGTACGACGCGCCGCGGCTGGTCGTCCGGCTGCTCCGCGACACCGGCGGCACGCCGTACCTGCTGCTCAGCGGACCGGAGCCCGACAACCGGTGGGAGGCCTTCTGCCGCGCGGTCCGCGAGGTCGTCGAGCAGCTCGGCGTGACCCGGGTCATCGGGATCGGCTCGGTCCCGATGGCGGTCCCGCACACCCGGCCGATCGCGCTCACCCCGCACGCCAACGACCCGGCGCTGCTGACCTCGGTCAGCCCGTGGCGCGGCGAGCTCCGCATCCCCAGCAGCGCCCAGGCCCTCCTGGAGATCCGGCTCGGCGAGTGGGGTCACGAGGCGATGGGCTTCGTCGCGCACGTGCCCCACTACCTGGCGCAGATGGACTACCCGCTCGCGGCCGCCGTGCTGCTGGAGCAGGTCGAGATCGCCGGCCGGCTCACCATCGACCTGTCCGGCGTGCGGGCCGAGGCCGAGGACAAGGAGGCCGAGATCGCCGGCTACCTGACCGCCAACGAGGAGGTCGCCGAGGTGGTGGCCGCCCTCGAGCGCCAGTACGACGCGTTCGAGCGCGCCGAGGAGGAGGGGTCGAGCCTGCTCGCCCCCGACGAGCCGATGCCGACCGGTGAGGAGATCGGCCGGCAGTTCGAGCAGTTCCTCGCCGGCCTCGACGGACCCGAGGACCCGCAGGGCGGCGCCGACCAGGAGCGTGGCTGATGCCTCGTGACGCCGACGAGCTGCTCGAGCTGCTCGACCTCGAGCGGATCGACGACGACCTCTTCCGCGGCGCCCAGATGCCGACCAGCCGGCCGATGGTCTTCGGCGGACAGGTCGCCGCCCAATCGCTGGTCGCAGCCACCCGGACCGTCGAGGACCGGTTCGTCGCCCACTCGCTGCACTCCTACTTCCTGCAGCCGGGCGACCCGAGCACGCCGACCGTCTACGACGTCGAGAACCTGCGCGACGGTCGGTCGTTCGTCACCCGGCGGGTGATCGCGCAGCAGCACGGGCGCCCGATCTACGCCCAGACGGTCAACTTCCACCTGGAGGAGCCGGGCTTCGAGCACGAGGAGTCGATGCCCGACGTACCCGGTCCGGACGACCCGTCGGTCCGCCCGGTGAGCCGCAAGGCCCAGGAGGAGCTGCACGCCGACCAGTGGAACGTCGCCGACATCCGCTTCGTCGGCTCGTCGTCCGGCGGCCTCGACGACGACCCCGCGCACCCCGGTCGGCAGCGCGTCTGGCTGCGGGTGTCCTCGCCGCTGCCCGACGAGCAGTCCTTCCACCGCGCGGCGTTCACCTACCTCTCCGACATGACGCTGATCGGTGCTGCGATGGCCCCGCACGGCATCAGCTTCGGCAAGGGCGACGCCTTCGTGGCCTCGCTCGACCACGCGGTGTGGTTCCACCGCCCGTTCCGCGCCGACGAGTGGTGGCTCTACGACCAGGTCTCGCCGTCCGCATCCGGTGGTCGCGGCCTCGTCCTCGCCCGCGTCTTCACCCAGGAGGGCCACCTCGTCGCCTCGGTGGCACAGGAAGCGGTGCTCCGCCCGCGCAAGGAGGGTGGCCGGTGAACCCCACCGAGGAGCTCGTCGACCTGCTCGACCTGGAGCGGCTCGACGGCGACCTGTTCCGCGGGAAGCAGCCGGAGTCCGCGCGTGCTCGCGTGTACGGCGGCCAGGTGGCCGCCCAGGCGCTGATGGCCGGCATCCGCACGGTCCCCACCGACTTCGCGGTGCACTCGCTGCACTCCTACTTCCTGCGCGGCGGCGACTACGCGGTCCCGATCGTGTACGACGTCGAGCGCATCCGCGACGGCCGGTCGTTCATGACCCGTCGCGTCGTCGCCCGTCAGCACGGGCGGCCGATCTACTACCAGACCCTCAACTTCCAGGTGCCCGAGGAGGGCTACGAGCACCAGGACGTGATGCCGGAGGTCGGTGCGCCCGAGACCGGCTTCGACCTGGTCGACGTGATGCGCCGCGGCGGCAACGACGAGGCCGACGCGCTGGGCAAGGAGTGGGGCGCGCTCGACGTGCGCTGGCTCGGCAACACCCGCTTCGGGCTCGAGCCCGACGACGGCCACGTGTCGCAGGCCCGGATGTGGATCCGGCTCCGGGAGGGCCTCCCGGACGACCCGGCCATCCACGTCGCCGCGTTCACCTACGCCAGCGACGTCAGCCTCCTCGGCTCGACGCTGTCGGTGCACGACGTCAACCCGTCGAAGACGCAGATGGCCTCGCTCGACCACACGCTGTGGTTCCACCGTCCCTTCCGGGCCGACGACTGGTGGCTCTACGACCAGTGGTCGCCGTCGGCGCAGGGAGCCCGCGGCCTGGCGTTCGGCCGGATCTTCACGGCCGACGGCACGCTCGTCGTCACGGCCGCGCAGGAGGGCCTGATCCGACCGCGGCGCCCCGGCACCGAGGGACCGGGCGTCAAGGAGTAGGTCGTTGTCCGAGCCGCACCACCTCACCCGCGCCGACGCGCGGCGGATCGCGGTGCGGGCGCAGCTGCTGACGACGCCCCGGCCGACTGGGCTGCTCGACGTCGTACGCCACCTGATGGTGCTGCAGGCCGAGCCGACCAGCGCGGTCGCCCCGAGCGCCGACCTGGTGCTGTGGAGCCGCCTCGGACCGTCGTACGACGTGGGTGCGCTGCGCGACGCGATCGACGAGCAGGTCGTGATCGAGCACCAGGGCTTCATCCGGTCCGCCGAGGACATGGCACTCTTCCGGGCGGAGATGGCGCAGTGGCCGGGCACCGGTGAGCTCACGGACTGGCAGGTGTCCCGGGCGGAGTGGGTCGCCGCCAACGACGGCTGCCGCCGTGACCTGCTCGAGCGGCTGCGCAGCGACGGTCCGCTGCCGACCAGCGAGCTGCCCGACAGCTGCGAGGTGCCGTGGCAGTCGTCGGGCTGGAACAACGACCGCAACGTCCGGATGCTGCTCCAGCTCATGGTCGCTCGCGGCGAGGTCGCGACCGCGGGGCGCCAGGGTCGCGAGCAGCTGTGGGACCTGGCCGAGCGGATCTATCCCGACGACCCGGTGCCCGACGTCGACGAGGCTCGCCGGATCATCGACCAGCGGCGGCTGGCCGCGCTCGGCATCGCCCGGGCGAAGGCGGCGTCGTCGCCGGGGGAGCAGCATGGGGTCGGCGAGGCCGGGGAGCCCGCCGTCGTCGAGGGCGTCCGCGGCAGCTGGCGGGTCGAGCCCAGCCTCCTCGACGTGCCGTACGCCGGCCGCGCCGCGCTGCTCTCGCCGTTCGACCGGCTGGTGCAGGACCGCAAGCGGCTGACCGAGATCTTCGAGTTCGACTACCTGCTGGAGATGTACAAGCCGGCCGCGAAGCGTCGCTGGGGCTACTACGCGCTGCCGATCCTGTACGGCGACCGGCTGGTCGGCAAGCTCGACGCCGCCGCCGACCGCGCCGAGGGGGCGCTGGTCGTGCACGCCGTCCACGAGGACGAGCCCTTCGACGACGAGGTGGCCGAGGCCGTCCGCGCCGAGATCGCATCCCTCGCCGACTGGCTGGACCTCGAGGTCGTCTAGCCCGGCAGGTCGAAGATCAGCAGCGTGCTGCTGGCGGTCGCCACCAGCGCGCCCGAGCCGTCGGTCACGGTCGCCTCGGTGAAGCCGACGCGGGAGCCGGACTTCACGACCGTGCCGGTGGCCGTCAGCAGCCCGCTGCCGGCGCGCACCGCCTTGAGGTAGCTGACCTTGATCTCGACCGACGTGTAGCCCTTGCCCTGGGGCAGCGTCGTGTGGAGGGCGCAGCCCGCTGCGGAGTCGAGGAGCGTGCAGACCAGCCCGCCGTGCACGGCGCCGATCGGGTTGTAGACCGACCCGTCCGGCGTGCAGGTGAAGACGGCGCGGCCGACCTCGGCCTCGACCAGGTCGAACTGCATGGTCGCCGCGATCGGCGGGGCCGGCAGCTCGCCCTTCATTACCGCCTGCATGTAGTCGATGCCGGGCATCGACAGCCCCTGCAGGGTGCCCGGGCCCGGGTCCTCCCAGGTGATGGTGCGGGTGCGCTCGCTCATGGGGTGAGCCTCCGGTATCGCTCGAGCCGTCGGGGATCGTCGGGGGCGACCGCGTGCTTGTCGCCCCAGGCCAGCAGAGCATCGAGCACCGACACCAGGTCTCGCCCGGACTCGGTCAGGTGGTAGTCGAAGCGCTCGGGCCGCTGCTGGTACGCCGTACGTCCGATGACGCCGGCGGCCTCCAGGGTCTTCAGCCGGGCGGCGATCCGGTCGCGGGGTGCGCCGGTGCCGCGCACGATGTCGCCGAAGCGGGTGCTGCCCAGCACGATCTCGCGCACCACCAGCAGGGCCCAGCGCTCGCCGACCAGCTCGAGCGACGCCGCGATCGGGCAGGGCCTCCCGGGGAGCTCGGCTAGCGGAACAGTCGTCATGCCGGTAGCGTGCCTTCAGTGAGTTTGAATGTCAAACACTCTGCTGCCTCGAGGGTCGCGACCCGGTCCCTGCTGCCGATCGCGCTGGGGACCGCCCTCGTGCTGGTCACCTACGTGACGCCGATGGCGACGATCCCGCGCACCGCCGCCGACCTGGGCGCCGGCCCGGTCGCGCGCGCCTGGATCCTCAGCTCGATGTCGGTCGGCCTTGCGGCCGCGCTGCTCGCGGCGGGCGTGCTCGGCGACGCCTACGGCCGGCGGCGGGTGTACGCCGCGGGCCTCGGCGCGATGGGGGTCGGCGCGCTGGTCTGTGCCGCCGCGCAGGAGCCGGTGCTGTTCGTCGCGGCCCGGGTGCTCGAGGGCGTCGGGGGAGCGGCGGTGCTCGCCTGCGGGCTGGCCGTGCTCGCCCACGACTTCGCACCCGGCCCGGCGCGCGTCCACGTCACCTCCATCTGGGGCGCCAGCGTCGGTCTCGGCATCACGGCCGGCGCGATCCTCTCGGCCGCGCTCGACTTCGGGACCGGCTGGCGGGAGACGTACGCCGTGGTCGGCGTGGTCGCGCTGCTCCTCCTGGTGCCCACGCTGGCGCGGATCGGGGAGTCGTCGGCCGCCCGGGCGCGCGGCATCGACGTGCCCGGCCTGGTGCTGCTGGTCGCCGCCATGACGCTGCTGGTCTCCGCGCTCACGCAGGGCCGCAACGGGGTCGACGCCCCGACGGTCGTGCTCGCCGCGCTCGCCGTGGTCGCGGCCGTCGGCTTCGGGCTCACCGAGCGCCGGGTGCCGCAGCCGCTGGTCGACCCGGAGCTGTTGCGTGGACCGCGCTTCCGCGCCGCGACCCTCGGTTCCCTCACGCTCGGTCTCGGCATCATCGGCATGTCGTCGTTCGTGCCGACCGTCGCCCAGCTCGGCCTCGGCGCGAGCCTCTGGACCGCCAGCCTGCTGGTCGTCGCCTGGTCGGGCACCAGCGTGGTCACGTCGTACCTCATCCGGCACCTGCGCCACCCGCTCGAGGGCCCGCGGCCGATCGCCGCGCTGCTCGTCGTGGTGGCGGCCGGGCAGCTGACGGGCTACGGGCTCGACGCATCCTCGAGCGTCTGGCGCCTGGCCGTGCCGATGTTCGTCGCCGGCCTCGCGACCGGTGTGCTCAACGCCCTGCTGGGCCGGGAGGCCGTGGCCAGCGTGCCGCCGGACCGGGCGGCGATGGGCAGCGGCGCCAACAACACGGCGCGCTACCTCGGTGCGGCCTGCGGGATCACGCTCTTCGTCGTCGTGGCGACGCACGCGGGCGCCGACCTGCTCGAGGGCTGGAACGTCGCCGTCCTCGTCGCGGCGGCGCTGAGCCTCCTCGGCGCGGCGACCATCGCGCTGTCGGGGCGCACCCGGGCATGATGGCGGCATGTCGGACTTCAATGACCGGGTGATCGCCGAGTTCCGCGCCCACCACGGGAAGGTCGGTGGCAACTTCGAGGGCGCCCCGCTGCTCCTCCTCCACTCCGTCGGTGCCAAGAGCGGCCAGACCCGCGTCAGCCCGATGATGTACCTCCCCGACGGCGACCGGTTCCTGGTCTTCGCCTCGAAGGCGGGCGCGCCCGACAACCCGGACTGGTACCACAACCTCAAGGCCAACCCCGACGCCACCATCGAGGTCGGCGACGACACCCTCGACGTACGCGCGGAGGAGCTTCCGCGCGCCGAGCGCGACGAGAAGTACGCCCAGCAGGCCGCTCTCTACCCCGGCTTCGCCGACTACGAGAAGAAGACCGACCGGGTGATCCCGGTCCTCGCGCTCACGCGTCGCTGACCGCTGGTGTCGTTTCCCTGGTGGCAGGTGCTGCTCGCGATCGCGAGCGGGTTGCTGGTGATGTGGTTGGTCCTGGTCGTCGCGCTGGCGGTGGTCGCGCGTCGTGCTCAGGACCGGCTCGGCTGGCAGGACGCGTTGCGCCTCGTCCCCGACGTGGTGCGCCTGGTGCGCCGGCTGGCCGCGGACGACGCGTTGCCTCGGGGCGTGCGCTGGCGGCTGTGGCTCCTGCTCGGCTACCTGCTGCTGCCGGTCGACGTGGTCCCGGACTTCCTGCCGGTCATCGGGTACGCGGATGACGCGATCGTGATCGTCCTGGTGCTGCGTTCCGTGGCCCGGGTGGCCGGTCCCGCTGCCCTGGACCGGCACTGGCCAGGCAGCCCCGAGGGGCTGACCGCGCTGCACCGCCTGGTAGGCGCTCGCGCCGGGTGAGGGCACTCTCATCCCGGACTCATGACCACCACATGCCGGGGCGGCACGATCGAGGCATGAAGAAGACAACCGCAACCGCCGCCGTCCTGTTGATCTCCGCCACCCTCCCGGTCCTCGGAGCGAGCGCCGCCCAGGCGAACGACCGCGACGTCGTACGCCACGGCTCCTGCTCGGGCAGCACCGACTGGAAGATCAAGGCGGGTCCCGACGACGGCCGGATCGAGGTCGAGTCCGAGATCGACAGCAACCGCGCCGGCCAGACCTGGGCCTGGACCCTGCGCCACGACGGCAAGGTCGCGGCGCAGGGCCGGTCGAAGACCGCCGGCCGCAGCGGCTCGTTCGAGGTCGAGCGCACGACGCGCAACACCGCCGGCGCCGACACGTTCAGGTTCCGTGCCGTCAACCGCGCCAGCGGTGAGGTCTGCGTGGCCCGGGTCAGCCTCTGACGCTGCAGAGCATCCGCTCGACGGCCCGGTCGACGTCGGCCACCATCTCCAGCGTCGACGGCAGCCCGGTCACCGTCACGACGGCCCACTCACCGTCGTCGGTGGCCAGGTTGCGGGTCTCGAAGCCCTGGATGTCGCCGCCGTGGCCCCACGCCACCGGCCCGCAGGTCAGCCGGTGCCGGGCGAGGCCGAGGCCGTAGCGCCAGCCGGGGTCGGGCTCGAAGTCCGGCGCATCGACGGTACGGCGCATCTCGGCGAGCTGGGCGGCCGGCAGCAGGCGCCCGCCGAGCAGTGCCTGCATGAAGCGGCCGAGGTCGCGAGGCGTCGACACCAGCTGGCCGGCGGACCAGCCCAGTGACGGGTCCAGCACGGTGATGTCCCGCCAGGTCCCGCCGGGACCGTCCCCGAGGTAGCCGCGCGGATGGCTGCCGCGGATCCGCTGCTCGCCGACGCCCGGCCAGTAGGTGTCGTGGAGGCTCAGCGGACGGATCACCCGGCGGGTGATCTCCTCGCCGATCGGGCGCCCCGTGACCCGCTGGGCCAGGAGGCCGAGGAGCACGTAGTTGGTGTTGCTGTACTCCCACCGGGTGCCCGGCCGGAAGTGCCGGCGCTCGCCCAGCGCGGCGTCGACCAGCTCGCGCGGCTCGACGTAGGTGTGCGCGGTCGAGCGCAGGTCGCCGCCGCCGTTGGTCACGATCGTGTCGTAGTCGGGCAGCCCGCTGGTCTGCTGCAGCAGGTTGCGCACCGTGATCCGGCGCCCGTCGTTTCCGTGGCCGCGGACGAGGTGCGGGAGGTAGCGCTCCACGGGTGCGCCGAGCCGGACCCGGTGCTCCGCGACCAGCTGCAGGACGACGGTGGCCGTGAACATCTTGGTGTTGCTGGCGATGCGCACCCGTGAGTCACGCGGCACCGGCGCCCCGGTCCGTAGGTCGCCGGTGCCGGCCGTGTAGGTGCGGGTCCGGCCGTCGGCGCCGCGGACGGTCGCGATCGCCCCGGGGAAGCCGGTCTCGGACACGAGCCGGTCCAGGCGCTGCTGCACGCCGTCCGGCCGGGGTGCGGCCAGGCTGTCCGGCTCGGCGGCGGTCGCGTGGCCGAGGGGTGCGATGCTCGCCGCCAGCAGGGCGGCGGCGGTGACGAGGTGACGCGAGCTCATGGGGAGCTCCTCTCCGAGACGGCCGACCCGGTTGGTCGGCGTACCTCGACGCTAGGAACTCCGCAGGCCCGCCACGAGCGCCGTTGGGAGGAACTCCCGGGGTTGCATCCTTCGGAGGATGGCATCCTGTCCGCATGGTCCACGCGCAGACTCCCGCGGGCACGAAGGCAGACGCCAGCGAGCCTCGACGCTCGCAGTGGCGGACGCTCGTCGGCGCAGTCTGCCTCCTGGTCGGAGGCCTGCTGCTCGTGCCGGTCGTCTACTACTCCTACCTCGACATCGACCCACCCGAGATGCGCCCGGGGGACCTCTACTTCGGTGACGGCACCGGGTTCGCGATCGCCGCCGGCTACGCGGTCGTGGCAGCTCTGCTGCTGCTCATCGGGTTGCTGCTGGTGCGCGACGGACGAGCTGCTGGTGGCGCCGGATCAGCCTCTGGTCGTCCGACCCGCCAGGTGCGGGGCGCCTGACGTCGGGTTGCTCAGCGAGAACGCGTAGCCGTCATCCGTGGGACGCGACCCGAACGCGACCGAGCCCGGCAGCAGGATCGGCTTCTTGAACGCGACGTCGACCCGGACCTGGTCGGGCAATCGGTTCTCGAGCGCGCCGACGCAGCGGCCCAGCGACCACATGCCGTGCGCGATCTGCCGCGGGAAGCCGAAGGCCTTCGCCGTCAGGCCGTAGAGGTGGATCGGGTTGTGGTCGCCCGAGACGCCGGCGTACCTGCGGCCGAGGTCGCCGGGCAGCTTCCAGACCGTGCCGCTCGGCGGTGCCTCGGGGTACGTCGCGCCTGTGGGTGCGGCCTCGTCGCCCTCGCCCCGACGCAGGAAGGTCGAGGTCTCCTCCCACACCAGCTCACCCGCCGAGTGCACCGTCGTCAGCAGGTCGAAGACCTGGCCCTTGGCGTGCGGGCGCAGGTGGTCGGGGCGCGCGGTGACCTGGAGCTTCTCGCTCACGTCGATGGGCCGGTGCTGGGTGATGGAGTTCTCGAGGTGCACGGTGCCGATGGCCGGGAACGGGAACGCCCCGGCCGTCATGATCTCCATGTGCAGCCCGAAGGCCAGCAGGTGCGGGTAGGGCAGCGGCAGGGTGTCCTTGTGCGGGAAGCCGCAGAGCGCGGCGTACGCCGTCAGGTGGTCGGTGTCGACCGGGACGTCGTGCCGCACGCGTGAGATGTCGGGCAGGGCGCCGCCGGTCTTGCGCACGCCGGGCAGCAGGTTGAGGCCGGGTACGACGGGCAGCGCCGCTTTGACCATGGTCGGCAGCACGTCAGGCCCCCAGCATCATCTGGCCGCAGACGCGGACCACGTTGCCGTTGACGGCGGTGGAGCCGGGGCTGGCGTACCAGGCGATCGTCTCGGCGACGTCGACCGGCAGGCCGCCCTGCGCCAGGGCGTTGAGCCGCTGCCCGACCTCGCGGGTCGCGAACGGCACCGCCGCCGTCATCTGCGTGATGATGAAGCCGGGCGCGACGGCGTTGATCGTGATGCCGTCCTGGAGCTCGTCGGCGAGCGAGTCGACCAGGCCGATGACGCCCGCCTTGGAGGCCGCGTAGTTGGTCTGCCCGACGTTGCCGGCGATCCCCGCGATGGAGGCGACCCCGACGATCGAGCCGCCCTTGTTGACGACCCCCTGGTCGAGGAGCTCGCGGGTGATCCGCTCGGGCGCTGTCAGGTTGACGGCGATGACCTGCTCGAAGCGGTCGCCCTTGTCGGCCGACGCGGCCATGTTGGCGAGCCTGCGGTCACGCGTGATGCCGGCGTTGTGCACGACGACGTCGACACCGCCGTGCCCGTCCTTCAGGTGGCGCGCGATCCGCTGCGGCGCGTCCTTGGCGGTGATGTCGAGGACGAGGTGGTCACCGTCCAGCTCCCGCATCACGGCCTGGAGCTCGCTGGCGGCCTGGGGGACGTCGATGCCGACGACGGTCGCGCCGTCGCGGTGCAGGACCCGGGCGATCTGCTCGCCGATGCCGCGGCTGGCGCCGGTGACGACGGCGACCTTGCCCTCGAGCGGGCGGGTCCAGTTTGCGACCGGGCCGGGCTTCGCGGCCCCGTGCGCGCCGATCCGGACGACCTGGCCCGACACGTACGCCGACTTCGGGGAGAGCAGGAACGCCAGCGTGCTGGCGACCGAGCCCTCGGCGCCGTCGGCGACGTACATGAGCTGGACGGTGCCCCCGCGCCCGATCTCCTTGCCGAGGCTGCGGGTGAAGCCCTCCAGCGCTCGCTGGGCGACGCGCTCGGCGCCGTCGACCTGCTCCGGCGGTGTGCCGATCACGACCACGCGGGGGCAGCGGTCGAGGCTGCGCAGCAGGGGCGTGAAGAAGTCGCGCAGCGCCACCAGCTGCTCGGAGGTCGTCAGCCCGGTCGCGTCGAAGACGAGGCCCTTGTACGTCGTGCCGTCACCGGGCGCCTCGCCGGACGGCGTCTCCACCGCGGCGATGCCGAGGGTGTCCAGGATCCCGACCAGCGACTCGACCAGACGACCGTGGCCACCGACCGCGACCGTGCCGTCGACCAGCGGGGCGCCGTCGGCGTACCTCTCCAGCGGGGTGGGCTGCGGGAGACCGAGCAGCCGGGTGACCTGCTTGCCGATCGCGGACGAGGTGAAGCCCTGATAGAGGTCGCTCATGATGGGTATGTAACTCCTTGTGTAACTGAGAGTCCAGATTTCGTGATCTGGCACTCACCGCCTTCTCTCCACGCCGTTCCCGAACAAGGATGAATCCATGAACCCCACGACTCAGCGGGTCGCCGTGCTCGGCGGCAACCGCACCCCGTTCGCCCGCTCCAACACGGCGTACGCCGACGTCTCCAACCAGGAGCTGCTCACCGCCGCGATCGACGGGCTGGTCGCGCGCTTCGGGCTGCAGGACGAGCGGCTCGGCGAGGTCGTCGCCGGCGCGGTGCTCAAGCACGCGCGCGACTTCAACCTGACCCGCGAGGCGGTGCTCGGCTCGCGGCTCGCCCCGGAGACGCCGGCGACCGACATCCAGGAGGCGTGCGGCACCGGCCTCCAGGCGGCGATCCAGGTCGCCAACAAGATCGCGCTCGGGCAGATCGACGTCGGCATCGCCGGGGGCACCGACACCACGTCGGACGCTCCGGTGGCGATCAGCGACCGGCTCCGCAAGAAGCTGATGAAGGTCAACGCCGCCCGCGACACCGTCGGGAAGGTGAAGGCGCTCGGTGCCATCCGGCCCGGCGACATCGGGCTGGAGATCCCGCAGAACGGCGAGCCGCGCACCCGGCTCTCGATGGGGGAGCACGCCGCCCTGACCGCGCTGGAGTGGCAGATCACCCGCGAGGACCAGGACGAGCTGGCCGCCGCGTCGCACCAGCACCTCGCCGCGGCGTACGACGCGGGCTTCCTCGACGACCAGGTCACGGCGTTCCGGGGCCTGGAGCGCGACAACAACCTGCGGCCCGACTCGACGGCGGAGAAGCTGGCGAAGCTCAAGCCGGTCTTCGGGCGCGGCGAGGCGGCGACGATGACCGCCGGCAACTCGACGCCGCTGACCGACGGTGCGTCCGCCGTCCTGCTGTCGTCGGAGGAGTGGGCGGCCGAGCACGGTCTGGAGCCGCTGGCGTACTTCGTCGACTCCGAGACCGCGGCGGTCGACTACGTGCACGGTGGCGAGGGCCTGCTGATGGCGCCGGCGTACGCCGTGCCGCGGATGCTCGAGCGCAACGGCCTGACGCTGCAGGACTTCGACTTCTACGAGATCCACGAGGCGTTCGCCTCGCAGGTGCTGTCGACGCTGAAGGCGTGGGAGGACCCGATCTTCTGCAAGGAGCGGCTCGGCCTCGACGCTCCGCTGGGCTCGATCGACCGGTCGCGCCTGAACGTCAACGGCTCGTCGCTCGCCGCCGGGCACCCCTTCGCGGCCACCGGTGGCCGGATCATCAACGTGGCGGCCAAGCTGCTCGCCGAGAAGGGCTCGGGCCGCGCGCTCATCTCGATCTGCGCCGCTGGTGGTCAGGGCGTCGTGGCGATCCTGGAGCGCTGAGTCGACGGATCAGCGCGTGGCGAGCGCCAACGCGGACGCGACCAGGTAGTCGCGGACCTGGTCGGCGGAGATGGTCCCGACGGTGGGGATGCCGGGCGCGGCCTCCTTCACCAGGATGCCGACCCGGGCGAGCTGCAGCGCACCGAGCCCGCTCGCGTAGAGCGTGTTGGCGAGCAGCACCGGGTCCTCGACCCGGAAGGTGCCGGTCTCGACGCCGTGCTCCAGCACCTGGGTGAGCACCGCCAGGCAGCCCGAGATGCCACGACCGAGCCGGAAGAGCGCGCTCTCCGACATCTCGTCGAGCAGGTCGGGACCGGTGCGCCGCATCAGTGTCTGCGCGCAGTCGACGAACGCCGGGTGCGCGACGCCGTACGCGGTGAACGCGGTCACCAGGGCCGTCAGCTGGTTCTCGGCGTCGTCGGACGTCTCGATCGCCGCGGCCAGGTCGTCGCGCAGCTCGTCGAGGTAGCCGACCAGGGTGAGCGCGAAGAGCTCCTCCTTGCCGGTGAAGTGCCGGTAGACGATCGCGCGGTTGATCCCGACCGCCCGCGCGATGTCCTCGATCTGCGCGTCGCGGACCCCACGCTTGTCGAAGAGGCCGCGGGTCGCCGCGATGATGTCCTTCTCGCGGGCCCGGCGCCGTGCGGCCGCCGCCGTACGCCGGCCGTCGCTGTGGGGAGCTGTCGTCATGGGGACATGTTATGGCCGTGCAACTGTCAGTTGCACGGCAGTGACGGGATCGTGGCCCGCGCGAGTTTCATCGGCCGGCCGATGAAACTCACACCTGGACGACAAAGCTTCATCGTCCAAGCGCGAGTTTCATCGTCCAGGCTGGACCGACGGGACGTCGATGTCATGCTCCGCGGGTGACGCATCGATCTCGGCGCTGGTGGCGCCGCACCCGCTACGCCCTGGTCGAGCGCTCGAGTGACCGGCCGGCCGAGGTGCTCGGCCGGCTGGAGGGGAGGCTGCACATCCTCGATCCCCTCGTGAGGGTGCTGGAGGATCCGCACGAGCTGCTCGACGTGCTGCTGGGGGCGGCCGACGTCGCGAGCGCTCGGGCCGCGCTGCGTGAGCACTACGGGATCGATGACATTCAGGCCGCGGCCGTCCTTGACATGCAGCTGCGGCAGCTGCCCCCGGGCCAACAGCGCCGGATCGCCCGCGAACGTGACGAGACTCGCGCGCAGCTCGAAGCAGAGCGCAGGTAGCTGTCGGCGCGGACCTCAGGCGAGGTACGACCGCACGGTGTCGATCGTGTCGATCTCGGCGACGGGCTTGTCGTCGCGGTAGCGGACCACGCGAGCGAAGCGCAGGGCCACACCACCGGGGTAGCGGGTCGACCGCTGCACCCCGTCGAAGGCGATCTCGACGACCTGCTCGGGGCGCACGGGTACGACGTAGTGGGCGCGGATCTCCGCCGGGGCCAGCGCCAGCTCGGTGAACCGCTCGGTCTGCCAGGCCAGCATCTCGTCGGTCATGCCCTTGAAGGTCTTGCCGAGCATCACCAGCTCGCCCGACGACGGGTCGCGGGCGCCCAGGTGGATGTTGGAGAGCCAGCCGTCGCGGCGACCGGAGCCCCATTCGACGGCGAGCACGACCAGGTCGAGGGTGTGGACCGGCTTCACCTTGACCCAGGAGGCGCCCCGGCGGCCGGCGTCGTACGGCGCGGTCAGCGACTTCACCACCACGCCCTCGTGGCCGGAGCCGAGGGTGTCGGCGAGGAACGCCTCCGCGTCGTCGGCCGAGGCCGTCACCAGCCGCGGGACCCGGTGCTCCGGCGGCACCAGCCGCTCCAGGGCCGCGGCCCGCTCGGAGGCTGGTGCGTCCAGCAGGTCGACGCCGTCGAGGTGCAGCACGTCGAAGAAGTACGGCGTGACGACGATGCCGTCGGTCATCGCGGTGCGGGACGCCGTCTCCTGGAAGGGCCGCGGCCGGCCGGCGTCGTCGAGTGCGAGCGCCTCCCCGTCGAGCACGAACGAGGTCGCCGGCAGCGACCGGGCCACCTCGACCACCTCCGGCAGCCGAGCCGTGATGTCCTCCAGCGACCGCGTCGCGACGATCACCTCGGAGCCGGACCGGTGCACCTGGATGCGGATGCCGTCGAGCTTGACGTCGACGGCGACCTGCGCGCCCTTGCCCGCCTTGACCAGCGCCTCCGCCACCGACGGCGCGCTGGACGCGAGCATCGGCACCACCGGGCGACCGACCTCGAGACCCACGGCGGCCAGCGCGTCGACGCCGTCGAACGCGACGGGCGCCACCGCCACGGTCGAGCCGGCCAGCATCGCGGCCCGTCGTACGGCGGCCAGCGGCACCTCGGCCGCCACCGCCAGGCCCTCCTGGACGAGCGAGTCCAGAGCACCCTGGCGTACGGCGCCGGTCACGACGCCACGCAGCCACGACTGCTCGGGCTCGGTCGCCCGCCCGAAGAGCTCCGCCACCGCCGCCGACCGCGCCGCCTGCGACCCCGACCCCGACAGCTCGGCGATCGCATCGAAGGCGGCGTCCACCTCGGCCACCGTCAGCGACGGGTCGACAGCAGGATCGGGCAGCGACGACAGCCCCCGCCAGCCCAGTCCGGTACGACGCTGCCGCAGCGCGCCGCCGACGTACGCCGTCACCGTCTCGACCTCGTCGGGGGTCGCCACCGCGAGCAGCGCGGCGATCGCCGCCACCTTGGCCTTGCGGGACCGCGTCGCAGCGACCGTCGCAGAGGTCGCGACCACGTCCGAGAGCAACATGCGCCCATCCAACCCGACGGCACCGACACTAGGGTTCCACCGTGAGTCGCAAGCAGTGGCTGCTGGTCGAGGCCGAGCGCCGGTGGGACGCCGCGCGACTGCGTCGGAAGGCTGGCCGGACGCCCGAGAACTTCCGGATCGACGCCTACCTCGGCCACGGCGGACCGGACGGCGTCGTCGTGCGCGGCCGGGTGCTCGACAACGCGCCGCCCACCCCCGCCATGGAGGGCGAGGGGATTGGGGCGAGCCTGCGGCGCAGCCTGAGCCAGTTCGTGACCGACGAGCTGCCCGCCGTACCCCTCCGGGTCACCGTCGGCGACGCGAGCGTCGAGGTCGAGACCGACCACGAGGGCTACTTCCGCGCCGAGCTGCGGCCGAGTGCGCTCGCCGACCCGTGGGAGGACGGCTGGGTCGAGCTCGCGGGGGAGTACCGCGGGCTGACCGAGCACCGCACGCCCGTCCGGGTCCGGGTGCCGAGCCCGGACGCCCGCTTCGGCGTCGTCTCCGACGTCGACGACACCATCCTCGAGACGGGCGTCCAGCGGGTCGGGCAGATGCTGCGCCAGACCTTCGCCGGCTCCGCACTGACGCGTACGCCGTTCCCGGGCGTGGCTGAGCTCTACCGGGACCTCGCGGCGGTCGGCGGCGCCGACAACCCTGTGTTCTACGTGTCCTCCAGCCCGTGGAACCTGTACTCCTTCCTCATCGGCTTCCTCCGGCACCGCGACTTCCCGCTCGGACCGCTCCTGCTGCGCGACCTGATCGGCACTCGCGACGGCCGCGCCCGCAAGCACGAGCGGATCGCCGAGGTGCTCGACCTGCACCCGCACCTGTCGTTCGTGCTGATCGGCGACTCCGGCGAGAAGGACCCCGAGATCTACGCCGACATCGTGCGCGAGCACCCGGGCCGGGTCCTCGCCGTCTACATCCGCGAGGTGCGGCTCGACCCCGGCGACGGGCGCGTGGAGGCCGTGTCGGACAGCTGGGACCACGACGTCCCGTTCGTGCTGGCGGCCGACACCGACGCCGTACGCCGTCACCTGGTGGAGGTCGGCGTCCTGTGAGCGACCGCCGCCTGCTGCTCGCCGTCGACGCGCCGTCGCTGCTGCACCGCAACCACCACGCGCGGGTCGAGTCCCAGCTCCACGACCGCGGCGGCCGTCCCGCCTGGGCGCTGCACGGCATGCTGCGCCAGATCCTGGAGGCGATCGACCAGTTCGCGCCCGACGCCGTGCTCTTCGGGCTCGACGACCGGACGACGTCGCTGCGCGAGCAGGCCTACCCGGCGTACAAGGCCGGCCGAGCCGAGAAGGACCCGATGCTCGTCGACCAGCTCGACCGCGCCGGCGCCCTGCTCGACGCGCTGGGGATGCGCACCGTCACCCCGGCCGGCCTCGAGGCCGACGACGTCAACGCCTCCGCCGCGGCCTGGGCCGAGCGCGAGGGGTGGAACTGCGTCCTGATCACGTCCGACCGCGACGTCTTCGCACACATCAGCGACCACACCCAGGTGCTGAGGCTGATCACCGGAGGCATCAGCGGCTCGCCGCTGCTCAACCCCGCGCGCCTGCACGCCATGTACGGCGTCGCGGCGGAGCACTACCTGGAGTACGCCGCGCTGCGGGGCGACGCCAGCGACAACCTGCCGGGCGTGCCCGGCCTCGGGGAGAAGTCCGCGTCCGTCCTGCTCTCGCAGATGGGCTCGATGCGGGCCGTGTGGGCCGACATCGAGCACTGCGCCGGCGCGACCCTCGTGGCGACGCTCGACTCCTACTGCGAGGAGCAGGGGACGCGCCGCATCGGCGCTGGCGTGCTGAAGCGGCTGGCGACGCCGGAGGCCCGGGAGCGGTTCGAGTTCAACCTGGCGATGATGTCGGGGCGCACCGACCTCGACCTCGGGCTCACGCCCGACGTCCCCGGCAGCCCGGGCCTGCTCCCGCTGGAGCCGGACCGGGTCGCCCGGGTGGTCGGCCACCTCGGCGTACCGTCGACGACCGACCTCGCGCTGCGGGTGCTGACCGAGCCACCCGCCTCGTCAGGGCGCTGACGCAGCCGCGGTGAGTCGCGCGGCCAGCACCCGGAGCGCGTCCCGCACCTCGTCGCTCTCGTCGATCCGGAAGGCCCCGGGCAGCATCGCCAGCTGCTCGGCGTAGGCCACGACGTTGCGGGTCGAGCCCACGAGCCGGGTCGTGTGGGCGTCGACCTCCTCCAGGCGGCCCATGGGTCCGCGGGACCGAGGCCGCGACCCGAGCGATCGGCGCATCGACGGTGACGCGCACCGGGTGCTGCCAGCCGCTGCCGAGGTTCTCCTCCAGAGAGCTCGTACGGCGCGCCGACGCCCGACCTGGTCATCGCCCACACCAACCTCTACTGGACCTACCACCGGGCGCCGGGCCGCGAGGCCGGCACGGTCACGACGGCAGAGGCGCTGACGGCCGGCTAGCCGGAGACTCCCGCGACCGCCGCCTCGATCAGGGCGACGACCTCGTCGGGCTGCGACACCATCGGCACGTGGCTCGACGCGACCTCGACCGTCGTGGCACCCATGCGTGCGGCGAACTGGCGCTCACCGTCCGGCGGGATCGCCTCGTCGTTGGTCGCGACCATGAACCACGACGGGAGGTGCCGCCAGGCCGGCACGCCCATCACGTCGCCGAAGGTCGACAGCGAGATCGGCTGCTGCACGGCGTGCATGATCTTGGCCTGCGCGGGGTCGACGTCGGCGGCGAAGTGCCCGACGAAGTCGTCCTCCGGCAGCCACGCGAAGCCGAGTGCGTCGACGTCGAGGTTGCCCAGGGCCGGGGACGGTGGGCCGCCCTCGACGAGCGCGCCGATCGTCTCGCCCTCGTCGAGGCCGAACGCCGCGATGTAGACCAGCGCCACCGCGTTGGGCGCGTCCTCGCCCAGGGCGGTGATGATCTGGCCGCCGTACGAGTGCCCGACGACGACCGTCGGACCCGTCTGCCGGTTGAGCACCTGACGCAGCCGCGCGACGTCGGCGGCCAGCGAGGACTCGGGGAACTGGGGCGCGGTCACGGAGTAGCCACGCTCGTGGAGCTTGCCGATGACGGCGCTCCAGCAGGAGCCGTCGGCCCAGGCGCCGTGCACCAGGACGATGTGGGGGAGATCGCTCATGCGACGACGCTAGAGCGTTGGGCGCGCTCCCACCATCCTCCGACCGGTTGTTCCTGCGACGTTCACCAACCTGGGGGAAGGCCGGTGAAGTCCGGCTCGCGACCCTCGGCGAAGGCCGTCAGCGCCTCGAGGTTGGCCGGGCCGCCCATCAGCTCGGCGAACGCGGCGTTCTCGCGCTCACGGGCAGCGGCGACCCCGGCGCGCAGCGGCTCGGTCATGGCGCGCTTCACCGCGACGAGCGACGAGATCGGCCGGGCGGCGAGGACCTCCGCATGCCGGCGCGCCTCCGGGAGCAGCTCGTCGGGCTCGCAGACCCGCCACACCAGGCCCATCGCCAGTGCCTCCTCGGCCGAGACCCACTCCGCGGACAGCAGCATCCACGCGGCGTCCTGGCGGCCGAGCAGCTGGGGGAAGAGGTACGACGAGGCCGCTTCCGGGGCGACCCCGAGGCTGGTGAAGGGGCACTTCAGGCGGGCGGTGCTCGACATGAACGCCAGGTCGGCGTACCCGAGGATCGTCGCGCCGATGCCGAGCCCGACCCCGTTGACCGCGCAGACCAGCGGCTTCGGGAAGTCGACCAGGGCGTCGAGCAGCCCCAGGAAGCCGTGCTCGCCGCGCACGAAGTCCGGGTTGGTCGACATCGCGTGCATCTCCAGCAGGTCGGTGCCGGCGCTGAAGGCACGGCCGTTGCCGGTCAGCAGCACGACCGCCACGCCCGGGTCCTCGGCGGCCTCGAGCAGCGCCTCGGTCGTCGCGTCGTAGAGCGCCTCGTTGAACGCGTTGAGGGCGTCCGGACGGTCGAGGGTGATGGTGCGGACCCGGTTGTGGTCGTCGATCTGCAGCGTCATGGGGTCAGACTAGAACGTGTTCCACTGTCCGGCCCTCGGGCTAGGGTCGGGGCGTGGACGGACGGGTGCGGGAGTGGCGGCCCGACTGGCCGTGCTCGGTGACGTCCGTGCTGCGGATCCACAAGCGCGGCGGCGGCGACCCGACCTACCGGATCGTGGGTGAGCGCCACTGGCGCGGCATCCGCACCCCGGAGGGCCCGGTGACCCTGGCGGTGGAGTCGCGCTCGGCCGACGGCGTGGTGCGTGCCGAGGCGTGGGGCCCGGGAGCCGACTGGGTGCTCGAGTCCCTGCCGGCGATGCTCGGGGCGGAGGACGACGTGCGCGGCTTCGAGCCGCGCCACCCGCTGGTCGAGCAGGGCTGGCGGCGCTACGCGCACCTGCGGATCGGGCGCACCGGCCTGGTCATGGAGGCGCTCACCCCGGCCGTCATCGAGCAGAAGGTGACCGGGCAGGAGGCGTTCGCGGGGTTCCGGATGCTGGTGCACCGGTACGGCGAGCGCGCGCCCGGCCCCGGCGTCGACCTCAAGCTGTGGGTCCAGCCGTCGGCGGACACGATCCGGCAGGTGCCGTCGTGGGAGTGGCTGCGGATGCACATCGACCCGGCCCGCTCGCGGACCCTCGTCAACGCCGCCCGGGTCGCCGACGCCCTCGAGCGCACCGCCTCGCTGTCCGGCGTCGAGGCCGAACGCCGGCTGACATCACTTCCCGGCATCGGCGTCTGGACCGCCGCCGAGGTCCGCCAACGGGCCCACGGCGACGCCGACGCGGTGTCCTTCGGCGACTACCACGTCGCTGCCGACCTGGGCTGGGCCGTCGCCGGTCGTCCCTTCACCGACGACGAGATGGCCGACTTCCTCGAGCCCTGGCGCCCCCACCGCGGCCGCGTGCCCACGCTGCTCGCCCTCACCGCCGGCCGCCGCCCCCGCCACGGGGCCCGGATGGCGCCGCGCACCCACCTGCCGGCCAAGGTCACCCGTACCTGAACGCTCCGATCTGGTCGTCTCGGGCCATGTACTTCCGTGGCGGGGAGGAGGACCATCGAGGTGTCAGTGGCCCGGTCCCCGCCATCGAGAGTCGTGCTCTCCAACGAGGTGGCGGGATGAACGTGCTTCGGACGGACGCTCCCTCGGTGTCGGTGCACCGCTACTGGTTCGGCGCCTGGACCGTCGTCCGGGTCGAGGGTGAGATGGACGTCCAGGCGCAGCCGTTGATCGAGCATCTCGTGGGCGGCGACCGGTTCATCGCGTTCGAGCTCGATGCCGTCACCTTCGTGGACGCCTGTGGTCTGGGCACCCTGCTGTCCCGGCAGCGCCGGGCGCGCGCGGCGGGCGGGCTCGTGCAGCTGATCGAGCCGGCGGCGCCCGTACGACGGCTCCTGTGGCTCACCGGCTCGGCAGGCCACTTTCCGGTCGTCCCGGCCGACCGCGCCGTGGCGGTCCTGATGGGCACCGGTCCCTGGTCCGGCTTCTGAGGCACGCGAGGGCGAGGCGCTGGCCCGGATCAGGGCCCACTCCTTCGCCCACGGCCGGCCGCTGAACGAGGTCGCGCAGGACATCCTGGTCGGTAAGGTCGTCCTCGAACCGGACGAGCCATGAGTTCGCGCCCGCCGTTCATGAAGGAAGTGCGATGACGAGGGTTTCCGCCGACAGGCTCGCCGAGGTCCTGGTCCAGGTCGCCGACACCCTCGTCGACGAGTTCGACCTGATCGAGTTCCTCCAGATGGTCGCCGGCTCGACCTCGGAGCTGGTGCACACGGAGGGTGCCGGCATCCTGCTCGCCGACCACCACGGGGGGCTCCAGCTGATGGCGGCGACGGACGAGCGCGCCGAGATGCTGGAGCTGTTCCAGATCCAGCATGAGGAAGGTCCGTGCCAGGACTGCTACCGGCAGGGGAGGCCCGTGGTCGACATCGACCTGGCCGAGGCTGTGTCGGTGTGGCCGAGGTTCGCCCCGCGGGCGGTGGCCGCGGGGTTCCGCTCGGTCCACGCCTTCCCCCTGCGGCTGCGTCAGACCGTGATCGGCGCGATCAACCTCTTCGGAACCCACAGCGAGCCCATGGGACCGGTCGACGTCCGGGTGGTCCAGGCCCTCGCCGACGTGGCCACGATCGGGCTGCTCCAGGAACGTGCGATCCGACGCGGCGAGGAGCTCACCGGACAGCTGCAGGGGGCTCTGAACAACCGGATCGTCATCGAGCAGGCCAAGGGCGTCCTCGCCCAGGTCCACGCCGTCTCGGTCGACGACGCCTTCGACCTGCTGCGTTCCTACGCGCGCAGCCACCGGCGAGGGCTGAGCGAGGTCGCCCGGGCCGTCATCGAGGACCCCGCGAGCGTGCCGGAGCTCACGACTCGGCCCTAGAGCAGGGGACGCAGCGGCGCGAGGATCATCTCCGTGAACTTGCGGTGCAGGTCGCGCGCGGCCCACTCGCTGGCGGTCAGCTCCAGGCAGTTGGTCTCGTCGGCGGCGTAGATCTGCTCCATCGTCGCGGCGAACGCCGGGTCGATCACCTCGACGTTGATCTCGTAGTTGCCCTGGAGGCTGAGCCGGTCGACGTTGGCCGTGCCGACGGTCGACCAGGTGCTGTCGATGGTCGAGGTCTTCGCGTGCACCATCGCGTCGCGGAAGCGGAAGATCCGCACGCCGGCGTCGAGCAGCTGGGAGAAGTAGCCGCGCGAGATCCAGTCCGCGACGATGTGGTTGGACTTGAGCGGCAGCAGCAGGCGTACGTCGACCCCGCGCTGCGCGGCCGCCTTCATCGCGTCCACGAAGTCCTGGTCGGGGCAGAAGTAGGCGTGCGTCATCCAGACCCGCCGCGACGACCGGTTGATCGCCTCCATGTACATCGACCGGATGGGGAACATCCACAGCCGCGGCACGTTGCGGTGGAAGCGGATCCGGGTCTCCCACGTCGACGCGGTCTCGAGCAGCAGCGGCCGCTCCGAGGTGCCGATCCGGCGCCTGCGGTTGAGGTTCCAGAAGTCGGCGAAGGCGCGCTTGAGGTCCCACACCCCGGGGCCGGTGATCCGCACGTGGGTGTCGCGCCACTCCGTCGCGTACGCCGTACCGATGTTGTAGCCGCCGACGAAGCCGACGGCGTCGTCGACCACCAGGATCTTGCGGTGGTCGCGGCCGTAGCGGGCGAGGTCGTAGAACTTCCAGCCGGCCGGGTAGATCGGGTAGCGCAGCACCTTCATCGTCGGCGGGAAGCGCTTGAACCGCGGCGACACGACGATGTTGGCGAACCCGTCGTAGATGCAGTAGACCTCGACCCCGCGGTCGGCGGCGGCGGCGAGGGCGGCCTTGAACTTCTCGCCGATCTCGTCGCCCTTCCAGATGTAGGTCTCGAAGAGGATCTGCCGCTGCGCGCCGTCGATCGCGGCGAGCATGGCGTCGTACAGGTCCTGCCCGTAGGTGTACGTCGTCAGCGCGCCGTCCCCGACGGGGACCTCGGTGGGCGGGGTGACCGGGAACGGCTTGGGCTTCTTGCCCCGGCGCCGGTAGGAGTCCACCAGCGACATCCCGATGGCGAGCGCCATCTGGATGCCGAAGAGCGTCAGCAGCGTCCGCCGGAGCACCCGCAGGAGCCGCTCCACGGGACTCGACGGGCTGCTCACGTGGTCAATCTAGCGGCCGTCGTACGACGGTCCGCTACGCGCCCACCGCCGCGCTCAACCGTTCCAGGGAGAACTCCGTGACCCGCACCAGGGCCTCCTTGACGGACTCCCGGCGACGCGCGTCGATGCGGATCACCGGGATGCCGGGGGAGAGGGCGAGGGCGGCGGCGACGTCCTCGAGCGGGTACTGCGCGGCGTCCTCGAACTGGTTGACCGCCACGATGAAGGGCAGGCCGCGCTGCTCGAAGTAGTCGAGCGGCGAGAAGGCCTCGTCGAGCCGCTCGGTGTCGACCAGCACGATGGCACCGATGGCGCCGAGGCAGAGGTCGTCCCACATGAACCAGAAGCGGCGCTGGCCCGGCGTACCGAAGAGGTAGAGGACGAGGTCCTCGCCGAGCGTGATCCGGCCGAAGTCCATCGCGACCGTCGTGGTGCCCTTGCTGGGCACCGCGGCCAGGTCGTCGATCCCCTCGGACTGGTTGGTCACGAGCGCCTCGGTGCGCAGCGGCATGATCTCGGAGACCGTCCCCACCAGGGTGGTCTTGCCGACGCCGAACCCGCCGGCGACGACGATCTTCGTCGAGGCGGCCGTGCGCGGATCGCTAGAGCGTGCGTAGTCCACGGAGCGTCCTTTCGATCAGCTCGCGGCGCTCGTCGTACGACGAGTCCTCCTGGATGGTGGTCTGCACCCGGACCTGACCGAGCTCGACGAGGTCGGCGAGCAGCACCCGTACGACGCCGATGGGCATCGCGACCAGTGCCGACACCTCGGCGACCGAGCGCCGGTCGCAGACCTCGAGGATCCGGGTGAGGTGCGACTCGACCGGGCCCGCGCTGGCGGAGCCGAGCCGGCGCAGCGTGGCCTCGAACGGCAGGTCGACGCGCGGCGTCGTACGGCCGGACGTGAGGGTGAACGGTCGCACGCGCACGGCCGCGGCGTCCGGCTGCGGCTCGTCGCGGGGCGAGGTCTCGGCGGCCATCGGGTCACCCGGACGTGTCGCTCATGACGCGGGCGCGGGCCTGGACCATCTGGCCCACCCGGTCGACGAGCAGCGCCATCTCGTAGCCGACCTGCCCGATGTCGGCGGAGTCCTGGGTCAGCACGGCGAGGTGCGACCCGTCGCCGACGCTCATCAGGAGCAGGTAGCCGAGCTCCATCTCGACGACGGTCTGCAGGACAGCGCCGCCGTCGAAGAGCCGGGCCGCGCCGACCGCCAGGCTGGCGAGGCCGGAGGACACGGCCGCGACCTGCTCCGCGCGGTCGGCCGGGATGCCGGAGCTGGCCGCCATCAGGAGGCCGTCGGCCGAGACGAGGATGGCGTGGGCGGCCGACGGGACCTCGTCGACGAAGCGGGTCACGACCCAGTCCAGCTCGCGGGTCACGGACGGGGCGTACGGGTTCGCGCTCATGCGGGGTCGGCTTCCTGGTGTGACGGGTCGGCGGACGTCGGGGCGACGGCGGTGGTGCGGCCCCGGGAGACACCTGCGGCGTGCGCCGCCAGCCGGGCCCGGATGGCCTCGGGGTCGCGGACCACCGGCGGTGCCGCAGCCGTCACGCCACCCGGGACGAGCCGCTGACCGGGCCGGCGGACCGGCAGGCCGCTGGGACTGACGGTCTCGCTCGGCGACTCGGTGGCGCGGTGCGCCGCCTCCCACCCGGCCTCGACCTCGGTCGTCGCCCAGCCCTGGGCGTGGTCGCCGGAGCTGCTGAACCAGTTGGACTGCAACGTCGCGTAGATCGGTGACTCCTCGGTGGCGATCGGTCCTCCAGCAGGCATCGGCTCCCGCAGCGGCTCGCGCTCCGGTGGCCGCTCGGGTTGCGGCTCGGGCTCCGGACGGGGCTGGGGCACGACCGCGAGCGGCACCGGTGCGGGCTCGGGCTCCGGCTCCGGCTCGGGCTCCGGTACGACGGCGACCGGCTCCGGCGGTGGCTCCGACACCCGCGCCGGCTGTCGCTGGGGGAGCCGGGTGAGCGCGTCGATGGCGGCGAGGTACCTGGTCGTGGACTGGTCCTCGGTCGACGCAGCGGCGACGGGCTCGGGCCGGGGTGCCAGGGTCGGGGTGGTGGCCGCGGCGGCGGCCGGTGCTGCGTCGTACGCCGCCGCGGCAGTCGGGGTGGGCGCGGCGACCGGTGACCACGACGGCGACGTCGGGACCGAGGCCGCCGTACCTCCGGGCAGGAGCGCGGCGGGCAGCATCACCCGGGCGGTCACGCCGCCGCGCTCGTTGAGCTCGAGCCGGACCTGGATGCCTCGGCGGCGGGCCAGGCGGCTGACCACGAGGAGCCCCATCCGGCGGGCGGTCTCGGCGGTGACCTGGCCCCCGGAGGCGAGCTCCGCGTTGAGGCGGGACAGGTCGCCGGTCGCGACGCCGAGACCGGCGTCGGCGATCTCGACCTCGATGCCGGAGCTGGTCCGGACGGCCTCGACCATGACCGGTGCGGTCGGCGGCGAGTAGTTCAGGGCGTTGTCGACCAGCTCGGTCAGCAGGTGCACGATGTCCGGCGCCGCGACACCGGCGACGCGACCGTCGGGCGTCGAGAGGATCTGCACGCGCTGGTAGTCCCGCACGCCGGCGATCGCGGCCTGGAGCAGGTCGGCGACGGTCAGGTCGGCGCCGTCGGTGCCGGGCGTGGGTGCGTCCGCGAGAACCATCAGGCTCTCGGCGGTACGCCGCATCCGCGAGGCCAGGTGGTCGAGCCGGAAGAGGCTCTCGAGGCGGCGCGGGTCCTCCTCGTCGCGCTCCAGGTCCTCGATCAGGCCGAGCTGCTGGTTGATCAGGGTGGTGTTGCGCCGCGACAGCGTCGCGAACATGTCGCCCACCTGCGAGCGCAGCTCCGCCTCACCGGAGGCCAGCGTGATCGCCTGGCGGTGGAGGGTGTCGAAGGCGCGGGCCAGCTGGCCCATCTCCTCCTCGGTGGTCACGTCGATCGGCGTGATCTCGCCCGGCTGCTCGCCGGCCCGGATCCGCGCGACCGCCTCGGGCAGCTCCTCGTTGGCCACCTGGATCGCGCCGTCCCGCACCCGACGGATCGGGCGGGTGAGGGTGCGCGCCACCATCAGGGTGAGGAGCACGGCGACCAGAAGGGCCACGCCGGTGACCACGGCGCTCGCGATCGCGAGTTGTCGCGCACTCCTGGCCGCCGCGGTCAGGTCGCCGTCGATGTCGGCGAACAGCTGGGCGGTGAGCTCGTCGTACGGCTTGTACGCCGACCTCGTGCCCAGGTCGTCGCCGCCGGTGCGCACCGTGTCGAACCGCTGGGCGTTGCCGCTCGTCAGCTGCATGACGAGCGGCTCGGTCGAGCCCAGGGACGCGCCGAGGCGGTCGATGGCCGACGACTCGACGCCGAGCTCGGCGGCGAGGTCCGACTGGCTCAGGAGGTTGCCGCCCTCGTACGCGACCTGGAACTGCTGCATCGCCAGCGACAGCCGGCCGTCGATGGCCTGGACGACGACGGGGAGCAGCGGCTCCGGCGCGGCCTGCTCGTTGATGATCTGGTCGACCAGCTGGGTGATGCCGCGGTGCAGCTGCCGGACCTGGGAGACCGACTGGCCGACGCTGAGGTAGGCCTCGCCGTTGCGCAGCTGCTGGCTCAGGTCGAGGATCGCGGCGACCTGCTTGCGCTGGGCCGGGGTCAGGTCGGCCTGGGCCGTCGCGGACTCGAACCGCTGGGCAGCGGCCTCCACGTCCTTGGTCGCGGCGTCCCGCTTGGGGTCGACCGCGCTCGTCTTGCGCCGCGCGACCACGGCCGCGTTCTCCGCGGCGTTGAGGTAGGCGACCGCCGGGGGGAGCACGGTCACCTGGCTGGCGGCCGCGGCGTGCTCGCTGCTCTCGGCCAGCTCCTTGTGGACGCGGAGCGTGCCGAACGTCGCGGCGAAGAGCATCGGGAAGGCGACCACGAGGATCAGCTTGCGGCGCAGGCTCCAGCCCGAGACGTGGAAAAGTGTGCGTGACATCGACATCCCCTAGGTCACGAGGCGATGATCTGGTGGCCAAGCCTGAGGGCAGCACGGGCGCCCGCAACATCGGCCACATGGCCATGTCGGATGGCCCGTCTAGGCTCGTGGCATGCGACCAGTGACAGATCTCGAGCGCCGGGTGGCGCCCTTCAAGGTCGTCTCCGACTACGAGCCGTCCGGCGACCAGCCGGCGGCGATCAAGGAGATCACCAAGCGCGTCGACGGCGGCGTCAAGGACGTCGTCCTGCTGGGTGCCACCGGCACCGGCAAGACCGCGACCGTGGCCTGGGTGGCCGAGCAGGTCCAGCGACCGATGCTCGTGCTCCAACCCAACAAGACCCTGGCCGCCCAGTTCGCCAACGAGCTGCGCCAGCTCTTCCCGGACAACGCGATCGAGTACTTCGTCTCCTACTACGACTACTACCAGCCCGAGGCGTACGTCCCCCAGACCGACACCTACATCGAGAAGGACTCCTCGATCAACGAGGAGGTCGAGCGGCTGCGGCACTCGGCGACCAACAGCCTGCTCACCCGGCGCGACGTGATCGTGGTCAGCACCGTCTCGTGCATCTACGGCCTGGGCACCCCGCAGGAGTACGTCGATCGCATGCTGCGGCTGCGCGTGGGCGACGAGCGCGACCGGGACGCGATCCTGCGCCAGCTGGTCGAGATCCAGTACACCCGCAACGACATGACCTTCACCCGCGGCACCTTCCGGGTCCGCGGCGACACCCTGGAGATCTTCCCGGTCTACGAGGAGCACGCGGTCCGCATCGAGTTCTTCGGCGACGAGATCGAGCGGCTGATGACGCTCCACCCGCTCACCGGCGAGGTGGTCACCGAGGACAAGGAGCTCTACGTCTTCCCGGCCACCCACTACGTCGCGGGCCCGGAGCGGATGGAGAAGGCGATCCGGGGCATCGAGCTCGAGCTCGAGGACCAGCTCGCGGCCTTCGAGAAGCAGGGCAAGCTGCTCGAGGCGCAGCGGCTGCGGATGCGCACGACGTACGACATCGAGATGATGCGCCAGGTCGGCTCCTGCTCCGGCATCGAGAACTACTCGATGCACATGGACGGCCGCACCCGGGGCTCGGCGCCCAACTGCCTGCTCGACTACTTCCCCGAGGACTACCTCGTGGTGATCGACGAGTCGCACGTCGCGGTGCCGCAGATCGGCGGCATGTACGAGGGCGACATGTCGCGCAAGCGCAACCTGGTCGACCACGGCTTCCGGCTGCCGAGCGCGATGGACAACCGTCCGCTGCGGTGGGAGGAGTTCCTCGACCGGATCGGGCAGACCATCTACCTGTCGGCGACGCCCGGCGACTACGAGCTCGACAAGGTCGAGGGCGACACGGTCGAGCAGATCATCCGACCGACCGGCCTGATCGACCCGGAGGTGGTGATCAAGCCGACCAAGGGCCAGATCGACGACCTGATCCACGAGATCCGCACCCGCGCCGACAAGGACGAGCGGGTCCTCGTCACGACGCTGACCAAGAAGATGTCCGAGGACCTCACCGACTACCTGCTCGACGCCGGCATCCGCACCCGCTACCTCCACTCCGAGGTCGACACCCTGCGCCGCATCGAGCTGCTGCGCGAGCTGCGGATGGGGGAGTACGACGTGCTCGTCGGCATCAACCTGCTCCGCGAGGGCCTCGACCTGCCGGAGGTGTCGCTGGTCTCGATCCTCGACGCCGACAAGGAGGGCTTCCTGCGCTCCGACAAGTCGCTGATCCAGACGATCGGACGTGCGGCCCGCAACGTGTCCGGCCAGGTCCACATGTACGCCGACAAGATCACGCCCTCCATGGAGAAGGCGATCGACGAGACCAACCGACGGCGCGCGAAGCAGGTGGCCTACAACGTGGCCGCCGGCGTCGACCCCCAGCCGCTGCGCAAGAAGATCGCCGACATCACCGAGATGCTCGCGCGTGAGGAGGAGTCGACTCACGAGCTCCTCCAGACCTGGCAGCAGCAGGACCCGAAGAAGCGGAAGGCGCCCGTACCGGCGCTGTCCCGGCTGGCCGGCGGTGACGCCGGTCAGCACACGAGCGGTCTCGCCGGGCTGCCCAGTGCCGAGCTCGCCCAGCTGATCCAGGAGCTCACCGACCAGATGAAGGGCGCGGCCGCCGAGCTGCACTTCGAGGTCGCCGCCCGGCTGCGCGACGAGATCGGCGACCTGAAGAAGGAGCTGCGGCAGATGATGGAGGCAGGTGCGAAATGAGCACGGTCAAGCAGGTGCAGGTCACCTTCGACTGCGCGGACCCACGGGCGCTGTCGAAGTTCTGGAACGCGACCCTCGGCTACGAGCTCCCGCCCCCGCCGCCCACCTTCGACTCCTGGGACGCCTTCTCGGAGACGCTGCCGCCGGAGAGGCGCAACATGGCCTCCGCATCGGAGGACCCGGCCGGAGCCGGCCCCCGGCTGTTCTTCCAGCAGGTGCCCGAGGGCAAGTCGGCCAAGAACCGCGTGCACCTCGACGTCCGGGCCGCCCCCGGCCTGGAGGGCGACGAGCGGATGGCCGCGCTCGAGGCCGAGTGCGATCGCCTCGTCGGGCTCGGGGCGACCCGGGTCGAGCGCCACGAGCCCGCGCCGCCGATGAGCGGCGGCCACATCGTGATGCAGGACCCCGAGGGCAACGAGTTCTGCCTGGACTGAGGTCTGCCCTAGGTTGGCGCCGTGCCCACCAACGTCGAATCGCTGCTCCAGGAGATCAGGAACGTCCGCTTCAGGCCGGTGCGCCTCCGTGAGGGCTACGACATGGGCGAGGTGGACCAGCTCCTGGACCAGCTGACCGCCGCCCTCGGCTCAGGTCAGCCGGTCGACCAGCTGGTCGCCGCCGCCCGGTTCACCCCGGTCCGGTTGCGGGAGGGCTACGACATGGGTGACGTGGACCGGTTCCTCGCCGGGATCGTCGAGGCGGCCACCGGCGGCGAGACCACGCCTGCGATGTACGCCGACCCGCCGCCGACGCCCGCCGTGTCGCCGGCGACGTATCCCGCTCCCAGCGTCATCGAGGAGCAGCGCGGCCTGTTGTCGCGGCTCTTCGGCCGCGGCTGAGACACCCGGGTCGGGCCAGTCGGTCGGCGCACCTAGCATTGCGGGAGTGACAACCCAGGCCACCACCATCACGGCACGTACGTGGTCGGTGTGGCTGGTCGGGCTCCTGGTCTACCTCGTGGCGGTCTTCCACCGGTCCTCGCTCGCGGTCGCGGGCCTGGCGGCGACCGAGCGGTTCGACATCTCGGCCTCCCAGCTGGCGACGTTCACGATGCTCCAGCTGCTGGTGTACGCCGGCATGCAGATCCCGGTCGGGCTGTTGGTGGACCGGTTCGGGTCACGCAGCGTGCTGCTCACCGGGCTGGTCCTGATGACCCTCGCTCAAGGCGGCTTCGCGCTGGCGCACAGCTATCCCGCGGCGCTGGTCGCACGGGTCTTCGTCGGCATGGGCGACGCCATGACCTTCATCTGCGTGCTGCGGCTGGTCGCGACCTGGTTCCCGGCCCGGCGCATCCCGTTCTTCACCCAGCTGACCGGCACCCTCGGCCAGCTCGGCGCGGTGCTCGCGGCCGTCCCCATGACCTGGGCGCTCGGCCACCTCGGCTGGACCAAGGCCTACCTGCTCGCGGCGTCGCTCGGCGTCGCCCTCGCCGTGGCGGTGCTGCTGGTGCTCCACGACTCGCCGACCACGCGCCACCTCCGCGGCCCGACCCTCTCGTTCGCGCAGGTGCGCCACAGCCTGGCGTCGTCGTGGGCGCATCCCGGCACCCGCCTCGGCTTCTGGATGCACTTCTCGACCCAGTTCAGCGCGACCGCGCTCAGCCTGCTCTGGGGCTACCCGTTCTTCGTGAAGGGGGAGCACCAGTCGTCGGCGACGGCCGGCCTGCTGCTGACGCTGATGGTGCTGGCGGTGATGGCCGCCGGCCCGACCCTGGGCTGGCTCGTCGGCGCTCACCCCTGGCACCGCTCGACGATGGTGCTGGTGATCGTGAGCAGCATCGTGACCGTGTGGACCGTCGTGCTCACCTGGCCGGGCCACGCCCCGACCTGGTTGCTCGTCGTCCTCGTGGTCGTCGTCGGCATCGGCGGTCCGGCGTCGATGATCGGGTTCGACGTCGGGCGCACCTCCAACCCGCACGAACGGCTCGCGAGCGCCAGCGGCATCATCAACCAGGGCGGCTTCGTCGCCAGCCTCGTGCTGGTGATCGTGATCGGTGTGGTGCTCGACTGGCGTACGCCGGGCGGGGGCAGCGACTACACCCCGTCGGCGTTCCGCTGGGCGATGAGCACGCAGTACTTCATCTGGGCGCTCGGCCTCACGCAGGTCGTCCGCTACCGGGTCCGCACCCGTCGGGTCGTCGACCGCGACGAGCTCGAGGGGATCGCCCGGGGGGCCTGAGCGCCGGTGTAACGCACCGGGCCCGGCCAGCGCTGTCCTGGGTGAGGCGCCGCCCGGGTGCCCGCGAGGAGGACACCACCATGCAGCTCAGCACCAGGACCGGCGCCGCGGGTCTCACCGCCGCCCTCATCGCGACCCTGGCCGCACCGGTGGCGACGGCGGCGCCCGCCGAGCGGCGCGCGGCGTTCAAGCCGACGCTGGCCGCCAGCACGGCGACGGTCGTCGCGGGTCATCGTCTCGTCCTGTCGGGCAGGGTGAAGCCCGTGCGCAAGGGCACCGAGGTGGTGCTCCAGAAGCGCATCGGGGACGCGAAGTGGCGCCCGGAGGCGGTGCTGAGCACCACCAGGAAGGGTGGGTTCACCTACCGCGACAAGCCGACGACTCCCGGCGTCCGCCACTACCGCGCGGTCGTCCGGGAGGACGGCAGGATCAAGGCCGGCACGAGCGCCTCGGTGAAGGTGACCGTCTACCGGTGGCAGAACCTGACCGACCTCGACGTGCGCCGCTCGTCGTACACGAACGACGTCAGCTCGGTGTCGATCAACGCGCACGAGTACGGCCCGGCGTTCGTGGGCTACGCGGAGCCGTGGGCCAACGCCGGCATGGTCGACTGGAACCTGGAACGCCAGTGCCTCCGGCTCACCGGTCGCGTCGGCAACGGTGACGACAGCGACGACCTGGCGACGGCGACGATCGACATCGTCGCCGACGGTGGGAGCCGCTACAGCAAGACCTTCGCGCTGGCGACGTCCGAGCTGAAGACCCTCAGCCTCCAGGGCGTCTTCCGGCTGGCCTTCGAGTGGACCGCGGACAACCCGTCGGGTACGTCGCAGCAGCACGGCGGTGCGCAGGCCACCCTGGCGAAGGCCCAGGTCCTCTGCTCCTTCTGAGGCGACTCGTCGGGCCGGGTTTCGCTCGGCCCGCGACGGGCTACCTTGCCGGCATGACGAACATCGATCTCGGACGCCCGCTCCAGGGGGACGTCGTAGAGCTGATCCTCGACGACCACCGCCGTTTCGAGACGCTGCTGCGCGACCTGCGTGACAGCAGCCAGGACCGCGACGCCGTACGCCGTGCGTTCGCGACCCTGCACGTCGCCCACGCGGAGGCGGAGGAGAAGTACGTCTATCCCAAGCTGCGCACGAAGGGCGCGGTCGGCGCGCACGAGGCCGAGCACGGCGAGGAGGAGCACGCCGAGGGCAACGAGGCGCTGCTGGCCGTGCTCGAGCTGAAGGGCACCGACACCCAGGCCTTCGACGACGCCGTCGAGGAGCTCGCGAAGGTGGTCAACCACCACCTGACCGAGGAGGAGCTGACGATCCTCAACCCCGCCCGCGAGGAGGTCGGTCCCCAGGTGCGCGCCGAGCTCGGTGAGCAGTTCGCCACCGAGCGCAACCACCAGATCGACGCCGACTGCGGCACCCTCACGAACGTCCGCAAGATCGTGGCCGCCGCCCGCAAGGACGGCCTGCTCGACGACGACGAGGACGACGACTGAGACTGGGTCCCATGGACGCTGCGGAGATGCAGGAGCACTGCCTCGCCAAGCCCGGGGCGTGGGTCGACCACCCGTGGGACCCGAGCCACACCGTGATCAAGGTCGGGCCGGGGGAGGCGGGGAAGATCTTCGCGTTCCTCGGGGACGCCGGGGTCGGCGTGAAGGGCGGCCCGAACCGCGACGTGGCCGACGAGTGGCTGCACCGCTACCCGGACGACGCGAGCGTGATGCGGTACATCGGCCGGTCCGGCTGGAACGACCTCTCCTGGGCCGGCGCGATCCCGGACGACGAGCTGCTCGAGGCCGTCGACGAGTCCTACCGGCTCGTCGTGTCGAAGCTGCCCAGGAAGCACCGCCCCGAGGGCTGGGACTCGCTCTAGCGTCGCTCGTGCCGGACGACCGCGAGGCTGACCAGCCGGGCGACGACCAGCGCGACGTAGAACACGCCGGCGATCATCTCGATCATCGCGAAGGAGCGGGCGTGGCCCTCGACCGGGAGGACGTCGGAGAGCCCGACGCTGGTCAGGGTCGTGAAGGACAGGAAGAGCAGCTCGAACCAGCTGCTGTCGCCGCCCCCGTCGCCGCCGGTGAACGAGCCCGGCCAGATGACCTGGCAGGCGGCGTACGCGTAGGCGAAGCCCCAGGCGACGACCGTGAACGCGGCGCCGGTCGCGAAGAGCTCGTCGCGGGTGACCCGGTCGTCGTGGAAGAGATAGCGCAGCATCGCGAACGAGATGTAGAAGTAGAACGGCACGTGGAACGAGGCGGACGCGAGCACGATCGCGTCGTTGTGGGGTTGCCAGGCCTCGAGGACGGTCAGGACCATGGCCGGCCCGCCGAGCAACGCGGCCACCCAGGTGAGGGCGGGGGTCAGGCGGACGGCGGCGACGGCCGCGACCACGACACCGAGCTGGACCACGCCGAGGACGGCCCGGCCGCCGATCGAGCCCTGCAGGAAGGGATACGCCAGCACGGCGACGAGCTGGGCGGCGAGCAGGATCGCCGACGGGTGGGCCAGGGCCGTGTCGACGTGCTGGCGGGTCCTCACTCGGAGGCCTTGTCGTTCGGCTTCCAGGGCTGGCCGAGCTCCTTCGCCTGCTTCCTCTCGAGCTTGCGCTCGTGGCTCGCGATCAGGTCGTCGCGCCGGATGGCGGTCTGCAGGAGGTTGATACCGGTCCCGAGCATCACGAAGCCGGGCCAGAAGAACTCGCCCCACATCACCAGCGACCAGATGACCAGGCAGATGAGGCTGGGGATCAGGAAGCCCGCCGCCGCCTCGCGCACGTCCGAGCGCCACGCGGCGACCGCGCGCCGATGGATCTCGTCGGGGGTCGCGTGGGCCAGCCCGGAGCGGCTCGGCGTGAGACGGGTCGGGGCGACCAGGTCCGACACGATCGGCGCGAGCTCGCCGAGGGTCCGCGCCTGCGTCGCCCGGTCCATCCGCTCGTCGAACTCCTCGCGGTCGAGCCGCCCGTCGGCGTACCCCTCGGTGAGCGCCTGCTGCACCACCCCACGGTCCTGGTCCGAGGCCCGCATGGACTGGTACTGCGCATCGCGCGGGTCATGGCTGAACGACGCCCAGAACTCCTTGTCCACGCGGTCATCGTAGGAGGCGACCCGACCGCCGTGCGGGACCGCACCGGTCCAGCCCACGTTTCGGGGGCGTTACCTCCGGGGAGGTACGTCGTTGACGGGGTGGAACGAGTTCTAGTGGGAGGCACAGGCTCGTTTGCCGTGAATGAGAACACGTTCTATTCTGCGGTGGCTGTCTAGACCAGTTGGGGAGGTGCGCGGTGGCGTTTTCCGCTGCGTCGATCGTCCGGGGACCGGGCGAGCTGGCCGCGATGGTCCTCGACGTCGGCAAGCGGACCTTCACCACTCCCTTCCAGTTCCGCGAGTTCATCGAGCAGGCCTGGTTCATCACGAGCGTGACGCTGATGCCCACGATCCTGGTCTCGATCCCGTTCGGCGCGGTCATCTCGCTGCAGGTCGGCAACCTGACCGGGCAGCTCGGCGCCCAGTCGTTCGCCGGCGCGACCGCCGTCCTGGCCGTCGTCCGCGAGGCGGCACCGATCGCGGCCGCGCTGATCATCGCCGGCGCCGCGGGCTCGGCGATCTGCTCCGACCTCGGCGCCCGCAAGATCCGCGAGGAGATCGACGCCATGGAGGTCCTCGGCGTCGACCCGATCGCCCGGCTCGTCGTACCGCGGGTGCTCGCGACCATGTTCGTCGCCTTCATGATCATCGGCATCGTGATCGGCGCGGGCATCGGCGGCGGCTACTTCTTCACCGTGATCGTCCAGGGCGGCTCCGCGGGTGCCTTCCTGTCGTCGTTCACCGCGCTGGCCAGCATCAACGACCTCTACATCGCGATCTTCAAGGCCGTCGTCTTCGGCGGCATGGCCGCGATCGTGGGCGCCTACAAGGGTCTCAACGCCGGCGGCGGACCCAGTGGCGTCGGCCGCGCCGTCAACGAGTCGGTGATCGTCGCGTTCATGCTGCTCTTCTTCATCAACGCGGTCATCACCGCGATCTACTTCCAAGTCGTCCCCCCGGCAGGTCTGTGATGGCGACGATCGGTGAGCTGGGCGGCGCGTTCTACAAGGGACGCCGCGACTCCCTCGAGCAGTACGGCGACCAGCTGCTCTTCTACGTCAAGGCGCTGCTCTGGGTGCCGCGCGCCATCAAGCGCTACCCGCGCGAGATCACCAGCACCCTCGCCGAGGTCACCTTCGGCGCCGGGGGACTGACGCTGATCGCCGGCTCCGCGGGCGTCATCGCCTTCCTCGCCTTCTTCGCCGGCACCGAGGTCGGCATCCAGGGCTACGCCTCGCTCAGCCAGATCGGCGTCGCCAAGTTCAGCGCCTTCATCTCGGCGTACTTCAACACCCGCGAGGTCGCCCCACTGATCTCGTCGATCGCGCTCGCGGCCACGGTCGGCTGCGGCTACACCGCGCGCCTCGGCGCGATGCGGATCTCGGAGGAGATCGACGCGCTCGAGGTGATGGGGATCCCGTCGCTGCCGTTCCTGGTGACCACCCGGATGATCGCCGCGTTCATCGCCGTGATCCCGCTGTACGTCGTCGCGCTGAGCGCGTCGTACCTCTCACCGCGCCTGATCACGACGTACATCTACCACCAGTCGCCGGGCACCTACGACCACTACTTCCTGCAGTTCCTGCCGCCCATCGACATGCTCTGGTCGTTCTTCAAGCTGCTCTTCCTGGCGACCGCGGTGATCCTGATCCACTGCTACTACGGCTACACGGCGTCCGGCGGGCCGGCCGGCGTCGGCACGGCCGTGGGCCGCGCGATCCGCACCAGCATCGTCACGATCGTGGTCGCCGACTTCTTCCTGAGCTTCGCGATCTGGGGCTCCACCACCACCGTCAGGATCACCGGCTGATGTTGGTGAACGTCTACCACGACAGCCCGGCGGAGCACCGTCGGCTGGTGCTGGCGGGCATCGCCTTCATCACGGTGATCGCCCTGCTGATCGGGCTGTCGATCGCGGTCTACCAGAAGACCTTCCAGGACTCGACCACGGTGACGATCAAGGCCGACCGGGCTGGCCTCCAGCTCGCGAAGTTCGGCGACGTCCGGCTCAACGGCGCGTTGGTCGGCCAGGTCCGCAAGATCGACCAGGACGGCAAGCAGGCCGTCATCACGGTGGCCCTGGAGCCCACCGAGGCCAAGCAGATCCCCGACAACGTCTCCGTCGAGATCATGCCGACGACCCTCTTCGGCCAGAAATTCATCTCGCTGGTCCGCCCCGATGACCCGTCGTCGACCCCGCTGAAGGACGGCGACGTCATCCCCGCCAGCCGGGTCGAGACCAACGTCGAGCTGAGCCGGATCCTGGCCAACCTCTTCCCGCTCCTGCGCTCGGTCCGCCCCGCTGACCTCAACGCGACGCTCAACGCGCTCGCGACGGCCCTGGGCGGCCGCGGCGAGCAGCTCGGCCAGACGATGGACGAGCTGGACACCTACCTCGCCCGCATCGGCGCCCACCTGCCGACCCTGCGCGCGGACCTGATCAAGCTCGCCGATGTCGCGCACACCTACGACCTCGCCGCCCCCGACCTGCTGGCCGTGCTGCGCAACGTCACGACGACGGCGCAGACCGTGGTGGACAACAAGGCGCAGCTCGGCACCTTCTTCTCCGACCTCCAGGGCGTGGCCGACACCTCGACCCGGATCCTCGGCGACAACGAGAGCAACATCATCCGCGTCGGCCAGGTGACCGAGCCGGTGCTCAAGCTGCTTGCCGTCTACTCGCCCGAGTTCCCCTGCCTGATCAAGGGTGCCGCCAAGTACGCCCCGCGGCTCGCGCGGACGTTCGAGGGCAACCAGGTCAAGCAGTACATCGAGTTCGGCACCCCGCAGTACCGCGCCTACGACGAGCGCGACAAGCCGACGTACGGCGAGGTCGGCCACGGGCCCTGGTGCCTGGGCCTGCCCAACCCACCGGTTCCCGCGCCGCCGATCGCGCTCGACCAGGGCAGCGACATGGACGAGCACCCGCCGACGTCGCCCGTCCCCGGCTCCGCCAACCGGGTCGGTGCCGACTACTCCGGCAGCGCCGGTGAGCAGGAGATCCTCAACGCGATGCTCGCCGAGCGCACCGGTGCCTCGGCCGACGAGTACGGCTCGCTCGGCTCCCTGATGTACGGCCCGCTGGTCCGCGAGACGGCCGGGGGCGCGCGATGAGCTCCCGCAACGCCACCACGATCTCGGCCGGCATCAAGCTCGGCATCTTCACCGTCGTCTCGCTGCTCGTGACCGGGCTGCTCGCGGCCATCATGGGCAACATCGGCTTCGGCGCCGGGACGACGTACAAGGCCGTCTTCTCCAACGCCTCGATGCTCCAGAAGGGCGACGACGTCCGGGTCGCCGGCGTCAGCGTCGGCGAGGTCAAGAACGTCGAGCACTACAAGCGGACCCAGGCGCTGGTGACCTTCCGGGTGCAGTCGGGCGTCCCGCTCACGACGGCCTCGCGCGCCGAGATCCGCTTCCTCAACCTGGTGGGCGACCGCTACCTGGCCCTCGAGCAGGGGTCCGACACGGCCGCCAAGCCGCTCGCCGCCGACGGGACTCTGCCGATCCAGCAGACCAAGCCGGCGCTCGACCTGACGGTCCTCTTCAACGGGTTCCAGCCGCTCTTCCAGGCGCTGAACCCCAAGCAGGTCAACGACCTGAGCCTCAACCTGGTGCAGGTGCTCCAGGGGGAGGGCGGCACCGTGCAGGGGCTGCTCCACAAGACGGCGTCGCTCACCAACACGCTCGCAGACCGGGACCAGCTCATCGGCGAGGTCGTCGACAACCTCAGCGCGACGCTCACGACCGTCGACAGCCGGCACCAGCAGCTCAACGACCTCATCGTCGGGCTGAAGAACTGGATGACCGACCTCGCCCGCGACCGCTCGACGATCGGCTCCTCCTTGCAGAACATCTCCGACCTGACCGTGGTGGTCGCCGACCTGATCCGTCAGGGCCGGCCGCTGATCAAGTCCGACGTCGCCAAGCTGCGCCAGCTGGCCGCCCTGCTCAACAAGAAGGAGTCCCGCAAGCAGGTCATCGACCTGCTCGACCGGCTGCCGGAGTCGATGACCGACCAGACCCGCACCGGCACCTACGGCAGCTGGTACAGCTACTACATCTGCGGCTTCAGCGGCCGGATCACGCTGCCCGCCGGTCTCGGCAACGTCCCCGGGCTCAAGCAGCTGATGGACGAGCTCAACCACCTCGACTTCCACTCCACGGCACCGCGCTGCAACGGAGCGACGGCACCATGAGCCGCCACAGCGAGTCCAAGCTGATGAGGCTCGGCGCGATCACGCTGGTGGTGATGGCGCTGATCATGGCGGCCGCCTTCAACCTCGGGAAGTTCCCCGGGTTCAAGGGCACGACCTACCGCGCGGAGTTCAAGGACGCGAGCGGGCTGCACGTCGGCAACATGGTCCAGGTCGGTGGCATCCGGGTCGGCCGCGTCCAGGACGTCGCCCTCGAGGACAGCAGCACCGTCATCGTGTCCTTCGACGTGGACAACGGCGTCGAGTTCGGCAAGGACACCAGGGCCTCGGTCGAGGTGCTGAGCCTGCTCGGCGAGAAGTACCTCGACCTGGAGCCGGCCGGCTCCGGCCAGATGTCGACGGACGACGTGATCCCGGTCGAGCGCACCGAGTCGGCCTACGACATCGTCGGCGTCTTCAGCGACCTGACCACCACCACGGAACGGATCGACACCGACCAGCTCTCCCAGGCGCTCGACGTGGTCGCCGACACGACCAACAAGGCGGCTCCGGAGATCGAGCAGAGCTTCCGCGGCATCGCCCGGCTGTCGCGGTCGGTCGCCTCGCGCGACCAGCAGATCCAGACGCTGCTCAAGGGTTCGCAGAGCGTGAGCAAGGTGCTCGCGGCGCGCAGCGACGACCTGGTGTCGCTGATGAAGAACAGCGACCTCGTGTTCAAGGAGGTACGCCGGCGCAAGGAGGCCGTCCACCTCCTGCTGGTCAACGCCCGCGAGCTCGCGACGCAGCTGCGCGGCGTCGCCGCGGACAACCAGGCCCAGATGAAGCCGGCGCTCCGCGAGGTGGACGACCTGCTCTCGCTGCTCAACTCCAAGGACAAGGAGCTGAAGGCGACACTGAGCGCGCTCGGCCCGTACGTCGACATCCTCAGCAACATCATCGGCACCGGCCCCTGGTTCGACGCCTACGCCTCCAACCTCCTTGCGATCCCGACCGGCGAGTTCGTCCCGACCCGAGGGAAGGGCTGACATGCGGAACCGTCTCGACACCGTCACCGGCCGCGTCCTCGCCGGCGTCCTGGCGCTGGTGCTCGTCGCCGGCATCTACTTCTTCGCCATCCGCGACACCACCGAGCCCAAGACGGTGGCCGCCCACTTCCCGCGCGCCGTCAGCATCTACGTGGGCAGCGACGTGCGGATCCTGGGCGTCAACGTCGGCCGGGTGACCGCGGTGACCCCCGAGGGCAACTCGGTCCGCGTCGACATGGAGTACGACGCCAAGTACGAGGTGCCCGCCGACGCCAAGGCCGTCATCGTGACGCCGACGCTCGTCGCCGACCGGTTCGTCCAGCTCACCCCGGCGTACTCCAAGGGCGACAAGCTGATGGCCGACGGCGCGGACATCGCCCTCCCCGAGACCGCCGTGCCGGTCGAGCTCGACCGGATCTATGCCAGCCTGCGTGACCTGTCGGAGGCCCTCGGCCCCAACGGGGTCAACAAGGACGGCACCCTCGACCACGTGCTGAAGGCAGGCGCCAACGCCCTCGACGGCAAGGGCGAGCTCGGCAACCAGATGCTCACCGAGCTGGCCGCCGCCGCGCAGACCTTCGGCGAGGGGAGCGGCCCGCTCTTCGACACGGTGTCGCAGCTGGCGCAGCTCACCACGACCCTCGCCCAGAACGACAAGTTCGTCCGGGCCTTCGTGCAGGACCTCACCGGCGTCTCGTCGCAGCTCGCGGACGAGCGCACCGAGATCCAGCAGGCGCTGGCCGCCGTCGCCGACGCGGTCGGCACCGTGAAGGGCTTCGTCCACGACAACCGCAAGGCCCTGGTCACCGACGTCGAGAAGCTCACCAAGGTGATGAAGACGATCAACTCCGAGAAGGGCAGCCTCGACACCGCCCTGAAGGTCGCGCCGACCGCCATCGGCAACCTGAGCCTCGCCTACAACAACAAGACCGGGACCATCGGCTCGCGGATCGGCATCAGCGGCAACGTCTGGGACGCCGACGGCTTCCTGTGCGGGGTCGTCCAGCAGGCCGGCCTCCCCGGCAAGAGCGCCGACCTCGCCTGCCAGCTCTTCAAGCAGCTGCTCGAGCCGGTCGAGGGCCAGCTGCCCACCATCCCGCCCGGCTCGTCCCGGAGCTCCAGCTCCAGCCCGAGCCCGACGAGCGAGGGTGCCGCGGCCAACCGGGTCGCCCCCGACTCGCTGGCCGGCCTGATGGGAGGCGGCTCATGACCCGGGCACTGCGCTGGTGCGTCCTCATGATCGCGCTCGCCGTGACGGCGAGCGGCTGCAAGTTCGACGGCGCCTACGACCTCCCGCTGCCGGGCTCGCCGGTCTCGGACGACAACTCCTTCCAGATCACGGCCGACTTCGCCGACATCCTCAACGTCGTCCCGAAGTCGCCGGTGATGGTCGACGACGTGACCGTCGGCGAGGTCACCGACATCGAGCGGGTCGGCTGGCACGCCCGCGTGACCATGCGCGTCAAGAACAACGTCGACCTCCCCGACAACGCCATCGCCGACATCCGCCAGGTCAGCCTGCTGGGGGAGAAGTACGTCGCCCTCGAGGCGCCCGCGGGCGTCGAGCCGACCGGCCGCCTGTCGAACGGCGACAAGATCGACCTCGCCGACACCGGGCGCAACCCCGAGGTCGAGGAAGTCCTCGGCGCGCTCTCCTTCCTGCTCAGCGGCGGCGGTGTCGGCCAGCTCGGCACGATCACCCACGAGCTCAACCTGGTGATGGACGGTCGCACCGATCGGCTGCGTCACCTGCTCGGCTCGCTGGAGGACGTCGTCGGCACGATCGACGCCCAGAAGCAGGACATCATCCACGCGATGGAGTCGATCTCCCACCTGACCGCGACGCTCAACACCGAGAAGAAGTCGATCACCGACGCCCTCGACGTCGTCGGTCCTGCCGTCGACGTGCTCGACCAGCAGCACGACGAGCTGATCGCGATGCTCACCTCCCTCGACAAGCTCGGCAAGGTCGGCACCCGGGTGATCGGGGCCAGCAAGGACGACATCCTCAAGTCGCTCGACCACCTGCAGCCGATCCTGGCCAACCTGCACAAGGCCGGCGACTCGCTGGCGCCCGGTCTCAACCTCCTGGTCAGCTTCCCCTTCCCCAAGGAGGCCAGCGAGATCGTCAAGGGCGACTACGCCAACACCTCGATCCGCGCCGACATCAACCTGGAGAACATCCTCCCGACCGCCGGTGACGGTGGCGGCCTCCCGGGTGTCCCCGACCCGGGCGAGGTGCTGACCCAGGTCGAGAAGTGCCTGCAGAGCGGCGACCTCACCAGCGCGGCCTGCCTCAAGGTGCTCGACTCCGTCAACCTGCTCAAGCAGCTCCGCGCCGACTGCAAGAAGGCGGCGTACAAGGACAACCCGGTCTGCGTGCTGCTCAACACGGTCCCGGGTGGAGACGGCGACATCCCCGGGCTCCCGGGTCTGCCCGGCCTGCCCGGTCTCGGCGACCTGCTCGGACGGCGCCTCCCGGACGCCCTCACCAGCGGCGATCCGACACCCACTCCGGGTCTGAGCTCTCTCTACGGAGGCCCCGAATGACGCGAGGAGTACGCACCCGGATCATCGCGTTCATGGTGCTGAGCGCGGTCGGCATCGTCTACATCGCCGGCACCTACCTCGGTCTCGTCGACCGGGTGCTCGGCCGCGGCATCACCGTGCACGCCACCCTGCCCAGCTCGGGCGGCCTCTTCGAGGGCAGCGAGGTCACCTACCGCGGCGTGAAGGTCGGCAAGGTCTCCAAGATGCAGGCGACCGCCGAGGGCATCACGCTCGACCTCGCGCTCGAGGACGGCACCAAGCTGCCCGAGGACTCGCCGATGTACGTCCACAACCTCTCGGCCGTGGGCGAGCAGTACCTCGACTTCGAGCCGCCCGACGACAAGGGCCCGTACGTCGAGGCGGGCGGCACCCTGCACGGCACCGCCAAGTCCATGCCCGTCGACGAGGGCGACCTCCTGGTCGAGCTCGACCAGTTCGTCAACTCGGTCGACAAGGACAACCTCCAGACGGTGGTGCGCGAGCTCGGCACCATGTTCAACGACACGGGCGGTCCGCTGCAGCGGCTGCTCGACAACGGCAGCGAGTTCGTCCGCCAGGCCTCCGACCACACCGACGAGACGATCGCCCTGCTCGACCAGGGCAACAAGGTGCTGACCACCCAGCAGCAGGAGGGCGACAACATCCGTGGCCTGTCCACCGACCTGCACGCGCTGACCAACGCCCTGGCGGCGAGCGACGGCGACCTGGAGAAGGTCCTCGACGGCACCCCGGGCACCGCGCGCGAGCTCGACGCCCTCCTCAAGGACCTCGAGCCCACGCTGCCGGTGCTGCTGGGCAGCGCGGTCAGCGTCAACCAGGTCGTGGTCTCGCACCTCGACGGCATCGAGCAGCTGCTGGTGACCTACCCGCGCACCATCTCCGCGGGTTTCACCGGCACCCCCGGCGACGGCTACGGCCACGTCAACCTGCAGTTCGACAGCACGCCTCCCTGCACCCAGGGCTACAAGCCGCGCAACCAGTGGCGTCCGCCGAGCGACCTCACCGACGCCAAGATCTACCCGGCCCGCTGCACCGCCGGCCCGCCGTACGCGATGCGCGGCGCCAACTACTCACCCGGCACGTCCGCCAACCCGTCTCCCGGGCGCCTCTACCGCTCGTCGTACGACCCCGACACGGGCTTCGTCGGCGGTGCCGTCGACCGACGCGGCAACCCGGTACGGTTCGTCGATCAGGGCAACCTGTCGATCCTGGGAGATGACTCGTGGAAATGGTTCCTGGTGGGCCCGGTGAACGAGTGAGGCGACCCGGACTCAACGTCGTGCTCTACGTCGTGGCGTTGCTGCTCGGCTGCGGTGTCGTCTTCGGCGGCGTGCTCGTGCACCAGGAGCGCCAGGACCGGCAGCGTGCGTCGGCCGAGCAGGAGCGGTACGGCGACGTGCTCGCCGCCGCCCGCAAGGAGATCGAGGCGTTCGTCAACATCGACTACACGAAGGCCCAGGAGAGCATCGACGCCGTCGCGGAGGGTGCCACCGGTGACTTCGCCAAGCAGTACGACACCAGCACCAAGGACGTGGTGAAGATCCTGACCCAGGCGAAGTCGGTCATGGAGGGCAAGGTGCTCTGGGCCGGCGTCGTCGACGCCGACCACGACAGCGCCTCGGTCATCGTGGCCACCTCCGGCACCGTCGCCAACACCTCCACGAACAACAAGCCGGTCGCCCGCCAGTTCCGGATCAAGGTCGACCTCGTCGACGAGGGCGGCGAGTGGAAGACCAGCAACGTGGAGTTCGTGGGATGACGACGCCACGCAAGGGCCAGTCCCGCCCCGCCACCGGCCGCCCGCGCAAGATCGCGGGCAGGAGCGGGGAACCGGTCGTGCCGCCCGTCGACGAGCGAGCGCCAGCGAGCGAGGCCGCCGAAGCGCCGGTCGACGAGCGAGCGCCAGCGAGCGAGGTCGATGCCACGGAGCCCGTCGTCGATCCCCCCGCGACGGCGGCGAGGCGCCGGCCCCGCACGACGTACGTCCTGGTCGCGGTGGTCGCGGTGCTGGCCCTGGTCGGCATCGGCGAGCTCGTCTACCTCAACCGCGACCCCTCCCCGACGGTGTCGGCCGCGCGCCCGATCGTGACCGGCGAGGTCAGCCACCGCGCGGCGGTCGAGGCCGCAGCGCGCTCGACCGAGCAGATCCTGTCCACGACCTACCAGGACTACGACAAGCAGGTCGACCAGGCGACCTCGAAGATGACGGACACGTTCGCGGCCGACTACCGCAAGCTGGCCGACAGCCTGAAGGACAAGTACGCGCAGCAGCAGATGAAGCTCACCGTGAAGGTCGTCGCCCAGGGCGTGGTGCAGGCGTCCCCGCAGCAGGTGCAGGCGCTGCTCTTCCTGAACCAGTACGTCGAGAAGGTGCAGGACGGCAAGCCGGCCACGGCGTACTCCCAGTACCGGGCGCTGGTGACGGTGGTCCACACCGACCAGGGGTGGCTGGTGTCGGACATCAAGACCCAGTAAGGTCGCCAAAACTAGAACAGGTTATAGTTGAGTCGGCCGCCCGTGAGGAGAAGGATCGTCGTCGTGCCCACCGATACTGCTGTCGACGTCGACCTCCTGATCATCGGCGCGGGCCCGACCGGCCTGTTCGCCGCCTACTACGCGGGCTTCCGCGGGATGAGCATCGCGGTCGTCGACTCGCTGCCGGAGCTGGGCGGCCAGATCACGGCGATGTACCCCGAGAAGCAGATCCTCGACGTCGCGGGCTTCCCGTCGGTCAAGGGTCGCGAGCTCGTCGAGGGCCTGGTCGCCCAGGCCTCGGTCTCCGAGCCGACGTACCTCCTCGAGCGCACCGCCTCGACCCTCGTGGAGGACGCCGACGGCGTGACCGTCGGTCTCGAGGACGGCACCGAGGTCCGCGCCAAGGTCGTGCTGATCACCGCCGGCATCGGCAAGTTCAGTCCGCGCCCGCTGCCCGCCGGTGACGGCTGGGTGGGCCGCGGGCTCGAGTTCTTCGTCCCGAGCTTCCAGCCGTACGTCGGCAAGGACGTCGTCATCGTCGGCGGTGGAGACAGCGCCTTCGACTGGGCGCTGCACCTCGAGCCGGTCGCGAGGTCGATCACGCTGGTGCATCGGCGCGACGCCTTCCGCGCGCACGAGCGCACCGTCGAGGCGGTGAAGGCATCCCCGAAGGTCGACATCGTCACCAAGGCCGAGGTCTCCGCGATCCACGGCAACGGCACCGTCGAGTCGATCGACATCACCGTCGACGGCGAGCTGACCACGCGGCCCACGCAGGCGGTGGTGGCCGCGCTCGGCTTCATCGCCGACCTCGGCCCGATCCAGCAGTGGGGGATCGAGGTGCACAAGCGGCACGTCCTCGTGAACCCCGCGATGCGCACCAACCTCTCGCGCGTCTTCGCCGCCGGTGACATCACGGAGTACGACGGCAAGGTGCGGCTGATCGCCGTCGGCTTCGGCGAGGCCGCCACCGCCGTCAACAACGCCGCGGTCGTGATCGACCCGAGCGCGCACGTGTTCCCTGGTCACTCGAGTGAAGGAAGCTGAGGCACCGCCAGTGAAGATCAAGATCGACTGGGACCTCTGTGAGTCCAACGGCCTGTGCGAGGCCATGGCGCCCGAGGTGTTCGAGCTGGACGACGACGACTACCTCCAGCTCAAGACGGAGGAGACCACCCCCGAGAACATCAGCAACGTGAACCGCGCGGTGGCCGCCTGCCCACGCGCCGCCATCTCCCTGGAGGACTGACACCTTGACGACCTCTCTCGACGGCAAGGTCGCGATCGTGACCGGCGCCGGCGCCGGTCTCGGGCGCGCCGAAGCACTCGCCCTGGCCGACGCGGGCGCCCGCATCGTCCTCAACGACCTGCCCGGCGGCGCCGACGGCACCGCCGAGGAGATCCGCTCCCGCGGCGGCGAGGCGAGCATCGTCTCGGGGGACGTGGGGGAGCGGGCCACCGCCGACGCCATGATGGCGGCCGCCGTCGACGGCTTCGGCCGCCTCGACGTCGTGGTCAACAACGCCGGCATCACCCGCGACCGGATGCTCTTCAACATGTCCGACGAGGAGTGGGACCAGGTGATCCACATTCACCTGCGCGGCCACTTCCTGCTCTCCCGCAACGCCGCCGCCCACTGGCGGGCGGTCGCGAAGGAGTCCGGCCCGGTCGGCGCAAGCGTCATCAACACCGCGTCCGAGGCGTTCCTGTCCGGGCCGCCCGGACAGGCCAACTACGGCGCGGCCAAGGCGGGCATCGCCGCCCTCACCGTCTCGACGGCGCGGTCGATGGCGAGCAGCGGCGTCCGCGCCAACGCGATCTGCCCCCGCGCCCGCACCGCGATGACCGCCCAGGTGTTCGGCGAGGACCAGTCCGGTCTCGACGTCGACCCCTACTCGCCCGAGCACGTCGCCCCCGTCGTCGCCTACCTCGCCTCCGACGCCGCCGAGCGGATCACCGGCCAGGTCTTCGTCGTGTACGGCGGCATGGTGGCGCTCGTCGCGGCCCCGGTCGTCGAGGAGCGCTTCGACAAGGCCGGCGACCTCTGGACGGCCGACGACCTCGACAAGCAGCTCGGTGGCTACTTCACCGACCGCGACCCTGCCGTCGGCTTCGCCGCCGACTCGATCATGAAGCTGAAGGCCTGAGCATGACGCGTCTGGACGGCAAGGTCGCCATCGTCACCGGTGGCGCGCAGGGGCAGGGCGAGGCGATCTCGCGGCACTTCGTCGCCGAGGGCGCCAAGGTCGTCATCGCCGACATCGCGAAGGAGGCCGGCCAGGCGCTCGCCGACGACCTCGGCTCCGACGCCCACTTCGCGGACCACGACGTCAGCGACCCGGCCTCGTGGGCCCGGGTCGTCGACGACACCAACGAACGGTTCGGTCCCGTCAGCGTGCTCGCCAACAACGCCGGCATCCTCCGCTTCGGCGACATCGAGCGGCAGGCGGTCGAGGAGGTCGAGCTGATCTGGCGGATCAACCAGCTCGGCTGCTTCCTCGGCATGCAGGCCGTCACCCGCACGATGCGCAAGAACGGCGGTGGCTCGATCATCAACGCGTCCTCGGTCGAGGGCCTCGCGGGCATGGCCAGCTGCACGGCGTACGCCGCCACCAAGTGGGCGATCCGCGGCATGACCAAGTGCGCGGCGATGGAGCTCGGCCCCAAGGGCATCCGGGTCAACTCGATCCACCCCGGCATGATCGACACCCCGATGACCCGGGTGCACGGCGGCGACGCCGCCATGGAGTTCGGCGCCTCGCGGGTGCCGCTGCGCCGGGTCGGCTACCCCGAGGACATCGCGCCGCTCTACGTCTTCCTGGCCAGCGACGAGTCGTCGTACATCAACGGCGCCGAGATCTCGATCGACGGAGGCGTGACCGCGACCCACGCCTTCGGCGGCTAGGTTTCCTGTCATGGTCAACCAGCGCGGTCAGATCGTGATGTCGGACGACGAGGTCGCCGAGTTCCTCCTCCAGCAGCGGTCCTCGACCCTGGGCACCTTCGGTGCGCAGGGCCAGATCCATCTCGTGGGCATGTGGTACGGCGTGCTCGACGGCCAGGTCTGGTTCGAGACCAAGAAGAAGGCCCAGAAGACCGTCAACCTGCGCCGCGACCCGCGCTGCTCGTTCCTGGTCGAGGCCGGTCACACCTACGACCAGCTCCGCGGGGTGGCGATCGAGGGCCAGGGCGTCGTCGTCGAGGACGAGGACGTCGTCTGGGACGTCTGCGTCAACATCTTCGAGCGCTACAACGCGCCGTACACCGAGGAGATGAAGCCGTTCGTGGAGTTCATGGCCAAGAACCGCGCCGCCATCCGCCTCGACGTCGACCGGGTGCGCTCCTGGGACCACCGCAAGCTCGGGCTGCCCGCCATGGAGCTCGGCGGCTCCACGGCGGGCTTCCTCGAGTAGCTCAGGCCGGGTAGGGCAGCAGCTCCTGGTTGACCTGCTCCCACGCGGTGCGCAGCGCGGCCAGGTCCTCGGGCCGCTTCGTGGCCAGGTCCGCCTGCTCGCGCGAGTCGGCCTCGACGTCGTACAGGTGGTCGACGCCGCCGATTCGGACGTACTTCAGCTCGCCACGCCGCAGCGCGCGCCCCTCCTTGGTGCGCCAGAAGAGGTCGCGCTCCGGCACCCGTCGACCCTGGAAGAGGTGCGGCACCAGGCTGGTGCCGTCGAGCGGGTACGCCGGGTCGGGCTTGGCGCCGCCGAGCTCGAGGAAGGTGGCCGTCCAGTCGGTCGTGTAGACCGGCAGGTCGTCGACCTGGCGGGCGCGGACCTGGCCGGGCCACGACAGGATCATCGGGACGCGGATGCCGCCCTCGTTGACGCTCGCCTTGTTGCCGGTGAACGGCCAGTTGTAGGAGAACCGCTCGCCGCCGTTGTCGCTCGCGAACAGCACGAGGGTGTCCTCGTCCTGCCCGGTCCGCTTCAGCTCACGCAGGACCGTGCCGATGGCGGCGTCGAGGTTCTCCACCATCTCGACGTACTTGTCGACGGAGCCGCCGTCGTAGTGGAAGAGCGCGGTGCGGTCGCCGGCCTTGATCCTGGCGGTGATCTCGTCGCTGACCGCCTTGTCGCCGGGTCCCTCCCAGGGCCAGTGCGCCGAGGTGAAGTTGAGGTTGAAGAGCCACGGGTTCTTCTGCCGGGCCCCGGCCCGGACCACCTCGACGGCCTTCTCCGTGAGGATGTCGGTGTAGTAGCGCGGGTCCTGGGTGACCTCCTCGCCGTCGTACAGGTCGTAGCCGAAGGTCGTGTACTTGCTGAAGTAGTCGACGCCGCCGGAGTAGTTGCCGTAGAAGCTGTCCCAGCCGGACTTGAGTGGCGAGAACCACGGCAGGAAGCCGCCGTGCCACTTGCCCACCATGTGGGTCGAGTAGCCCGCCTTCTTGAGCAGCGACGCGAGCGTCGGGTGCTCCGGCGGGATGCCGTCGGTCGCGGTCGGTGCGCCGATCGGCTCCTGCAGCCCGCCAGCGATCCGGCCGGGGTGCCGACCGGTGTAGAGGGCGATCCGGGTGGGGGAGCAGACCGCGCCCGCGGAGTAGCCCTGGGTGAAGCGCAGGCCGGAGGCGGCCAGCTTGTCGAGGTGGGGGGTGTTGATGTGCGGGGCGCCGTACACGCTCAGGTCGGCGGCGCCCAGGTCGTCGGCGAAGATCACCAGGATGTTGGGTCGCGGGGTCCTGCCGTGGCGGGCGACGGCGCGGAAGGGCTGCTCGGCGTACGCCGGGTCCGTGCCGGTCACGGCCGTGGCTGCGCCGAGCGCGCCGACGGCCGCTCCGGCCAGGGTGCGCCGCGTCAGGCCGCCGGGACGCGAGGAGGTGTGGTCGGTCATGGGTCCTTCTTCCGAGTTCGAGGGACGTTAGGCGAGTGAGCCAGTCGACATACTAGGACTAGCGTGGCCGGAGATCGGTGGACGTCCGCACCGCGGCGGTGGTTGGGTTTGCCTCGTGACGCAACGGGTCGAGGCCGACTACCTGGTGATCGGCGCCGGGGCGACCGGGATGGCCTTCACGGACGCCCTGATCGACCACGCCGACGTCCGCGTGGCGCTGGTCGACCGGCGGCACGCCGCCGGCGGGCACTGGCTGGCGGCGTACCCGTTCGTGCGGCTGCACCAGGCCTCGACGTTCTACGGCGCCGCGTCCACCGTGCTCGGCGGCGGGCGGATGCAGCAGTCCGGACCCGAGGCCGGACTGCACGAGCGTGCCGACCAGGCGAAGATCACGAGCTACTACAGCGACCTGCTGACGCACCGGATGCTGGCATCGGGACAGGTCGAGTTCTTCGCCGGCTGCGACTACGTGGGGGAGCGGACCTTCGTGTCGCGGGTGTCCGGCCAGAGGTACGACGTGCCGGACGACTGTCGTGTCGTCGACGCGAGCTACCTGTCGCCCGACATCCCGGCGGAGACGGCGCCGAGGTTCGGCGTAGCCGATGGTGCCCGGGTGATCGCCGTCAACGACCTGGCGCGCCTCGAGGAGGCGCCGAGCCGGTTCGTGGTCGTCGGGTCGGGCAAGACGGCGACCGACGCCTGCATCTGGCTGCTCGCCCGTGGCGTGGACCCGGACGCGATCTGCTGGGTGCGACCGCGCGACCCGTGGATGCTCAACCGGGCCCTGATCCAGCCGGACCCCGTCATCTACCTCGGCATGGTCGCCGACATAATGACCGCGGCCGCGGGTGCCGCATCACTGCCGGACCTCTTCCTCGCCCTCGAGGAGCTCGGCATCATGCACCGCATCGACCGCTCGGTCACGCCGACGATGGCCAAGGCGCCGACGCTCGGCCGCTGGGAGCTCGACCAGCTCCGGACGATCGAGGACGTCGTACGCCTCGGTCACATCCGGACCGCGCACCGCGGTCGTCTCGACCTCACCGAGGGCTCGGTCGCCGTCGCGGGCGACGCCGTCGTCGTCGACTGCGCGGCCGACGGCCTCAAGGCGCGCCCTCGCGTGCCGATCTGGGGGCCGGAGGCGATCACGCCCCAGCCGGTCCGGGCGGGCTTCCCGTGCTTCGGCGCCGCGCTCGCCGGGTACGTCGAGGCGACCCGCGACGACGACGCGGAGAAGAACCGGCTCTGCCGGCCCTCGTCCTTCGGCAACTCGCTCGTCGACTGGGCCACGATGAACGTGACGGGCCTGCGCAACTCCGCGGCCTTCGGCGCCGAGCCCGACATCAAGGAGTGGTCCGACCGGGTCGCCCTCAACCCGGCGCGGGTGCCGCCGGAGCAGGCCGGCTCACCGGCTGTCGCAGACGTGGTCGCCCGCCTCGGCGCGAGCCTGCCCGCCGGCGTGGACCGGCTCGCTCGTCTCACCGCTGGTTAGGATCGGCTCGAAGGAGGAGGTATGCCGAGCTCAGCCGCCGACTGGTTCGTCCAGCTGCTGATCTTCGTGCTGATCGCCTACCCGATCGTCGGCGGGCTGGCCTTCCTCGTCTCGAGCTTCTACTACCACGTCTTCTCCGAGCGTCACGACCGTCCTCGCTACCTGGAGCACGGCGAGCCCTTCGTCACCATCCTGATCCCGGCGCACAACGAGGAGGCATCGATCGAGAGCACCGTGCGCTACCTCGAGACGATGCTCAACTACCCCTCGGACAAGTACGAGATCATCGTCGTCGACGACGCCTCCACCGACCGGACCGCCGAGATCCTGGAGGAGCTGCAGGTCGAGTACCCGGACCTGCGAGTGATCTCGATCGTCAAGAACCGGGGCAAGGCGCACGGCTTCAATGTCGCGCTCGCCTTCGCTCGCGGCGAGTTCCTCCTCTCCAACGACGCGGACACCCGGCCCAATCCCGATGCACTGTGGCAGTACCTGAGCTACTTCGAGCGCGAGGGCGGGCAGAACGTCGGCGCGGTGACCGGCAACATGCTCGCGGCGAACCGCACGACGCTGACCGCGGAGGCGCAGCAGAACGAGCTCAACTCGATCATCGGGCTGATCAAGCGCTCCCAGATGTCGTACGGCGGCCTGTTCGCGTTCTCGGGGGCCAACACGATGTACCGCAGGCAGGCCGTGATCGACGTCGGCGGCTGGCACGCGGAGCAGCCGACCGAGGACATCGCGATCGCGTGGGACATGCAGGCCGCCGGTTGGCGGGCGTTGTTCGCCCCGCGCATCCGCTTCTTCCTCGACGTGCCCGAGCAGACCCGATCGCTGGTCAAGCAGCGCAGGCGCTGGTCGTCGGGAGGCATCTACGTCCTGGTGACCAAGGGGCCGGCGCTGTTGCGGCACCCGATCCGCCGCTGGCGGATGATGCCGATCGTGCTGGACTACAGCTTCAGTGTCTTCTGGAGCTTCCTCTACTGGATCAGCATGGCGCTCTTCCTGCTGACCCAGCTCCTCATGGCCGTGACGCAGAACTGGGAGCGGTTCTGGCACAACTGGTACATGGTGGGCATCTTCGTCGCCCTCCAGATGGTCATCGGGCTGGTCCAGCTGAGCGCGGCGTCGTACTACAACGACGGTGGTCGGACCTTGAAGTACATCCTCTTCGCGCCGGCGTACATGCTCGTCTACTGGATGGTGAACACCTGGACCGTCGTCGTCGAGTTCGTGCCGACGGTCCGCAAGGTCTGGGAGCGCCGCGACGGCGGCTCGTGGAAGTCGCCCGAGCGGTCCGACAGCCTGCACGTCACCCGCGAGGTGCACGGGAAGGAGCCGTCATGACCAGCCGACCCTCCTACGTCGTCCACGAGGTCACGGAGAAGGACGTCACGGTCGAGTGGTTCTTCGGCCCCGGTCACCTCCGCACCAAGGTCTTCCAGGTGGTCTGGGTCCTGGTGAGCTGGTTCTTCGTGGTGCTGCCGGTCTTCATCACGGCCTCGTCGCTGCTGCACCGCCACGACGAGGGCGGGTGGTGGAGCTACCAGGAGGGCTTCGACATGTGGGACCGGACGGTGTTCCTGCTCGGGATCCTCTTCGTCGCCTTCGTGCTGATCTTCCTCGGCCTGCACCTCCTCGACCGCACGTCGGCCACAGCGCGCAACGCACGTCGCGAGTACGACGAGCGACGCCTGGCGCTGCGCCTGGAGATCGCCGAGACCTGGTACTCCGACAAGTACGGCCCGCGGGCCGACCGGGTCGTCCGACGCTCCGTGCAGATCCAGCCCTACGGCGACATCGAGACGTACGAGCTGCGCGGGCTGTACCGCGCCAACGGGGTCGACTGATGCCGCTCTCGCCCGCCGACCAGGCGCTCGTCGCCGACATGAAGCAGCGCGAGCTGCACGTCAAGAGCAGGCAGCGCGCAGCGGACGCCATCCGGTTCGAGGTGCGCCGCTACCGGGTGGTGCTCACGACGCTGGCGGCGCTCGCCGGTGGCGTCGTGAGTGCGCTGATCTTTTTCGCGGTCGACAGCACGCTGCCGAGGCGACCCGACTCGTGGCGACCGCTGGCGGTCGACGTCGCCCTCGGTGCGATCATCGGGATGCAGCTCGCTCGCAGCCTGCTCGGGACGGCATGGGGACGGCGGCGGCTCGCCCGCTACGAGACCAGCCGGCGGGCCAGGTTCACCAGCGAGCTGCACGCGGGCCGTCGCTGGCAGTCGTTCTACTACCAGGACGAGGACATCTCGCCATACGTCCCGCAGATCCTCTACTTCATCGAGGGGGAGCGGCGCTTCGACTCGGTGGAGGCAGCGCTCGCCTTCGCGAAGGAGAACCGCCAGGACAGCACCATCTTCGTCGAGCGCTCCCGTGAGTCGTTCACCAAGGTCGCGGCCGCCACCAACGTCATGGTCATGTCGACCGTCGACGAGTCCGGTACGCCGGCGAGCCGCGTCATGCGCTTCGTCCGGTCCGACCGGCCCGGCGTCTGGTACGTCACCACGGCGCCGGAGGGGACGAAGGCTCACGCGCTCGACCGCGGGCGTATCGCGGTGCTCGCCGGGACCATGGAGTCGGGCGAGACGATCAGCAGCAACCGGGTCCGTGTCCGGCGCGTGCCGGCTGGGTTGGCGGAGGTCGCGGACCTGTATCGCGCGCAGGTGCCCGGCTACGTCGACCGGCTCACCGACGAGGAGCGGGAGCGCGAGCTGGTCTACGAGCTCACCCTGCTGTCGGCCAAGGTCGACACCTGGCTCGAGCGCGAGATCGTCGAGTTCACGCACTAGCGCCGACTCGGCGCATCGACCCGTCAGTCGCGGAGCAGCAGCCTGACGGCCACTTCGATCTGCTGGCCGGTCTCGGCGGCGGTGGAGCGGCCGGTGACCCAGCCGACCAGGGCGGAGAGCCAGACGTCGCCGATGACGCGGGCGATGGCGACGTCCTCCTCGGTGAGGCGGTCGTGGCCCTCGGGGTACATCGCGCGGGTGAGCATCGAGGTCAGCAGCATGCCGACCTGGTGGATCTCGGCGGCGACGGAGGCGTCGGCGAACATGAAGGCGCGGGTGAGCGCTTCGGTGAGCTGCGGGTCGCTCTGCATGCCGCGGGTCGTGCGCTTGAGCGTGTTGATCACCCGCTCGGCGACGGTGTCGCCGTCGGAGGGACGCTCGCGCATGATCGACTCGGTGCGCTCGAACTCGCGCTGGAGCGCGGACACCAGCAGGTGGATCTTCGAGGGGAAGTAGCGGTAGAGGGTGCCGAGTGCGACGTCGGCCTGCTCCGCCACGCCACGCATCTGCACGGCGTCGAAGCCGCCCTGCGAGGCGAGCGCGATCGTGGCGTCGAGGATCCTCTTGCGGCGGTCGCGCTGGGCGGCCGAGCCGAGGTCTTCGACGGCCAGGGAGTTGGCGCTGCTCACATGGACCCCCGTGGTCGAGTTGGGTGTGTCGTTCGCTGTCGGTGTCACAGTCGGAACGACGCTGGCCCCGTGAGTCTAGAAGGATCCGAGCGTCCCACCGATTACGACTCTCTGTTCGCCGACTAGGCTATCAATCCATGGTCTAAAATAGGAACACGTTTCACTTTGGCTGGCACCGCGTGTCACGCACCCGGCCAGCCGTCTCGACACCCGTCGAGTCACCAGGAAGAGAAAGGGTGCGGATGCGAGTCGCATTGCTGTCCTATCGAAGCAAGCCGCACTGCGGGGGACAGGGCATCTACATCCGTCACCTCAGTCGTGAGCTGGTCAACCTCGGACACTCCGTCGAGGTGTTCTCCGGGCAGCCCTACCCGGAGCTCGACCCCGGCGTGGAGCTGACCAAGCTGCCCAGCCTCGACCTCTACCGCGAGCCCGACCCGTTTCGGCTGCCGACGCTCAAGGAGTTCCGCGACCGCATCGACGTCGAGGAGTTCGCGACCATGTGCGCGGCCGGCTTCCCCGAGCCCAAGACGTTCAGCCTGCGTGCGGTCCGCGAGCTCGCCGGCCGCATCGACGACTTCGACATCGTGCACGACAACCAGGTGCTCGGCTACGGCATGCTCGAGATCGAGAAGATGGGGCTGCCGCTGCTGACCACGCTGCACCACCCCATCAGCTACGACCGGCGCATCGACATCGCGGCCACCAAGAACCCGTGGCGCAAGCTCACCCTGCGGCGCTGGTACGGCTTCGTGAAGATGCAGGCGGCCGTCGCGCGCCAGGCCCGCAAGATCCTCACGCCCTCGGAGACGTCCAAGCGCGACATCGCGACCGACTTCGGCGTCGACCCCGAGCGGATGCAGGTCATCCTCCTGGGCGTCGACGACGCGTTCAACCCGCCCACCAAGCCCCGCGTACCCGGCCGGATCATGGCGATGGCCAGCGCCGACGCCCCGATGAAGGGCATCGCGACGCTCCTCGAGGCGTTCGCCAAGCTGCGCACCGAGCGCGACCTCGAGCTCTTCCTCGTCACCAAGCCCAAGGCCGGCGGCCGCACCGAGAAGCTGATCGACAAGCTCTCGATCAACGACCACGTGCACTTCGTCCACGGTGTGAGCGACGCCGAGCTGGTGGAGCTGATGGGCTCCGCCGAGCTCGCCTGCGTGCCGTCGCTCTACGAGGGCTTCTCGCTCCCGACCGCCGAGCTGATGGCCTGCGCCACCCCCCTCGTGGTCTCCGACGCCGGCGCCATCCCCGAGGTCGTCGGCCCCGACGGGCTCTGCGCCGACCTGGTCACCCCGGGCGACGTGGGCGACCTCGAGGCCGCGATCGCGAAGATGCTCGACGACCCCGAGCGCCGGGCACGGTACGGCGCGGCCGGGCGCAAGCGCGTCGAGGAGCTGTTCAGCTGGCGGGCGGTGGCCGCGAAGGTCGCCATCGCGTACGAAGAAGTCATCGCCGACTACCGGCGTGAGCAGGAGGAGAGCACCAGTGCTGACCGTTGATTTCGACCGGCTGGGCCTGCTGCCCGGCGACCGGGTGCTCGACATGGGCGCCGGCGGCGGACGCCACGCCTTCGAGATGTACCGCCGCGGTGCCGACGTCGTCGCCTTCGACATGGACGCGGACGAGCTGGCCGGCGTGCTCGAGGTCTTCGGTGCGATGAAGGAGCAGGGCGAGGTGCCCGCGGGCGCCGCCGCCGACATCAAGCAGGGCGACGCGCTGCAGCTGCCCTTCGCGGACGGCGAGTTCGACCGGATCGTCGCGGCCGAGGTGCTCGAGCACATCCACGCCGACGTCGACGCGATCAAGGAGCTGGTCCGCGTGCTGCGCCCCGGTGGCACCCTCGCCATCTCGGTGCCGCGCTGGCTGCCCGAGGTCATCAACTGGAAGCTCTCGGACGACTACCACAACGCGCCCGGCGGTCACATCCGGATCTACACCGACCACGAGCTGGTCGACAAGGTCACCAAGGCCGGCAAGTTCAACGACGGCCAGCCCGGCGACGCGATGATCTTCGAGGGCAAGGACTACGCCCACGGGCTGCACGCGCCGTACTGGTGGATCAAGTGCGCGGTCGGCGTCACCAACGACGACAACTTCTTCGCCCGCAGCTATCACAAGCTCCTGGTCTGGGAGATCATGAAGCAGCCCAAGGCCCTCGAGTACGCCGGCAAGGTCCTCGACCCGCTGATCGGCAAGAGCATGGTCCTCTACTTCCGCAAGCCGGACGTGGCATGACGGACCCCCTCGCGCAGCTCCCCTACGTCGAGGGCATCCTCACCGCCGAGCAGGTCGCTGCGACCGCGGCGTCGATCGTGGCCATGCAGGAGCCCTGCGGCGCCGTGCCGTGGAGCGTCGGCGAGCACGTCGACATGTGGAACCACGTCGAGGCGGCCATGGCGATGCTCGTCGGCGGCGAGGTCGAGGCTGCCGAGCGTGCCTACGCCTGGATGCCGTCGATGCAGCACGCCGACGGGTCGTTCCCGACGAAGATGGTCAACGGCGAGGTCGACGACGACCGGGGCGACGTCAACATGACGGCCTACCTGGCGGTCGGCATCTGGCACCACTGGCTGGTCCGCCGCGACATCGACTTCGTCCACCGCTTCTGGCCGACCGTGCGCTCCGCCCTCGACTGGGTGGTCTCGCAGCAGCTGCCGTGGGGCGGCATCAACTACACGCCGACTGAGGACTTCGCCCTGCTCACGGGATCCTCGAGCATCTACCAGTCGCTGCGCGCCGGGGTGGCGCTCGCCGACCTGCTCGACGAGCCGCAGCCGGAGTGGGAGCTCGTCGGCGGCCGGCTCGGCCACGCCGTGCGCGAGCACCGGGACCTGTTCGCGGACAAGTCGGCGCACTCGATGGACTGGTACTACCCGGTCCTCGGCGGCGCCGTGCGCGGCCGTGCGGCGTTCGAGCTGCTGGACAGCCGCTGGGACGAGTTCGTCCGGCCCGGCCTCGGCATCCTCTGCGTGGACACCAACCCGTGGGTCACGGGTGCGGAGACCTGCGAGCTCGCGATGGCGCTCGACACGCTCGGCGACCACCGCCGCGCGCTGGCGCTGATCAAGGACATGCAGCACCTGCGCGAGGACGACGGCCGCTACTGGACCGGATGGGTCTACGGCGACGAGTCGGAGACCGTGCCGGACGGCGAGCCGCGCAACGTCTACTGGCCGGTCGAGTACACGACCTACACCGCCGCCGCGGTCATCCTCGCCATCGACGCCCTCGGCGAGGTCGCCGGGCACAGCACGGCCGGCTCCGGCATCATGCGCGGCACCTCGCTGGCGCCGCACTTCGCCGAGCTCGGCCTCGAGTGCGGCTGCCCGTCAGCCGACAGCGTCCCCAGCGCTCCCTGAGGTCCGCCGCAGCACGCGCATCGAGCCCAGTGCCTCCACCTCGGTGAAGGCGCCGCTCTCGAGCGCGCGCAGGAAGACGTGGTACGGCGGCTGCCCGCCGTCCGCGGGGTCCGGGAAGACGTCGTGGATGACGAGCAGCCCGCCCTCCATCAGCCAGTGCGCCCAGCCCGAGTAGTCGTTCTGCGCGTGCTCCTCCGCGTGCCCGCCGTCGATGAAGAGCAGTGACAGGGGAGTGCGCCAGTACGTCGCGACCGTCGTGCTCTTGCCGATGACCGCGATGACCTGGTCCTCGAGGCCGGCGAGCGCGATGTTGCGCCGGAAGACCGGCAGTGTGTCCATCACCCCGAGCTCCGCGTCGACCAGGGTCGCGTCGTGGTGCTCCCAGCCGGACTGGTTCTCCTCCGAGCCGCGGTGGTGGTCGACGGTGAAGAGCGTGCCGCCCACCTCGCGCGCGGCCGCACCGATGTAGATCGCGGACTTGCCGCAGTAGGTGCCGACCTCCAGGGCCGGGCCGTGCGGCAGGCGCTCACGGGCGTGGCGATGCAGCAGGAGCCCCTCGTCGCCGGGCATGAAGCCCTTGGCGTCGAGCGCGTGCTGGAGGAGGTCGGGAGGCATCGGGGCAGTCACGGGGGTGACCCTAGGCCACCCCGGCACTCACTCCGTCGCGGACTCCATGGCGCCGATCAGCTCGTCGGCGGCGGCCACGAGCTCGGCCTCGCTGACCCAGCGTCCGTACGGACGGCCCGGCGTCACGTCGCGCAGCACCGACAGGTGGAGCTCGTAGCTCCCGACGACCACCTGGATCGCACGACTGCGCCAGGGCCACTCGTCGGTCCCCCCGAGGTTCACGACGTACGCCGTGCCGGCCGCGGTGCGCACGCGGTGGACCTTGGTGCCGCGCGGGTAGCGGTTGTCGAGGTGCTTGGCCTCCACCTCCTGGGCGGAGGCGGGGTCGGCGGCCACGCGGACCTCGAGCACCGCGAAGGTGGTCCGGGCGTCCCGGGCACGCTTGGCCGGCTGGGTGCCACGCCGCTCGCAGCTGCTCACCGGGGCGTCGGTGTAGGGGTCGTGCGCGAGGTACGACGAGTCGACGTCCACGGGCCCGGGCCGACGTGCGCCGCCGGTCGCCGCGAAGGCCTCGTCCGTCAGGAGCGCGCAGGGCTCGACGTACGGCGTGCTGCCGACGGTCGGCCCGAGGTCGGCGTTCGTCGGCTGCGGGCCGGCGGTCGCGGTCCCGTCGGCGACGTGGCGGGAGACGGCGGCCAGCACCTTGCGCATTCGGGGCACCTGCCAGGCGACCTCGCGGGCGGAGAGCGGCCGCTTGCGCGCCGCGTCACCGAAGGTGGAGTAGCGGACGTCGGCGATGAATCCGTCACCCCGGAGCGCGAATGACCGGCGTGCCGGGAGGATCCGCAGGTCGTTCGTGCCCTTCACCTTGCGTGCCTGGGGGAGACGCGACCACCGCCGGGCCAGGGCGCGCGTGTCTGCGACCTGGGTGACGCTCACCTCGAGCGTGTGGCCGGCGGGATCGGCGAACGTGTAGTCGCAGGACGTGGTGAGACCGCCCGGCACCCGCGTCGCCGGCGCGGCCGGCTCCCGGGAGGTGGGGGTCCGGTCGAGGTAGGTCTGCCGGGTGCGGGCGTCCGCGCCGAACGCGCCGAAGATCCGCTGGACGTCGGCCCGCGGCACGAGCTGGCAGGCATAGAGGTACGGCGTGCCGCCGACCTCGGGGCCGGTCTGGGTCGCCGGGGTCGCCTCGTCGGTCGGCTCCTGCTCCGGATCCGGGTCGGAGGTCGGGGTGGGCGTGCGGGTCGCGGCCGGCTGGTCGGCCGCCGCGTCCGGCGGGTCCCCGCCGTCGCGGCCCAGGAAGGCGACGACCCCCATGACCAGGGCGACCAGCACCACGATCACGACCAGTGCGATCAGCTCGTCGCGGCGACCCGGCGTACTCACGGTGAGGAGATGCCCCACCGGGTGCGTGGGCAAACGGCGGCCGACCCCGTTAGGATTGGAACACGTTCTAGTTCCACGCCGAGGAGCCGCATGTCGATCGGGATCTCCGACGAGCACGTCGAGCTGGCCGCGAGCCTGCGCAAGTGGGCCGCCGACCTCCGGGGCCGCGAGCTGGCGCGCGCGGCCGAGACGGACGCGGACGCGACGTTCGCGTCGGTCTGGGAGGCCGGCCAGGAGATGGGCGTCGCCACGATCGCGCTGCCCGAGTCGGCCGGTGGCGGGGGCGGGTCGGTGCTCGACCTGGCGGTCGCACTCGAGGCCTGCGCGCACGAGCTGGTGCCCGGGCCGCTGCTCGGACCGGCGGTCGCCTCGCTGGTCGCGCCCGACGTCCCCGCCGACGCGATCGTCGGCATCGGGCTCTCCGACGTCGTCTGGGACGTGCCGTCGGCCACCCACCTCCTGCTCGCCGACGAGTCGGGCAGCTGGGGTGTCTACCCACGAGACGCGGTCGAGGCGACCTCGTCGGTAGGCATCGACCTCAGCCGTCGCTACGGCGCGGTACGGGTGGTCGACGGGGCGGCCGGCGTCGCCGTGCCCGGCCTGACGGCCGACCTGCTCCGCCGTACGGCGGTCACGCTGGCGGCCGCGGAGGCCGCCGGCGTGGCCCGGTGGTGCCTGGCGACGGCGGTGGAGTACGCCAAGGTGCGCGAGCAGTTCGGGCAGAAGATCGGCGCGTTCCAGGCGGTCAAGCACCTGTGCGCGGAGATGCTCGAGACCGCCGAGGCGGTGACCGCGGCGGCCTGGGACGTGGCGTGCGTGGCGAACGGTGACGACGAGCAGTGGGCGTTCGCCGCGGACGTCGCGGTCTCGATCGTCTTCGACGGGGCCGTCGAGGTCGCCAAGTCGTGCATCCAGGTGCTCGGCGGCATCGGCTTCACCTTCGAGCACGACGCGCATCTCTACCTGCGCCGGGCGCTGGCCCTGCGGGCACTGGTCGGGGACGGCGACGCCGCCGCCGAGCGGCTGGTCGAGGCCGCCGTCGGCGGCACGCGGCGACGGGTTGAGCTCGACCTGGACGGTCGCGACGACGAGGTGCGGGCGGAGGTCCGCGCGACGGTCGAACGCATCGCGGCACTGCCCGAGGGCGAGCGCCGGGCGGCCTTCGTCGAGACCGGCTACCTGACGCCGCACTGGCCCGCGCCGTACGGTCTCGGGGCGGACGCGGTCACCCAGGTCGTCATCGACCAGGAGCTGGCCCGCGCGGAGCTGACCCGGCCCGACATCGTGATCGCCGGCTGGGCTGTCCCGACGATCCTGGAGCACGGCACGGAGGAGCTCCGGGAGCGGTTCGTGCGGCCGTCGCTGCTCGGCGACCTGACCTGGTGCCAGCTCTTCTCCGAGCCGGGCGCCGGGTCCGACCTGGCGTCGCTGCGCACCAAGGCCACCAAGGTCGACGGGGGTTGGAAGCTGTCGGGCCAGAAGGTCTGGAACTCCGTCGCCGAGCGCGCCGACTGGGGGATCTGCCTGGCGCGGACCAACCCGGACGTGCCCAAGCACAAGGGCATCAGCTACTTCCTCGTCGACATGAAGAACAGCCCCGGGATCGACGTCCGCCCGCTGCGCGAGATCACCGGCAAGGCGCTCTTCAACGAGGTGTTCCTGGACGAGGTCTTCGTGCCCGACGAGATGGTCGTCGGCGAGGTCGACGACGGCTGGAAGCTGGCGCGCACGACCCTCGCCAACGAGCGGGTCGCGATGGCGAGCGCCCGGCTCTCGAAGAGCACCGAGCGGGCCATCGACCTCGCGGCCGCCGGCGTCTCCTCGGCGCAGCGGGTCGCGGTCGGGCACTCGATCGCGCTGGCGACCGTCTGCGCGCTGCTCGGGGTGCGCGCGACCATGCGGTCGCTCGCCGGTCAGGGTCCGGGCGCGGAGTCGAGCGTGGCCAAGCTGCTCGGCGTACGCAACCGGCAGGACGGCGCCGAGCTGGTCGTCTCGCTGCACGGCGACGCGGTGCTGCTCGAGGCGTCCGACGACGTACGCGCCGACCTGTGGGAGATGCTCAACACCCGGTGCCTGTCGATCGCGGGCGGTACGACGCAGATCCTCCGCAACGTCGCCGGCGAGCGGATCCTCGGCCTGCCGCGCTAGACGTCGAGCGTCAGCCGGACCTCGACGGTGTCGCCCACGTCGACCTCCTCAGCCCGCCGTACCGCGAGCTTGAGCGGCACGATGTAGCCGCCGTCCTTCGGCCACAGTGAGGTGGTCCAGGTCGAGCCGCCGAGGTGCACGGTCACCGGGATCATGCCCCAGCCGTAGGTGACCGCTGCCGCGACCTCCTCGATCTGCGCCGCGTCGTCCTCGGGCACCCACACGAAGTGGTGCGGCGCGGGCCCGCGCCAGTGCCAGACGTCGCCTGAGAACGCCAGCTCCATGGCAGCACGATAGGGGGTGAAGCGCGTCGTCACCGATCACGGCATGGGGTGCGCGATCGGTGACGACGCCGTCTGTGGTCAGTCGATCTTGGCGAGCGCGCCCGGACCGAAGACGGGGCCAACGACGTACGGGTCGCCGGCGACGTCCACCCCACCCGGCAGGTGCAGCTGATCCGGCACCAGCTCGGTGATGCGCGCCCCGTGCCCGTGCCCGTGCCCGTGCCGGTGGTGGCCGTGGCCGTGCCCGCCGCTGACGAGGAACAGACCACCGATGTCGGCGCCCGGGGGCGGCGTAGGTGACTCGACGGCGAGCCAGCTCAGCTTGGAGAGCGTGACCGCGTAGATGCCGTGCCGTCCGGCACCCAGGTCGACGATCGAGGTGAGGCCGTCGGCGTACCTCTGGCAGGCGCCCCAGGGCTTCTCCGGATCGCAGAGTGCATCGGTCGTGCCCGGGCGGACCCGCCAGATCTCGGAGGTACCCGGGGTTGCCGGGTAGCCACGGAGCTCGCCGATGTACCAGGCGCCGTCCGAGCCCACCGTCACGGACGTGGCCACTGCTTCGGCCGTGGCAGGCGTGCCGGCTCCGGGAAGGCCCTCGGGCGTCACGACCTCGCGGGGCTTCAACCGGGCGACCGTCTCGATGTCTCCGGACTTCGAGACGTGCAGCAGGTCGTTGCCGGCCGCGTCGGCGACCAGGACGCTGCCGTCGCGCAGGGCGGCCAGACCGAACGGATTGCTGTCAGCGGGCAGGTCCTCGAGGTCGTACGGGTCGGGGTCGGACTCCTGGTAGGCGGCGATGTCCGCGAACGCCACGGGTGCGGCCCAGCCCGCCTTCCACTTGAAGAGGGTCGCTCCGTTGTCGGCGGCGGGCTCGTCCGGGGATGCGCCGCCGGTCAGCAGCCAGATCGTGCCGTGGCGCCCCGCTGCGATGGCGGGGGCGAAGTTCGTCGGTACCTGACCGAGCACGATCTTGCGCGGTGCGCTGCCGTGGCGGGCGCCGCGCCAGTGGTGCCAGCGCTTGTGCGGCTCCAGGATCAGGCTGAAGGTGCCGTCGGTCTCGGTGACGAGCGTGCGCCCGTGGCCGAGCGCGTCCACGCCACGTGGACCGTTCAGGCCGTCGAACACGGTCTCGAGCTCGCCGGAGCCGTGGTGCTGGTGGCCGCCGTTGTCGGCGACCGCGGGGGCGCCCGACAGGGCGAGCGTCGCCACCGCTCCCACCGCCAATGTCGTGGTGATCCGTCTCTTCACGATGTGTCCCTCCCCGGACGCGAATGTGAGGTTCCAGACCACTCGCTCTCAATGGCCGACGACAACCGTCGAAATTGGGTAAACGGTGGCGACCTCAGGTCACTAGGCGGCGAGGACGACTTCGAGGAGGTAGGTCTCGGCGGGGCTGATCTGTCTGGTCGTCGCTGGTGTGGGTGTTGCGGGCGCGGTCGACCGGGCGACGTGGCCGGTGGGGAGCCGGGTTTCGATGGTGTGGCGTTGGTCGGGTGGTCCGTTGAGGGGTCGGCTGCGCCAGCCGGGTGCTTGCTTGGTGTGGTTGCAGTGCTCGCAGAGCCCTTGGCCGTTGACCGAGGTGGTGGGTCCGCCGGTGGCGTGGTCTTCTGCGTGGTCGCGGTGGCGGATGGGGGCGTCGCAGAAGGGGGTGCGGCAGGTCCGGTCGCGCAGCTCGATGAACCGGGCGAGTGCGGTGGGGAACTCGCGGGCGGTGGACTCCATCGCGACCAGGGTGCCGGTGGCGGGCTTGGCGTAGAGGCGGCGGATCGCGGCCAGGTGCTCGGGGTCGAGGGTGTCGGCGGGGATTGGTCCGTATCCGTGGAGCCACGCGGGCTCGACGCTGTCGTCGAGGAGGGCTTGGTCGGAGATCACGACGTTCACGACCACCGGGATCTGATCGGCGTGTGCGACGCCGGTGATGCGCTCCACGAGGGTGTCGGCCATGACCTGGCCGCGGGTGCGGGGGTCGCCGGCGGACCTTGCTTGGTCCGCGATCCGGGTCAGCGTCGCCCACACCGCGACACCCTGCTTGGCGGTCAGCAGGGCGGAGAGGCGGGCCATGGTGTCGGGTGCGGGCCGCATCGAGACGTGGCGGTCCGCCTCGGCCTTCGACCGGCGGTTGACCACGGCGGCGGCGTCGACGCGGATGACGGCCTTCTGGGTCTCCGCGGTCAATCTCCGGTCGCCCCACCCATCGAACCGGTACGTCCCGGTATCGGGGTCGGGCTGGCAGATCTCCGCGTCCACCAGCGCCCGATCCGCACGGGAGAGGCAGGAGGTCTCGCGGGTGATCAGGGTGGCGCGCCACTCGGAGATCACGCCGGCGCGCATCGCGGCCCACAGGTGCGGCTGCTCGGTCAACGCATGCGCGAGCCCCAGCAGCCGCGATCCCTTCGCGGGGGACTCACGCCGGGCGTAGGCGACCAGACTGGCGACGTCGCGGCCCTGCCGGGCAGCGGGGATCCGGGAGGTGGCGTGGCGGGTCCGGACCAGGTGGTCGAGCTGCACGGTCAGCTCGGCCTGCTGGGCGGCTGCCTGGGCCTTGGTGTCCTCGAGGGCGCGGATCTGGTCGAGGAGCGCGCGTTCGTCCGTGGGCGCCGCCGTGGTGGCGGTGTCGGGGACGAAGGGCGTGGCCATGTCTCATGGTATCGAACAGGTGTTCGAATGACAAGGCTGAGTCCAGAACTTTCTTGGTCCAGCGAGTTGGGTGCGGGGGTCTCGTCGACGCTCGCTGGCGCTCGCTGCTCGACCACCGGAAACCGGCAAGCCGGCGAGCGGCGCCGACCCGCGCGCGCCGTACCCGCGTAGCTGCCTATCGGTCTGCCACCACTGACCACCCGCAGGTCGCGGTCAGCCTTTTGGGGTCTCAACGACGCTCGACCACCGGTAAGCCGGAAGCCTGCGCCGACCCGGGCCCGCCGTACCCGTGTAGCTGCCTGTCGGTCTGCCACCACTGACGACCCGCAGGCCGCGGTCAGACCTCGGTCGCCCGCTCCCGGCGCCAGGTGTTCCAGTGCCAGTGGAGGTAGCGGTCGATGGCGCGGACCACGTGGGCGGAGCGGATGGAGGGGAAGACGTCGAAGGCGTGCTGGGTGCCGGGGAGCTCGGCGTACACGACGGTGGCGCCGGAGGTCTCGCGCAGCCGCGAGACGAAGAGACGCGCCTGGTCGACGGCGACGAGGGAGTCGTGGGCGCCGTGGATGACGAAGAAGTCGGGAGCGTCCTTGCCGACGCGGAGCAGGGGAGTGCCGGCCTCGAAGACCTCGGGCGCCTCCGCCCAGGGACGGCGTACGACGCGGGGCGCCAGGAACTTGTCGCGCATCTGCTCGGCAGACCGCAGCCCGGTGGAGCCGGCGAAGTCGTAGACGCCGTAGTGGGGTACGGCGACGGCGACGCTGGTGTCGGCGTCCTCGAACCCGGGCTGGTAGTCGGGGTCGTTGGGGGTCACCGCGGCGAGCGCGGTCAGGTGGCCGCCCGCGGACCCGCCGGTGATGGCAATGTAGTCGGGGTCGCCGCCGTACTCGGCGATGTGGTCGCGGACCCACGCGATCGCCCGCTTCACGTCGACGATCTGGGCGGGGAAGGGGTCGCGCGGGGCGAGGCGGTAGTTGATCGCCACGCAGATCCAGCCCTTGGCGGCGAGGTGCTGCATCAGCGGGATGCCCTGCTGGTCCTTGTTGCCGATCGTCCACGCGCCGCCGTGGACCTGCAGCAGCACGGGCGCTCGACCGTCGGTGCCGGCCGCGGGCCGGTAGACGTCGAGCAGCCCCCGCTTGCCGTGCTCGGGGGCGTAGGCGATGTTCTTGTCGACCACGACGTCGACGTTGCGCATCCGGAACGGGTTGACCAGCCGCCGCCACGGCGTCGCGAGCTCGGCCGGGGTCGGCTTGGCGTCGAGCTGCTCCACGTAGTCGATCCCGAGGCCCTCGACGAGCGCGTCCTCGACCTTCGCGCTGGACCGCCGCGCCTGGTCGACCAGGAACGCCTGCCCGGCGAGGTTGAGCGCGGCCAGCGCCAGCCCGACCCCGCGCCGCGGCCGGCGTCGTACGGCGTGCGCGGCGGCGTCGGCAGCGGTGAGCGCCATCAGGTGCGGGGTGAGCTCGGTGGTCAGCCATCCGGCGAAGAACGACGGGACGCTGGCCTGGTAGCCGGGCACCGGGCGGATCGCGTTGGCGGTGAGAGCGGCGGTCACGAGCTGGCGACGAAGGAACCCCATACGACAAATGTAGAGCGGGAGTCGAGAGGCGTACGACCGGGTATGAGACGACCGTCACCCGTTGCCGCCCGGCACCCGTGTCGTTAGAACTAGAACGCGTTACACATCGAGCGCGCCACTGGGAGTCGGAGGGGTGCACACATGGATCGGTTGTCGGGGCTCGACGCGAGCTTCCTGTACCTGGAGACGCCCGCCCAGCTGATGCACGTCTGCGGGGTGATCGTCCTCGACCCCAGCACCATGCCGGGTGGGTACTCGTTCGAGGCGTTCCGGGCCGAGATCGACCGTCGGGTGCGTGACGTCCCCGAGTTCACCCGCCGCCTGCGCAAGGTGCCGCTGGGCCTGGACCACCCCGTCTGGGTCCACGACCGGCACTTCGACATCGACCGGCACGTGCACCGGCTCGCGCTGCCGTCGCCGGGCAGCGCCGCCGAGCTCTCCGAGCTCACCAGCCACTTCGCCGGCCTCCCGCTCGACCGGTCGCGGCCGTTGTGGGAGATGTGGGTGATCGAGGGCTACGAGGACGACAAGGTCGTCGTGTTCATGAAGATGCACCACGCGACCGTCGACGGGGTGTCCGGCTCCAACCTGCTGTCCCACCTGTGCAGCCTCGAGCCCGACCAGCCGCCGATGGCGCCCGCCGAGCCGCAGGACCGCGGGCACGAACCCGGCCAGACCGAGCTCCTCGGGCGCGCCCTCGTCACCACGGTGACCCGCCCGCTCAACGCCGTACGTTTGCTGACGCCGTCGGCCCAGCTCATCACCAAGACCGTCGGCCGGGCCCGCGCCGGGACGGCGATGGCCGCGCCGTTCTCGGCGCCGCGCACGTCCTTCAACGGCACCATCACCGGCCACCGCGTCATCGCGTTGGCCGACATGGACCTCGAGGACGTCCGCCAGGTCAAGAAGGCCACCGGCACGACGGTCAACGACGTCGTCCTGGCGATCGCCGGCGGCGCGCTGCGCTCCTACCTCCTCGACCGCGACGAGCTGCCGTCGAGCTCCCTGCTGGCGACCGTGCCCGTCTCGGTCCGCGAGGAGTCGAAGCGCTCGAGCGGGGCCAACAAGGTCTCGGCCCTCTTCGCCAAGCTCGGCACCGACACCGAGGACCCGCTCGAGCGGCTCCAGGACATGGCCGAGAACAACAAGAACGCCAAGGACCACCACCAGGCGATCAGCGCCGACTCGCTGCAGGACTGGGCGGAGTTCGCCGCGCCGCGCACCTTCGGGCTAGCCGTGCGCGCGTACGCCGGCCTGAAGCTGCCCGAGAAGCACCCGGTCGTGCACAACCTGGTCATCTCCAACGTGCCCGGCCCGCCGGTGCCGCTCTACTTCATGGGGGCCCGGGTCGAGGGCCTCTACCCCCTCGGCCCGGTCTTCCACGGCGCCGGCCTCAACATCACCGTGATGTCCAACAACGGCCAGCTGCACGTCGGGATCATCGCCTGCAGCGAGTCGATGCCCGACGTGGACGACCTGGTACGCCGCTTCCCCGTGGAGCTCGCCGTGCTCAAGGCCGCGGTGGTCAGCGCGCAGGCGCCGCCCACCTCGATCAAGCGAGCGCGGAAGAGGAAGGCTGCGTCCGCCGGCTGAAGTCGCGACGGCGCGCGTTGACGGTGGTCGCCGCCTCGAGCAGGGCCGGGACGAACCGCTCCGACTGCAGCGTGCAGGCGGCGTGACCGGCCCTGATGTCGTGGATCGTCGCGCCAGGGATCCGGCGCGCCAGCGCGAGCTGGTGACGCGGCGGCAGCACGTGGTCCTGGGTCGTCACCACCACCGCGGTGGGGACGTCGATGCGCGACAGCCACGGGCGTGAGTGGTGCCGCCCGAGGGCGGCCACAGCCTGCCCGACGGCCCACGGGCTGGTGCTGCGGAACTCCGCGAACGCCCAGTCGTGCACGTCGTCCGGGGCGAGGTCGAGCGCGCTGGCCGCCGTACGGGCCGCGCGGACCGCGACCCGCGACCGGGACAGCCCCCGCGTCCCGAGCATCGCTATCTCCATGCCGGCGTGGAAGCTCTTCTCCGCGACGGAGGACCGGAAGCGGTCGGTGGTCGCGCACAGCACCAGCCCGCCCACCTTGTCGGGGTGCTGGCGCCAGACCCGCTGGGCGATGATCGAGCCCATCGAGTAGCCGGCGACGATCACGTCCTCCAGGCCGAGCACGTCGACCAGCGCGGCCACGTCGTCGGCGCAGTCCACGAGCGAGAACTCGTCGGACTGGATGCCGCGGCCGTGCCAGCGCTGGTCGAGGGTGATCACCCGGAAGCGCCGCGACAGCGGCCCGATCGACGGGAACCAGGTCAGCAGCCCGGTGCACCCCACCGCGTGCAGCAGCACGATCGTGGGGGAGTCGGGCGTCGGGCCGGGCGTGTCGGTGACGTACGTCGAGCCGCGGCCCGGCAGCTCGACCATCCGACCCTCGGGGATCCGGACGTACGGGACGTAGACCCGCCCCAGGAGCTGGCGCTTGAGCAACGCTGGCGGAGACGGCAGGCGCACCGGCTGGCCCTCACTCTCGACGATCGCGTCGGGCTAATGTAGAACAGGTTACAGTTTTGCCATTCCGTTCGTACCCGAGACGGTCGTAGGAGATGCACGTGACGCAAGAGTCCGAGACTGCAGAGTCGGTCGAGGCCGTCCGCTCGGTCGTCCGAGAGGCCCTGGACCGGGCCACCGACGACGTCGACGCCACCTGGAGGGCGCTCGCCGCCGCCGGGCTGCTGTCGCTGCCGGTGCCGGAGGCCCACGGCGGTGAGGGCCTCGGGCTGCCCGAGGTCGCCGTGCTGCTGCGCGAGACCGGCCAGCGCGCGGTCCAGCTCCCGGTGTGGGAGACGCTCTGCTGCGGCGTCCTGACGCTCGCGGCCGCGGGCTCCGAGGAGCAGCGCGCGGCCCTGCTGCCCGGAGTCGCGTCCGGCGAGACGCTGCTCACGCCGGCGCTGCGCGAGGTCGGCGGCTCGATCGCCGCGGCCACCGCGACGACGTACGCCGACGGGAAGGTCACCGGCCGCAAGATCGGCGTGACGTACGCCGATCGCGCCGGTCGCCTGCTCGTCACCGCTGCCGACGGCGACCGCACCGTGGTGGCGCTGGTCGACCCGGCCGGGCCCGGCGTCGAGCTGCTCGAGTCGGGGTCGTCGTACGGCACCACCCAGCACACGGTCGTGCTCGACGGCGCACCCGCGGAGCTGCTGCCGGGCGCCGACGCGGCGCGGGTGCTCACCGACCTGGCGGTCGCCGGCCTCGCGATCACGGCCGCCGGCCTGGTGGTCGGCGCGCGGGACCTGACCGCGACGTACATCAAGGGACGGACGCAGTTCGGCCGGACCCTGGCGGAGTTCCAGGCGGTCGCGATGCAGATCGCGGACGTCTACATCGCCTCGCGCACCCTCGACCTGGCAGCCGACAACGCCGCGTGGCGGATCGCGCACGACATCGACGTCGCCGACGACCTCGCCGTGGCGGCGTACTGGGTCTGCCACGAGGCGCCCGGTGCGATGCGCACCTGCCACCACCTGCACGGCGGCATGGGCGTCGACATCACCTACCCGATGCACCGCTACTTCTCGTGGGTCACCGACATCGTGCACGTGCTCGAGGTCCAGGCCGAGGACGTGCACGTCGAGGACCCGACGACCAAGAACCTCGAGCTCACCGCCGAGCAGCGGGCGCTCAAGGCGGAGCTGCGGGCGTACTTCACCGGGCTCGCCGACGGCAACGAGCACCGCGACATGGCGGTGGACCGGCACGGCGAGACCTACCAGCGCATCGTCAAGCAGATGGGCGACGACGGCTGGATGGGCGTCGGCTGGCCGAAGGAGTACGGCGGTCACGGGCTCGGGGAGATCGAGCAGACGATCTTCGCCAACGAGGCGCAGTACTCCGACGTGCACCTGCCCGCGGTCACCCTGCAGACCGTCGGACCGACCCTGATCCGCTACGGCAGCGAGAAGCAGAAGGACATGTTCCTGAAGCGGATCCTCGCCGGCGAGGTGCACTTCGCGATCGGCTACAGCGAGCCCGACGCGGGCACCGACCTGGCGTCCCTGCGCACCAGCGCGAAGAAGGACGGCGACCACTACGTCGTCAACGGGCAGAAGCTGTGGACCACCGGCGGCCACCAGGCCGACTACCTGTGGCTCGCCGTACGCACGGACCCGGACGCGCCCAAGCACAAGGGCATCTCGATCCTGATCGTCGACACGACGGACCCGGGCTACTCGTTCACGCCGATCATCACGGCCGACCGGTCGCACCACGTCAACGCGACGTACTTCAACGACGTGCGGGTCCCCGTCGACATGCTCGTCGGCGAGGAGAACCAGGGCTGGAAGCTGATCACCACCCAGCTCAACCACGAGCGCGTGATGCTCGGCCCCGCCGGGCGGATCGAGGGCCTGCGCGACCGGGTCGCCGAGTGGGCCACGAAGGCCGGCGTCATCGACCGGCCCGACGTACGCCGCGTCATGGGCGAGGTCACCGCGGTCTTCCGGGTCAACGAGCTGCTCAACTGGGAGGTCGCGCGGGCCGGCGCGGCCGGCGAGATCTCGGTCGGCGACGCGTCGTCGTCGAAGGTCTTCGCGGCCGACCAAGTGCAGCACTTGTCGGCCTTGCTGATCGACATCGTGCACCGCTACGGCGACCCCTCGGACAAGGAGACGGGCGACCTGATGAGCTACCTGGACGGACAGGCCAAGCGCAACCTGGTCCTCACCTTCGGTGGGGGCGTGCAGGAGGTGCAGCGCGAGCTGATCGCGATGTTCGGCCTGGGCCTGCCGCGGGTGCCCCGATGAGCGGCACCGGGAGCACGCACGACGAGATCATGGCGGAGGCCGAGCGGATCAAGGCGCTCGGCGAGGCGTCGGAGTCGCAGGCGCCGTACGAGGTCAACCAGCCGACGATCGGCACCTGGCTCGACGCGATGGGCTACGACAACGAGCGCTTCCGCACCGGCGAGGCGCCGCCGTCGATGGCGCAGGTCTGGACGATGCCCGGCCTCGGCCGCCGCCGCCCCGACGACGACCCGCTGAGCCGGATGATGGAGGTCCTGACGGCCGCCGGCTACACGGCCGTGCTCGGCACCAACTGCGAGCAGAGCTACGAGCGCTACCTGCGCGTCGGTGACCAGCTGCGGGTGACCACCGCGCTGGACTCGGTCGCCGGCCCCAAGCAGACCGCGATGGGCGAGGGCTACTTCGTGACGTCGCGCAACACCTGGTACGTCGGCGACGAGAAGGTCGCCACGATGCTCTTCCGGGTCCTCAAGTTCATCCCGAAGGAGAAGGCATGAGCACCGGCGTGATCCGCCCGATGATGGGGCGGGACTCGCAGTTCTTCTGGGACGGTACGGCGGCCGGCGAGCTGCGCATCCAGAAGTGCAACGCCTGCGGGGTGCTCCGTTTCCCGCCCGGGCCTGCCTGTCCCGAGTGCCACGCCTTCGACCGCGGCCACGTCGTCGCGGCCGGCACCGGCACGGTCTTCTCGTACGTCGTGCACCGCTACCCGCCCGTCCCGGGCAAGGAGCTCCCGATCGTGATCGCGCTGGTCGACCTCGACGAGGGTGTCCGGATGGTCGGCGAGGTGGTCGACGCTGTGTCCGATTCTGGGGCGGACGTCGAGATCGAGATCGGGATGCGCCTGCGGGTGGACTACCGCACCATCGACGACGAGCTGACGCTGCCCTTCTGGAGGAAGGCATGAAGACCTTGGAAGCAGGGCAGCAGATCCCCGCGTGGAGCCTGCCGATGACGCCGACGACGATCGTGAGCACCGCGATCGCGACCCGCGACTGGCAGGACGTCCACCACGACCGCGACATCGCCCAGGCGGCCGGGTCGAAGGACATCTTCATGAACATCCTCACCAGCAACGGCCTGGTCGAGAAGTACGTCGTGGACTGGCTCGGTCAGGACGCCGAGCTCAAGGGCATCGCGATCCGCCTCGGTGCGCCCGCGCACCCCTACGACACGCTGACCTTCACGGGGACCGTCGAGTCGGTGGAGGACGGCATCGCGACGATCAAGGTCGTCGGCTCGGTGTCGCTCGGCGACCACGTGACCGGCACCGTGCGGGTGGTGGCATGAGCATCTATCGCAAGACCGCGATCGCCGGGATCGGCGCGACCGAGTTCTCCAAGGCCTCCGGGCGCTCCGAGCTCCAGCTCTCCGTCGAGGCCGTCCTGCACGCGCTCGAGGACTGCGGGCTGACGACCGACGACGTGGACGGCCTGACGACGTTCACGATGGACACGTCCTCGGAGATCGCGGTCGCCCGCGAGCTCGGGATGAAGGAGATGCGCTTCTTCAGCCGCATCAACTACGGCGGCGGCGCCGCGTGCGCGACCGTCCAGCAGGCCGCGATGGCGGTCGCGACCGGGATCGCCGACGTGGTCGTCTGCTACCGCGGCTTCAACGAGCGCTCGGAGTCGCGCTTCGGCCAGTTCTCCGTCGCCGCGGCGACGCAGGTCAACACCAACGGCCTCGACAACGCCTGGTCCTACCCGATGGGGCTCGGTACGCCGGCCGCCACTGTCGCCATGCAGGCGACCCGGTACATGCACGAGTACGGCGCCACCTCGGCCGACTTCGGCGCGGTCGCGGTGGCCGACCGCCGGCACGCGGCCACCAACCCCAACGCGTTCTTCTACGGCAAGCCGATCACGATCGAGGACCACCAGGCCTCGCGGATGATCGTCGACCCCCTGCACCTGCTCGACTGCTGCCAGGAGAGCGACGGCGCGGTCGCGCTGGTCGTGGTCTCGGCCGAGCGGGCGCGCGACCTGAAGCAGAAGCCGGCGTACATCTCGGCGGCGGCCCAGGGCAGCGGCGCGGACCAGTTCGTGATGACGTCGTACTACCGCGACGACATCGGCATCCCCGAGATGGGCGTGGTCGGGCGCGAGCTGTGGCGGCAGTCCGGGCTCGGCCCGAGCGACATGCGGATGGGCATCCTCTACGACCACTTCACGCCGTACGTGCTCATGCAGCTGGAGGAGCTCGGCTTCTGCGGGCGCGGCGAGGCACCCGGCTTCATCGCCGACGGCGCGATCGAGGTCGACGGCGCGTTCCCGCTCAACACCCACGGTGGCCAGCTCGGCGAGGCCTACATCCACGGGATGAACGGCATCGCCGAGGGCGTGCGCCAGATCCGCGGGACATCCGTCAACCCGGTCGCCGACATCGAGCACCTGGTCGTCACCGCCGGCACCGGCGTGCCCACGAGCGGGCTGGTGCTCTCGGTCTGACCGGTTGAGTCGGGACTTCTGACCGTCGAGTCGGGAGTTCTGACGGTTGAGTCGGGAGTTCCGGTCACCATCGACGGTTGGAGTACGTCGGGTCGAGCGCTGCCCGCAGCTCGCCCAACCAGGCGTCCAGGGCGTCGCCGCTGAAGGCCCCCTCGCGGAGGACGATCACGGTCCAGCCGTGACGGCGGAGCCAGTCGCGCCGTTCCTCGTCGTACGACTCCTGGCCGGCGTGAGCCTCGAGTCCGTCGTACTCGACGCAGACCCGCCTCCGTCGGTAGGCGAGGTCGAGCCGGTACGTCCGTACCCCGTCGATCTCGACCCAGACCTGCGGCTCGGGAACCGCGATGCCCGCATCGGCGATCGCAAGGAAGCACCAGGCCTCACGTTGCGACTCGAACCGGGCGTCGACCAGCGGGACCAACCCGCGGAGCTGGATGACGCCTCGGCGGCGTCGGTAGCGCGGCAGGGCCCGGATCAGGTCGGAGCGCGTGAAGTGGTGCTCTCGCGCCAGCGCACACAGCGTCGCGAACGCCTCGCGGCGGCGCAGGCAGCAGCCGAGGTCGAGGGCGGTGCGCAGCGGAGTCGTCGCGCGTACGCCGTGGAGCAGCATCACGTCCGATGCCTGGAGGTCGCGCGTGCGACCGTCGGTTCCGGGGAGGGTCGTGGGCTCGTGGCCGCGAAGCGCGCACCACTCGATCGGCGGTACGTCGTCGTGCTCGCCGTACGTATGGGCGTCGACGCCGTGCAGCCAGGCTGCGGTGCGGTCGCTGACGACGTGGTGGGCGGGTACGACCTTCGCGATCGCGGCCACCCGGAGCTCGATCGAGTCCTCGCGGAGGGTGGACGCGAAGACGCCGCGCACGACCTGGCGGACCTCGCCCGAGCGTCGACCACGACGGAGGTCGGCGTCCGTGCGGCCCAGGCGTCTGAGATCGGATCGGGTGAACGGTTCATCGGGCCAAGGATTCACGTATCGACCGTGTCGGACACGGCGACGACAGGTTGGTCACCGCCCGTTCAGCTGTGGATACCGCGCTCGGACGACGCCCTGTGCACGATGCGTGGCTGATCGGCTGGACAGAAGTCCCGACTCGGCCGTCACAGGTCCCGATTCAACGGTCACAGGTCCCGATTCAACCGTCAGCTCGGGCCGGCGTCGATGAAGCGCTCCACCTCGGCGAGGTCGAGGTCGAACGGCCCGATCCGGGTGAGGACCCAGGTCGCGCCGCTGTCGAGCCACGGGGCGTGGTCCTGCTCGGTGCGTAGGTCGATGACGACCTCGAAGCCGTCGCGGGGCGACTGCGCCGCGAGGTCGGCGAGCACCGCGCTCACGTCGTCGGGACCGTCGAGGCCGATCACGAAGAAGCCGTCGTGCCGGGCCGCCCGGCGCAGCGGTACGGCGTTGGGGAACCGCCCCGCGAGCCAGATCGGCACCCGGGCCGCCGGGCGGTGCTGGACGCCGCGCGCCGCGAAGTGGGGACCCTCGTGGTCGACCGGCTCGCCCGACAGCAGGGCGGTGAGCACGGTCAGCCCGTCGTCGAGCATCGCGCCGCGCACGCGCGGCGACTCCTCGTCGCCGTACGCGCTGAACTCGCGGACCCAGTCGTCCCCGAGTCCCAGGCCCAGCACGAAGCGCCCGGACGACAGCTGCGCGAGCGACGCCGCCTGCCGGGCCAGCACCTGCGGCCGCCGGCGCGCGAGCGGCGTCACCATGGGTCCGAGGAGCAGCCGAGAGGTGCGCATGGCGACGACGGCGCAGCAGGTCCACACGTCGGCGATGTCGGTGACGCCATCGCGGTACTGGAGGTGGTCCCAGAGGAAGAAGCCCTCCCAGCCGGCCGCCTCGGCCCGGGCGGCGAGGTCGCCGATCACTCTGGGGTCAGCGAGCGCGTCGAACGGTGCGACGAAGAGCCCGCGACGAGCGGTCATCGGAGCTTCTCCGCGAAGAACGCGAGCACGCGGTCGACGCCCTCCTGCTGGCGGTGCTCGGTGAGCGTCGAGTGGCCCTTGCCGTCGAACTCGACGCGGATGAACGCGTCGCCGATCTCGTCGGTGAGCGTGTCGAAGCGGGTGCCGACGGCCGCGTCGCCGCGGTAGCGCAGGCCGAGCACCTGACAGCCGCCGGCGGCCCGGGCACGCACGTCGGCGAGGTCGGCGGGGGAGAGGTTGAGGTCGGCGGCTCGCTTCCGTCCGACGGGGAAGGGCAGCGACGGCTGCGCGAGCACCGGTGCGGCGACCGAGGTGTCGACCATCATCGCGAGCGCGAAGCCGCCGGTGAAGCACATGCCGAGGGCGCCGACTCCGGGACCGCCCAGCTCCTCGTGCAGCTCGCGGGCCAGCGACCGCAGCCAGACCGCGATCGGCGACGTCCGTCCGATGGCCATCGTGGTGAACTCCCGGCTGACGCAGAGCTTGGGCAGCACCTTGCCGATGTACGCCGGGGACATCGGCCGCTCGGGCGTCCCGAAGAGGTGCGGCAGCACGACCGTGAAGCCGGCCGCGACGACCTCCTCCGCGAACCCGATGACCTCCGGGGTGAGGCCGGGGATCTCGTGGACCACGATGACGCCGGGTCCCGTCCCCTTGCGGTACGTCGGGTGGGTGACCCCGTCGGTGGTGTGGGAGGACTGCGTCCAGCTGTCGAGGAGGGGCATGCCCGGAGTATGGCTAGGTTCGGGGCATGGTGGAAGCACTCGTCCAGGCCACGACCTGATGCCGAAGCTGCACGCCCTCGAGCTCGTCCCCGACGAGGCCGGCCAGGAGCTGGTGCGCCGCGACTGGCAGGCGCTGCGTGACGCCGGGCTGCCCTCGCAGCTGGACCACCGGAGCCCGACCAACGCGCCGCACGTCACCGTCGTGTCGGCGCCCGAGCTGCCCGAGGCCGCCGTCGACGTGGCGCGGACCCGCCTCGGCTCGCTGCTGCCGGTGCGGGCCCGAGCATCCGGGGTGCTGCTCCTGGGCGGCGACAGGGTCACGATCGCGCGGGCCCTCGATCTCGACGACGACGTCGTACGACGGGCGCTCGCCGTGCGCGTGCAGGTGCCGGACCGGCAGCACGTCGGGTGGCTCCCGCACGTCACGCTGGCGCGCCGGGTGGATCGCAGCAGCGTCCAGCTGGCTCTCGACGTCCTCGGGCACCGCGACGAGGTGTTGACCCTGACCGAGCTGCGCCGGTGGGACCCGGACCTCGGCGCGGTCACCTGGCTGGCGGGCCACTGACCGGTCGATGAGTTCGGCGTCCGAGCCGGATCACAGGGAGAGAAGGCGGCAACCCGTGCTGCCACCCCTGGAGGACCTCATGCTCGACGCCCGACACCGTCGGTGGGTCATCGTGCTCACCTCGATCGGCTCCTTCATGGCCGCCATCGACACGCTGGTGGTCTCCACGGCGATCCCGACCATCCGCGGCGACCTCGGCGCCTCGCTGCCGCAGCTCGAGTGGACGGTCAACGCCTACAACCTCACTCTCGCGGTGCTGCTGGTGCCGGCCGCGGTGCTCGGCGACCGCTTCGGCCGGGCCCGCTGCTACGCGATCGGCATCGGCCTCTTCGCGGTCGCATCGCTGGGCTGTGCCCTCGCCGGAGGTGCCGGCGTGCTGATCGCGATGCGGGCGGCCCAGGGCGCCGGGGGTGCGCTGGTCCTCACGCTCGGCCTGGCGTTGCTCACCGGTGCCTTCCCCGCCGAGCGTCGCGGCCAGGCGGTCGGCCTCTACAGCGCCGTCACCGGCATCGCCGTCGCCTGCGGACCCCTGCTCGGCGGCCTGGTCGTCGGTGGCCTGGACTGGCACTGGATCTTCTGGGTCAACGTGCCGATCGGGCTGCTCGCCGTACCCCTCGTGCTCCGCTACGTGCCCGAGGTGCGGGTGCCCGACAGCACCCTCGACGTACCTGGGGTCGCGCTCCTCGGCGGCGGCTGCCTCGCTCTGGTGTGGGCGATGGTCCGCAGCACCACCGAGGGCTGGAGCTCCACCGAGGTCGTCGCCACCTCCGTCCTCGGGGTCGCGCTGCTGGGCGCCTTCGTGGCCTGGGAGCGACGCGCCCTGCGCCCCCTGGTGCCCGGAGCCCTGCTCGCCCGCCGCGGCTTCATCGCCGGCAACGTCGCGGCGTTCCTGACGCTCGCCTCGCTCTTCTCGGCGGTGTTCTTCTACGGGCAGCTGCTGCAGTTCGCGTTCGGCGACAGCGCACTGGAGGCCGGGCTCCGGCTGATGGCCTGGACCGGCACGTTCATCGTGGTGGCGCCGATCGCCGGGACGCTCGCCGACCGGATCGGCGAGCGTCCCCTGCTCGTCGCGGGCCTGACGATCCAGGCTGCCGCCATGCTGTGGTTCGCCGGCACGGTGACGGCCGGGGGCGACTACCTGGACGCCCTGGGGCCCTTCGTGATCGGTGGCATCGGTGTGTCGATGGCAGTGCCCTGCGGACAGAGCGCGGTGATCGCCGCGGTCGAGGACCGCGACGTGGGGACCGCGTCCGGGATCAACAGCACCATGCGCGAGCTGGGCGGGGTCTTCGGGGTCTCGCTGACCGTTGCCGTCTTCGGCGCGTACGGCGGCTACGGGTCGCCCGCCGAGTTCGTCGACGGGTTCACGCCCGCGATCGTCACGGCGGCTGGGCTCTCCTTCGCGGGTGCCCTCGCCGGGCTCGCGCTCCCGGCGCGGCGTCGCGCCGACGTACCGGCCGTGGCGGTGGCGGCATGAGCAGGATGGTGGTGCGCTACCGGGTCCGCCCCGAGTGCGCCGAGCTGAACGAGCAGCTGGTGCGCGAGGTGTTCGAGGAGCTCGACGCCGTACGTCCGGGCGGGTTCACCTACCAGTCGATGGTCCTCGCCGACGGGGTCACGTTCCTGCACGTCGTCGACGGCGACACCGCCGGGCTCGGGGAGCTGCCGGCCTTCCAGCGGTTCGCGTGGACCGTCGGCGAGCGGTGCGATGATCCCCCTGAGCAGACGACCGCACGTGTAGTCGGCAGGTTCGAGGGGAGGACGTCATGACGGCGACCGGCGAGACTGACCTGCTCGGTGCCGCCCGCGGGGGCGACTCGGGGGCGTTCGATGCGCTGGTCGCGCCGTTGCGCCCCGGGCTGCTGCTGCACTGCTACCGGATGCTCGCCTCCTCCCACGACGCCGAGGACGCCGTGCAGGAGACGTTGATCCGCGCGTGGAAGAGCCTCGACCGGTTCGAGGGCCGCAGCGCCCTGCGGACCTGGCTCTTCACGGTCGCGACCAACGTCTGCCTGCGCGAGATCGAGCGCCGCGGGCGCCGCCTGCGGCCGGTCGACCTGTCGCCGGCGGGCGACCCGGCGCTCGGCGTGGGCCCGCCGCTCACCGAGACGGTCTGGCTCGGCCCGCTGCCCGGCGCCGGCCTGGTCTGGGAGTCGTCGCCCGTGGACGCGGTCTACGAGCAGAAGGAGTCGGTCGAGCTCGCCTTCGTCGCCGCCCTCCAGCACCTGCCCGCCTTGCAGCGAGCCGTGCTGGTGATGCGCGACGTCCTCGCCATGCCGGCTGCGGAGGTCGCCGTCGCGCTGGACACCTCCGTGGCGGCGGCCAACAGCGCCCTCCAGCGGGCGCGGGTCACGATGCGCGAACGGCTGCCCGACCGCAGCCAGCAGCGCGTGCTCCGCGACCTCGGCGACGAGCACGTCCGCGCCTCCGTGGCGGCGTTCGTCGCGGCGTGGGAGCGAGCGGACGTCGGCGCGGTCGTCGCGCTGCTCGCCGACGACGTGGTGATGGCGATGCCGCCCTTCGGTGAGTGGTACGCCGGACGAGCCGCGGTCGCGGACTTCATCGCGGCGTACCCCCTGCGTCCCGGCCGGCGCTGGTCGTGCCGGGTCACCACGGCCAACGGCCAGCCGGCGGTCGAGAAGTACGTCTGGGACGAGGAGGTCGGCGCGTTCCTCGCGCACAGCGTGTCGGTGCTGTCCTTCGCCGCGGACGGCCGCATCCTCGGGTTCGACGCCTTCCTGGACCCGGCGCTGATGTCCTGACGTCAGGCGGCGGCCCGGGCCGGGCGCTTGGGCAGCAGGAAGGAGAGGCCGACCGCGAGCACCGTGAAGCCGATCGCCCACCAGAAGGCCACGTCGAACGCCGCCGCCACGTCGTCGGCCGACGTCGCGCCCGCGGCGTTGCTGGCCAGGATGACCGCGAGCACGGCGACGCCGAAGGAGCCGCCCAGCTGCATCGCGACCCGGGTGATGATGCTCGCGTGCGGCACCTCCTCGCGCTCGAGGCCGACGTACGCACCCGTCATCAGCGGGATCGTGACGGCGCCGAAGCCGAGGCCGCGCACGAGGAGCGCGCCCATCAGCAGCCAGTCGCTGGTCGTGGCGGTGACGAAGGCGAACGGCACGGTCGCGACCGCGAGCACGGCGAAGCCGCCGACGGCGACCCAGCGGCCGCCGATGCTGTCCGTGAGCCGGCCGGCGAGGGAGCGCGACAGCAGCGCGCCGACGCCCTGGGGGATCAGCAGCAGACCCGCGCCGAGGGCGTCCTCGCCGCGGACCTGCTGCCAGTAGAGCGGCAGCAGCAGCATCGATCCGTACAGTCCGAGGCCCGCGAGGAAGAGCAGCGCCGACGACGACGTCAGCGCCCGGTGCCGGAAGAGGCGTACGTCGACCAGCGCCCGGTCACCCGCGCGCATCGACCAGGCCGCGAAGGCAGCGAGCAGGGCGAGCCCGACCAGGAGCGGCGCGAGCACGTCGGTGCGGCCGAAGCCGCCCTCGCCGCCGACGTTGGAGAGGCCGTAGATGACGCCGACGACGCCGGGGGAGACCAAGGTGAGCCCGACCAGGTCCAGCGGCACCCGGCTCGCCGATGCGCTGTCGGAGGGCAGCAGCCGGACGGCGAGGACGAGGCCGACGACGCAGAGCGGGACGTTGACGAGGAAGAGCCACGGCCACGACAGGTAGTTGAGGATCAGGCCGCCGATCACCGGGCCGAGGATCGGACCGAGCGCGGCCGGCAGGCTGACCGCGGCCATCAGCCGGCCGAGGTTCTGCCCGTGTGCAGCCTGGATCAGCAGCGTCGTCATCAGGGGCATCATCAGGCCGCCGCCGAGGCCCTGGACGACCCGGAACGCGATCAGGCTCTCGACGTTCCAGGCACAGGCGCACAGGACCGAGCCGAGCAGGAAGAGCGTCAGGGCGGCGAGCCACAGCCGCTTGCCACCGACCCGGCTCTGCGCCCAGCCGGTGACCGGGATGGCGACGAACATGGCCAGCAGGTACGCCGTGCTGACCCACTGGATCGTGCTCACCGACGCGTCGAGGTCGGTGCCGAGCTCGTGGATCGCGACGCTCACGATGGTGGTGTCGAGGATGACGGCGATGGCGCCGGTGATCAGTGCGGCGGCGATCCGCTTGAGCTGCGGGTCGAGGCCGGCGGCGGGTGCCTGCGCGGCGGTCTGCTGGGACATGAGGGCTCCGAATTAGATACGCGACTGTCTCTTGGCGTCAGACTAGGTCGACGCGATAAGATACGCAAATGGATCTTCAAGAGCAGTCCGTCGTACGGCGTCGGCGCGGCGCCGAGCTGGAGGAGGCACTCCTCCAGGCGACGTGGGACGAGCTCGCCGAGGTCGGCTATGGCGCGCTCACGGTCGATGCCGTCGCGCAGCGCGCGGAGACCAGCCGCACGGTGGTCTACCGGCGCTGGGCCACCAAGCGCGAGCTCACCGAGGCTGCGATCACCTTCGTCGGGCGCCGGGACAGGGCGACGGCGCCCGACACCGGCAGCCTGCGCGACGACATGCTGACCGTGATGCGCCACACCAACGACAAGCGGATCGGGCTGATGGCGCTGATGATCGCGTTCCTCGGCGGCTACTTCCTCGAGACGGGCACGGCGCCGTACGACCTGCGCCGCCTGGTCCTGGAGGACGGACCGACCGTGCTCGACGAGATCATCGAGCGCGCGGTCGAGCGAGGCGAGGTCGATCCCGAGCGGCTGACGCCGCGGGTGGTGACGGTCGCGTTCGACCTCTTCCGCCACGAGGCGCTGATGCGCCTGGGTCCGGTGCCGGACGACGTCATGGTCGCGATCGTCGACGAGGTCTTCCTGCCGCTGGTGACGAGCTAGCGCCGTACGCCGCGCCGCGGTGGCTCGTCCGTCGGGTCCTCGGGCCACGCGTGCTTGGGGTAGCGGCCGCGCAGCTCCGAGCGGACCTGCGGGTAGCCGGAGCGCCAGAACGACGCCAGGTCGGCCGTGACGGCAGCCGGTCGTCGAGCGGGGGAGAGCAGGTGCAGCAGGAGCGGGACCCGACCGTCGGCCAGGGCCGGTGCGGCGGTCCAGCCGAAAACCTCCTGGATGCGGACCGCGAGGACCGGCTGGTCGCCGTCGTACGCCACCCGCACGGCTGATCCGCTCGGCACCGTCACCCGCTCGGGCGCGAGCTCGTCGAGGCGGCCGGCCTCGGGCCACGGCAGCAGCCGGCGCAGGGCGGAGGTCACGTCGATCCGGCGCAGGTCGCGGGTGCCGCGGATCCGGGCCAGCTCGGGACCCAACCAGGTCTCGATGCTCGAGGTCAGCGCCTCGTCGGACACGTCCGGCCAGGGGGCGCCCAGGGTCCGGTGCAGGAAGGCCATCCGGTGCCGGAGCGCCGTCGCCGCCTCGGTCCACGGCAGGACGGTCAGCCCCTCCTGGCGCAGGCCGTCACGGACGGCGGCGGCCACCAGCTCGGGTGGGGGGTCGTTGATCGGGACCGAGGAGAGCTCGATGGCGCCGAGCGCGACGACCCGGCGGGCGACCACCCGACCGTCCGTCCACCCCACCTCGTCGGACTCGTGCCACATCGCGGTGGCCGCCTCCAGGGCGAGGTCCTCGGCGAGGGGTGCCGCCGACCGGATCGTCGCGTCGCGGACGCCCGGCCTTCGGTCCGCGTCCGCGATCGCCAGCCACGGCTGCCCGGCGAGCGCCGATCCCGGCGCGAGCACGGCACCGGTCCCCGAGGTCATCAGGTACGCCGTACCGCCCGGCCGCAGCCTGGCGATGCGGTCGGGGTGCGCGAGTGCGACGACCAACCCGACGGCGACGTCGTCGGTCATTCGCTCGCCGGACCCGCGCTGCGAGGCGGGCAGCGAGGCCTGCAGCTGCGTGACCGCCGCCGCCCATGCAGGCGCCCCGGGCCCGCCCCGGCGGACCGACCGGAGGGCCGCGACCAGGTCGGCCCCGGGGGCGCGCACGTCCTCCGACAGCAGGGCCACGACCTCGGCGGCCCGCCGCGCCCCGACGGCCTCGGCGCCGTCGAGGAGCGCCCGGGCCAGCCGCGGGTCGGCGGCCACCTGCGCGATGTCACGACCCCGGTCCGTCACCGAGCCGTCCTCCTCGACCGCGCCCAGGCCGGCGAGCGTGGCGCGGGCGGCGGCCATCGCCGAAGCGGGCGGTTGGTCCATCAGCGCCAGACCGGACGGATCGGGGTGACCCCAGGTGGCGATCTCCAGCGCGAACGACGTGAGGTCGGCCGTCGCGATCTCCGGCTCCGGGTGGGGCGGCAGGTGGGCGTGCTCGGCCTGGGACCAGCAGCGGTAGACGGCGCCCGGCCCCTCGCGGCCCGCCCGGCCCGCTCGTTGCTCGGCGGCCGCCCTGCTGACGCTGACCGTGACGAGGCCGGCCAGGCCGCGGCGGTGGTCGGTGCGTGGTTGGCGCGACAGCCCGGCGTCGACGACCGTGCGGACGCCGGGGACGGTCAGCGACGACTCGGCGACGGCGGTGGAGACGACCACCCGCCGCCGGTCGCCCGCGGTGAGGGCGAGGTCCTGCTCGCGGGGTGGCAACCGCCCGTGCAGCGGACGCACGTCGGCCTCCGCGCCGGCCAGCCGGCCCACGACCGCCGACACCTCGCCCACGCCGGGCAGGAACACCAGGACGTCGCCGGCCTGCTCGACCAGCGCTCGTCGTACGCAGGCGGCGACGTGGTCGAGGAACCGGGGCGTGAGGCCGCGGTCGTCGCTGCGGCGTACCCCGGTCGGCAGGGGGCACCAGACCTCGGTGACGGGGTGGAGCGCGCCTGGCACCGTCACCACCGGTGCGTGACCGAGGAGGCCGGCGGTGCGCTCGGCCTCCACGGTGGCCGACATGGCGACCAGCAGGAGGTCGGGGCGGAGGTGGGCGCGGACGTCGACCAGCATCGCGAGCGTGAGGTCGGCGTCGAGCTGGCGCTCGTGGACCTCGTCGAGGACGACCGCGGCGATGCCGCGCAGCTCGGGGTCGCGCTGGAGGCGGCGGAGCAGCACCCCGGTCGTCACGACCTCGATCCGGGTGCGCGCGCCGACCGAGCGGTCGCCGCGCACCGAGTAGCCGACGGTCTCGCCGACCGGCTCGCCCAGCAGCTGTGCCAGGCGCCGGGCCGCGGCGCGCGCCGCGATCCGGCGCGGCTGGGTGACGATGACCTTGCCGTCCACCAGGGCGGCGACCGCCGGGGGGACGAGGGTGGTCTTGCCGGTGCCGGGAGGTGCCTGGACGACCGCGGTCCCCGCGGTCCGGAGCGCCGCCGCGATCTCGTCGAGCCCGGCGCGGACCGGGAGGTCCGGGGGATCCGCGAGGAGTCGCTGGATCGGGTCGGCGGGCACCAGGACAGTGTGGCGGGTCAGTAGGGTCGAGGCGTGGCCGAACTGCCAGTGCTCGACACCGAAGAACAGCGCGTCCTCGGCAGCCTGCTGGAGAAGCAGGTGACCGTGCCGGCGTCGTACCCGCTGTCGCTCAACGCCCTCCACACCGCCTGCAACCAGTCCAGCAGCCGCGACCCGGTCACGTCGTACGACGAGCAGACCGTCGAGCAGACGGCCCGGCGGCTCAAGGACCGGGGCCTGGTGCGGATCGTGTGGGCCGCGACCGGGCGACGGACGCTGAAGTACCACCAGACGCTCGACGAGCAGCTGCAGCTGGCCGAGGACGAGCACGCGCTGGTCACGGTGCTGCTGCTGCGCGGGCCGCAGGCTCCCGGTGAGCTGAGGAGTCGGACCGAGCGGCTGCACGGCTTCTCCGACCGCGGCGCGGTCGAGGAGACGCTGCGCCGCATGGCGGAGCGTGGGCTGGTGGTCGAGCTGCCGCGTCGCGGCGGCGACCGGGACAGCCGGTGGAGGCACCTGCTCGGTGACCAACCCGAGGCCGCCGCGGTCGTGGCGGCACCCGCCGTCGACCGCGAGAGCGTGCTGGCGGAGGGCGGCGCGGCCCGCGACGCGCGGGTGCGGACGTCGTACGACGCGGTCGCCGCGGCCTACGCCGACGAGCTCGTCAACGAGGTGAGCGGCCTGCCCTTCGAGCGCTGGCTGCTCGACCGGGTGGCCGCGCACGCCGACGGGGGACCGGTGGTGGAGGTGGGCTGCGGGCCGGGCCACATCACGGCGTACCTCGCCGACGCGGGTACAGACGCCATGGGCATCGACCTGTCGCGGGAGATGGTCGAGCAGGCCCGGCGCCGGTTCCCCGAGGGGACCTACGAGGTCGGCGACCTGCGCCAGCTGATGCGGCCGACCACCGCGACCGGCTGGTCGTCGGTGCTGGCGTGGTACTCCCTGATCCACCTCGCGGCCTCGGAGCTGCCCGACGCCGTGGGCGCCCTGGTGCGCCCGCTCGCGCCCGGTGGCTGGCTGGTGCTCGCGCTGCATGCCGGCAGCGCCGTACGACACCACGACGAGTGGTTCGACGTGCCGGTCGACCTCGACTTCGTCTACCACGAGCCCACGGACCTGGTCGCGCTCGTCGAGGCGGCGGGTCTGGTCGACGTGGAGTGGTACCTCCGCGGACCGCTCACCCACCGCGGTGAGACGTCGCAGCGGCTCTACGTGGTGGCCCGCAAGCCTGGCTAGTCGCGGCGGCGCCTGCCGTCCTTGACCTCGTCGTCACCCTCGGACTCCGCCTCGGCGCCCTCGGACTCGAAGGCGGACTCCGCCTCGTCCTCCTTGCGGTCCTCGCCCTCGGACTCGAGCTCCTCGTGCTCGGCGTGGCCGCCGTCCTTGGCGTCCTCGCGCCACGACTGCTGGGCGCTGCTGGAGCTGGAGCTGGAGGTCGACGTGGAGGTGGAGGTGGAGCTCGAGGTGTCGTGGGCCTTCTCGTCCTCGCCCTCGGACTCGAACTCCTCGTGCTCGGCGTGGCCGCCGTCCTTGGCGTCCTCGCGCCACGACTTCTGGGCACTGCTGGAGCTGGAGCTGGAGGTCGACGTGGAGGTGGAGGTAGAGGTGGAGCTCGAGGTGTCGTGGGCCTTCTCGTCCTCGCCCTCGGACTCGAACTCCTCGTGCTCGGCGTGGCCGCCGTCCTTGGCGTCGTCCCGCGTACCGCCGGCGCGGCTGCCGCCGATCACGGCCCGGCCGTGGGGAGCGCCGGAGGGCCTGGCGCGCGCCCACGACTGCATCTGCGCGATCGAGGCCCCTCCGCCGCTCTTCTCCTCGTCCGAGGAGGGACCCTTGGCCCGGTGGCCGCCGATCGCGAGCGGCACCGGTCGGGCCGGACCCGAACCGCCGCTCTTCGCCTCGTCGGTGGACGTCGACGAGGACGTGGACGAGCTGTTGGGCTTCTTGGTGCGCGTACGACCTCTGGTCATCTGATCCTCCACCCCGGCGCGACGCCCTCACCTTCGCACAGCGCGCGCCCGTCGAGGGGCGGAATCGACCAGGTCCTAGGTCGTCGTCAGGACCACGTCGCCGAGGACCGGAGCGCCGTCGCGCTCGCCGCCGGAGACGGTCGCGGAGCCGATGATCCGCCCCTCCTCGCGCCAGCCGCGGACCCGCATCGTCTCGCCGGGGAAGATCACGCCCGCGAACTTCACGCCGAAGCCCGCCACCCGGGTCGCGTCGCCGTCGAGCAGCTCCTCGGTGAGGGTGCGCAGCACGATCCCGTAGGAGCAGAGGCCGTGCAGGATGGGCGCCGGGAAGCCGGCGGCCTTCGCGAACTCCGGGTCGGCGTGCAGCGGGTTGCGGTCGCCGCAGAGCCGGTAGAGCAGGGCCTGCTGCGGCGTCACGTCGTACGTCGCGTCCGCGTCGGGCGCACGGTCGGGGATCTCGACGGGTGTCGACGACCCGCGGTCGCCGCCCCAGCCGCCCTCGCCCTTGACGAAGATCGAGGAGCGGGTGGTCCACAGGTGCTCGCCCGACGGTGAGGTGGCGGTGCCCTCCTGCCAGATGACCGCGGCCTTGCCCTTGTCCCAGATCTCGCTGATCCGGGTCGTCACGGTGGCCGAGCCCGAGGTGGGCAGCGGCCCGGCGACCTCGATCGTCTGGGAGCCGTGCACCACCTGGGCGAGGTTGATGTCGCACCCGGGGAGGTCGAGCGGCGGCGGGTCGGAGGCGTGGAAGGTCGGCGCGACGACGCCGAACGACGGCAGCACCTGCAGCCCCGCGGTCTCCAGCGTGTAGGAGAGGTCGGTCGCGCCGATGCCGAGGTGGTAAAGCAGCACGTCGCTCTCGGACCACGAGAAGTCGAGCGAGCCGAGCTCGGCGCCGATCGCGACGTCGGGATCGATGGGCATCAGGACTCCTGCGAGATCGTCTCGGCGGCCAGGTAGCCGAACGTGAGCGCGGGTCCGATGGTGGCCCCGGGGCCGGCGTACGTGCGGCCCATCACGGCGGACGAGACGTTGCCGGCGGCGTACAGGCCGGGGATGGCCGTGCCGTCGGGGCGCAGCACCCGCGCCTTCTCGTCCGTGACGAGGCCGCCCTTGGTGCCGAGGTCGCCGGGGACGATCTTCACGGCGTAGAACGGGCCCTGGTCGATGACGTGCAGGGACGGGTTCGGCTTCACCGTCGGGTCGGAGTAGTACTTGTCGTAGCCGCTCTCGCCGCGGTGGAAGTCCTCGTCGGTGCCGGTGGTCGCGAAGCCGTTGAAGCGGTCGACGGTCGCGGCGAGCGCCTCGGCGGGCACGTCGATCTCGGCGGCCAGCGCGGCCAGCGAGTCGGCCTTCTTGACGGTGCCGTTCTTGTACCAGCGACCCGGGAAGGGCTGGCGCGGCGAGAGGCCGGCGAAGAGGTAGCGGTTGCGGTAGCGCTGGTCGATGATCATCCAGGCCGGGACGTGCCCGACGCCGGTGGCCTCGCCCTTGTAGATCTCGTGGACGGCCTCGACGTACGGCAGCGCCTCGTTCATGAACCGCTGGCCGGCCTGGTTGACGATGATCGAGCCCGGGAGGTTGCGCTCGGCCAGGCAGAACCACGGACCGGACGGCAACGGGATGGTCGGACCCCACCAGGAGTCGTCCATCAGGTCGATCTCGGCGCCGGCCGCGATGCCGGCGAGGACGCCGCCGCCGGTGTTGAACTGCGAGCCCGTCGTCCAGTCGACCGAGGTCGGCTGGGGCTGGTACTTCTCGCGCATCTCGAGGTTCTTCTCGAAGCCACCACTGCCGAGGATCACGCCGCGACGGGCGCGGACCACGGACTCGGCGCCGTCGCGCAGGACGCGGACGCCGACGACGCGGCCGTCCTCGATGACGAGGTCCGTGAGCTCGGTCTCGTAGGCCACGGGCACGCCAGCGTCCATCAGGCCCTTGCGCAGGCCGATCGCGATCGCGTTGCCCATCGCGTACATCTTCTGGCCGCGCATCAGGCTGACGATCCGCTTGAGCAGCACCTTGGCCATGGTCAGCGGCCCGCGGACGGTGCGCAGGCCGAGGCTGATCTTGCGGTAGTCGGCCTGCGTCACGATCAGGTTGGCCGGCGCCTTCGTGTACGCCGGGTGCAGTCGCTCGAGCTCCGAGCCGAGGAAGCGCGCGTCGAGCGGGATCGGCTCCGACGAGCGGCCTGCCAGCCGGCCGCCCGGCGCCTCCGGGTGGTAGTCGGCGTACTGCGGGACCCAGGTGAAGCGGACCGGGGTCTTCTCCTTGATGAAGTCCATGACCTCGGGGCCGCGGTCCAGGTAGGTGTCGCGGCGGACCTTCGGGACGACGTCGCCGACGATCGAGTCGAGGTACTGCTTCGACAGGTCCAGGTCGTCGCCCTGACCGGCCGCCTTGAGCGCGTAGTTGTTGGGGATCCACACCCCACCACCGCTGCGTGCGGTCGAGCCGCCGAAGTAGGCGCTCTTCTCGATCAGCACGGTGTCGAGACCGCGCGACTTGGCTGCCAGCGCAGCGGTCATGCCGGCGCCACCAGCGCCCACGACCACGACGTCCACCTCGGTGGGCAGGGGGGTCTCCATGGCGAGAAACTGTAACAGGTTCTACTATCGTGTCGTGACCTCCCAGGACTCCATCGGCGCTGCCGTGGCGCGACTCTCACAGGCGCTGGCGACCGGGGTCCCGTGCGCGCCGGTCCGTGACCTGATCGGCACCGACGACCTGCCCGCGGCGTACGCCGTCCAGCAGGGCCTGGTCGAGGCGCGGCTCGCCGCCGGGGCGACGGTCGTCGGCCGCAAGATCGGGGCCACCTCCGAGGCCGTGCAGCGGCAGCTCGGGGTCGACCAGCCCGACTTCGGCTACCTGCTCGACGAGATGGACGTCAGCGCCGGCGCCGCCGAGGGAGGCGAGCCGATCTCGATGCGCCCGCTGCTCCAGCCGCGGGTCGAGGGCGAGGTCGCCTTCGTGCTCGCGAAGGACATCGACCCCGCCGACGAGGCCGACATCACGATCGCCCTGGTCCGGGACGCCGTCGAGGTCGCGCTCCCGGCGCTGGAGATCGTCGACTCGCGGATCGCCGACTGGGCGATCGGCTTCACCGACACCGTCGCCGACAACGCGTCGAGCGGGCTCTTCGTCGTCGGCCAGGAGGGCCGGAGCCTGGACGACCTGGAGCCGGTCGACGTGACCATGTCGCTGACGATCAACGGCGAGGAGCGCTCGTCCGGCAACGGCGCCGCCTGCCTCGGCGACCCCCTGGAGGCGCTGCGCTGGCTCGCCGTCCAGGCATACCGGTTCGGCGACCCGCTGCGCGCCGGCCACCTGATCCTGTCCGGGGCCCTGGGCCCGTTCGTGCCGTTCGCCCCGGGGGACCGGGTCGTGGCGACCATCAGCGGCTTCGCGCCGCTGAGTGTCACTTTCAAGGAGTGAGCACATGACCGAGAAGCTGACCGCCGCCATCGTCGGACCCGGCAACATCGGGACCGACCTCATGTACAAGCTGCTGCGCAGCGACGTGATCGAGCCGCGCTGGATGATCGGCGTCGACCCGTCCTCCGAGGGGCTGAAGCTCGCGGCCGGCAAGGGTCTCGAGTCGACCCACGAGGGCGTCGACTGGCTGCTCAAGCAGGACGTGCTGCCGGACCTGATCTTCGAGGCGACCTCGGCGTACGTCCACCGGGAGTACGCCCCACGCTACGAGGAGGCGGGCATCCGGGCGATCGACCTGACTCCCGCCGCGGTCGGGCCGGCGGTCATCCCGCCGGTCAACGGCCAGGAGCACGTCGGCGCGATGAACGTCAACATGATCACCTGTGGCGGCCAGGCCACGATCCCGATGGTCGCCGCGGTCTCGCGCGCGGCCGCGGTGTCGTACGCCGAGATCGTCGCCTCGGTCTCGTCCATGTCGGCTGGTCCCGGCACCCGCGCCAACATCGACGAGTTCACGCGCACGACGGCGGCCGGGGTCGAGAGCATCGGCGGGGCCGCCCGCGGCAAGGCGATCATCATCCTCAACCCGGCCGAGCCGCCGATGATCATGCGCGACACCATCTACTGCGCGGTCGCACCCGACGCCGACCGCGACGCGATCATCGCCAGCATCTTCGCGATGGAGAAGGCGGTGCAGGAGTACGTGCCGGGCTACCGGCTGCTCCAGGAGCCGCAGATCGACGAACCGTCCGGCGCGACCCAGGGCCAGACGAAGGTGAGCGTCTTCGTCGAGGTCGAGGGCGCGGGGGACTTCCTGCCGCCGTACGCCGGCAACCTCGACATCATGACCGCCGCGGCCACGCAGGTCGGCCAGAACATCGCCCGTTCGATCCTGGGGAGCAACGCATGAGCGACCTCAACACCCTGACCCGCACCTGGACCGACACCGACCCGGGCAGCGGCCTGGACCTGCGGCTCACCGACACCTGCCTGCGCGACGGGTCGCACCACAAGCGGCACCAGTTCACCGGGCAGGAGGTGCACGACATCGTCGAGGCGCTGGACAACTCCGGCGTCCCGGTCATCGAGGTCACCCACGGCGACGGCCTCGGCGGCTCGTCGTTCAACTACGGCTTCTCCAGGACGCCCGAGCAGGAGCTGATCAGGATCGCGGCCGAGACCGCGAAGCGCGCCAAGATCGCGTTCCTCATGCTCCCCGGCGTGGGCACCAAGGACGACATCCGCGCCGCGCAGGACAACGGGGGCCAGATCTGCCGGATCGCGACCCACTGCACGGAGGCCGACACCTCGATCCAGCACTTCGGTCTGGCCCGCGAGCTCGGGCTGGAGACCGTCGGCTTCCTGATGATGAGCCACACCCAGCCGCCCGAGGTGCTCGCCAAGCAGGCGCGGATCATGGTCGACGCCGGCAACCAGTGCGTGTACGTCGTGGACTCCGCCGGCGCGCTCGTCATGGAGCAGACCGCCGACCGCGTCGCCGCCGTCGTCGCCGAGATCGGCCACGAGGCCACCGTCGGCTTCCACGGCCACGAGAACCTCGGCCTCGGCGTCTCCAACACCGTCATCGCCGCCCGCGCGGGCGCCACCCAGATCGACGGCTCGGTCCGACGCTTCGGCGCCGGCGCCGGCAACACGCCGCTCGAGGCGTTCGTCGGCGTGTGCGACAAGCTCGGCTGGAAGACCGGCATCGACTTCCTCACGATCGTCGACGCGTCCGAGGACGTCATCAAGCCGGCGATGCCGGAGGAGTGCCAGCTCGACCGGATGACGCTGATGATGGGGTACGCCGGGGTCTACTCCTCGTTCCTCAAGCACGCCGGCAACGCGGCCGACCGCTACGGCGTCTCCGGCGCGAAGATCCTGCTCGAGGCCGGCCGGCGCAAGCTGATCGGCGGCCAGGAGGACCAGCTCATCGACATCGCGCTGATGCTCAAGGCCGAGCAGGACAAGCTGGCCGCCAACTCCTAGCCGGCGGTCGCCCGGGCGGCCCCGTGCCCGGCGCCGTTCTGCCCCGTCGAGGCGTCGGGGTCGTCGTCGACGAGGTCGCCCTCGGCATCCGTGTCGTTCGGTGCGACGGAGCCCGAGGCAGGGGTGGATCCCGCCGAGGCCCGGGTGAACGTCACCGACGGTGCGCTGTGGACGATGGTGTCCTGGGCCCACCGTTCGCTGAACCCGGCGAGGAAGGCCACCGAGGCGAAGAACAGGTTGGCCTTCCACTGGTCGGCGGGAACCTCGATCGGCACCAGCCCACCGGTGACGAACACGAAGAGCGCCAACCCGAAGACCGCCCCGATCAGCGGACGGATGGCGCCGGCGAGGCCGGTCACACCGTGGCCCTGTGCGCTGTCGATGTTGAGCGCCGAGCGCCGCGTGATCCGGGCCATCACGCTGACGACGCCACCGACCGCGCCGCACACGAAGCAGACCCGGGCCTGGTCGGCCAGGTCCTCCAGGCCCTTCCCGGCCAGGGGGTGGGTCCATCCGTCGGCGTAGTAGATGAGTAGGCCGCACGCGAACATCCCGATGGGAATGCCCAGGAGGTAGTCGCGCAGGGAGGCCCTCTTGGCCGCCTCGTCGACGAACCGGTCGAGCCGGGTGAGCTCGGCACGGGCTGACTGGATGGCGGAGTCCACCCGCAGGTTCCGCTCCTCGCGGGCGGCGGCGTCGAGCTTCTTCCCGTTCGTGGGCTCGGTGGCGTCGAGCACGCTCAGCAGGTAGACGATGATCGAGTAGATCATCTCGAGCAGCACCCGGCGCGACCGTCCGCCGAGGAGAAGCAACGACTTGCGCTCCATCCGACGAGCCCTCCAGATGGCGGTCTCGAACTCGGGCTGGACACTGGCCGTGGCCGACCCGTCGTACCGCACGCACAGTGATCGCTTCTGGACCAACCGACCCGCCAGCCCTTTGGGACGAAGCACTCCCGCGCCGGCGTGGATCCGTTTCGCGAAGTAGAGCTCCTGCAACGTCCCGCGGTAGTGCTGGAAGTTCTTGTGGATCTGGGCGTACTGGTCCGGCGCTTCCTGGTGTGCGGTGATCAGCTCGTCGAAGCCGGGCTCCTCCGGCATGGCCAGGAGGAGTCGGTGGCTGGCTTGGCTCTCGCGTCCGGTCCGCGACAGTGCTCCGCGAACCTCGGTCACGGCGGCCATCTCGGCGGCAGGCGTCCTCGGCCGGGACATGGCAGGCCCCCTTTCGGATGATCACATGATCTTCCGACGGTCCTCCCGGGCCCCGTGCCCGACCATGACCCGTTCGGGCCATGCGCGTGGCGCTTCGCCCTGGTGCTCCTGCTGAGATCGGCCTCATCGGCCCGGTGCGCACCTTAGGCTCCGACCATGACGGACTTCAGGCGCCCGGGGGGCACCGGCTACCTCCACGGGCTGGGCCGATGACCGGGCCGGCGACCGAGCCGACCAACAGGCTCGCGGCCCTCCTCCGCGCGGACCGCCCGGTGCTGCTCGACGGCGGCATGGGCACCCTGCTGCAGGACAGCGGCCTCGAGGACGGCGCGCCCGGCGAGCTCTGGAACCTGGAGAACCCGGACGCGATCCGCGCCGCGCACACGGCGTACGCCGAGGCGGGGGCGCGGGTCCTGACGACCAACACGTTCGGCGGGACCCGGCCGCGACTGGACATGCACGGGCTCGGCGACCGCCTCGCCGAGGTCAACCGAAGGGCGGCTGAGCTCGCCCGGTCAGTGGCCGACGAGCACGGGCTGCTCGTGGCCGGCGACCTCGGCCCGACCGGCGAGCTGCTGGCGCCGCTGGGGACCCTGACCGGCGAGGAGGCGCAGGCGCTCTTCGCGGAGCAGCTCACCGCGCTGGTCGCGGGCGGGATCGACCTGGTGCTGGTCGAGACGCTCAGCGACCTCGGCGAGGCTGACGCCGCGCTCGCTGCCGCGCGCGAGGTCGCCCCCGACCTGCCGGTCGTGGTGACGATGAGCTTCGACACCAACGTCCGCACGATGATGGGCGTCCGCCCCGCCGACGCCGTGGTCCACCTCGCCGCGGCGGGCGCCGACGCCGTGGGGGCCAACTGCGGCCGCGGTCCCGTGGAGATGGAGCTGATCGCAGCCCAGATGGTCGAGGCCCGCCCCAGCGGTCTGCTCCTGGTCGCCCAGTCGAACGCCGGGCTTCCGCAGGTCGTCGGCGACCACTTCGAGTACGACGCCACGCCCGACGTCCTGGCGGCGCACGCCGGCAGGCTCGCGGAGCTCGGGATCGACCTGGTCGGTGCCTGCTGCGGCTCGACTCCAGCCCACATCGCCGCGATGCGGGCGACCTTCGCGCCGGCCTGATCCGTGGAACAGAGGGATCGGGAGATGGCAGGCACCACCGAACGCCCGCGCGAGTTCGGTCACGACGCGGTGATCGTGTGCGACAACCTGCTCCGCATCTACCAGACCGAGACCGTCGAGGTGCAGGCGCTGCAGGGCCTCGACCTGCTGGTGCACGACGGCGAGATGATCGCGATCGTCGGTGCCTCGGGGTCCGGCAAGTCGACGCTGCTCCAGGTGCTCGCCGGCGTCGACGCAGCGACCGCCGGCCGGGCACGGGTCGCCGGGCACGACCTGCTCGGCATGACGCGCCGCGAGCGGGTGCACTACCGCCGGCACGTGGTCGGGTTCGTGCGCCAGCAGAGCACCCGCAACCTGGTGCCGTACCTGACGGCCACCCAGGTCGTGGACCTCCCGCAGAGCTTCGCCGGCGTACCGCGCCGCGAGCGGAGGCTGCGGACCGAGGAGCTGTTCGAGACCCTCGGCGTGCAGCACTGCGCCCACCTGAAGCCGCACCAGATGTCCGGAGGCGAGCAGCAGCGGGTCGCGATCTGCGTCGCGCTCGCCAACCGTCCCTCGGTCCTGCTGACCGACGAGCCGACCGGGGAGCTCGACAGCGCCACGGCGCAGGAGGTCTTCGGGGCCCTGCGGACGGCCAACAAGGAGTGGGGCACCACGGTCGTCATCGTCACCCACGACGCCGGCGTGAGCGGCCAGGTGGCCCGCACGGTCGCCATCCGCGACGGCCGCACCAGCAGCGAGGTCCTGCGCAGCCACGAGCTCGAGGGCGGCACCGGGATCGCCGAGGAGTTCGCGGTCATGGACCGGGCCGGACGCGTCCAGGTGCCGCGCGAGTTCCGCGAGGCCCTGGAGCTGACCCATCGGGTCCGCCTGGCGCTCACCGAGGACAGCATCGAGATCCGCTCCGATCGTGGTGAGGCACGATGACGTCACCCTCGGCACCGCCGATGGTCTCGGCACGTGGCCTGTCCCGCACCTACGGCTCCGAGCCGACCCTCGTGCACGCGCTGCGGGACGTCTCCCTCGACGTCGCACCCGGCGAGATGGTCGCCGTGGTGGGCCGGTCCGGTTCGGGCAAGACGACCCTGCTCAACCTGCTGGGAGGCCTGGACCGCCCGGACACCGGCACGGTCCACGTCGACGGGATCGAGGTGACCGCACTCGACGACGCGGGTCTGAGCGAGCTGCGTCGCGAGTCGGTCTCGTACGTCTTCCAGTCCTTCGGGCTGCTCCCGGCGCTCACCGCTGCCGAGAACGTGGGCGTCCCGCTGCGCCTGCGCCGTACGCCGGTCGCCGAGCGCGAGCACCGGGCGGCGCTGCTCCTCGACCTGGTCGGGCTGAGCGACCACGCCGCGCAGCGACCCGGTGAGCTGTCGGGCGGGCAGCAGCAGCGGGTCGCGATCGCCCGAGCGCTGGCCGGGTCCCCGCGGCTGCTCGTCGCAGACGAGCCGACCGGCCAGCTCGATGCCGAGACCGGCCTGGCCGTGATGGCCCTCCTGCGCGGCATCGTCGAGTCCGAGGGGGTCACCGCGATCGTGGCGACCCACGACCCGGTGCTGGTCGCGCTGGCGGACCGCGTGCTCACCATCGCCGACGGCCGGGTCGGGACCTGAGATGACCCTGCCGTGCTGAGGCTCGTCCTCCGGCGAGCCTGGGTCCAACGTCGGCTGCTGTCGGCGATCGTGGTCCTGGTCGCCCTGGCCACGACGTTCATGGGCTTCTACGCGCTGCTGCTCGGGGTGAGCGGTCCGCGGTCGTTCTCCGAGCAGGTGCAGCGCTCGCAGCCCGACGAGGTCGGCGTGACCGCCTACGTGGTGGGCGTGGCGGGAAGCGACCTGGACGTCACCCGCCAGGAGGCCGGCGACGTCGTCCGAGGCGTCCTGACCTCCGGTCATCCCACCTTGGTCAGCACCGCGACCTCCGAGATGCGGCAGATCGGGGACACCGGGCGGTTCGGCTACCTCGCGACGACCGACGCGGCCGCCGGGCGCGGCACGTTGACGTCGGGCACCTGGCCCCGTGAAGGCGCTGGGTCGCCGGTCGAGGCGGTCGCCCCGGACGCCGCGGCCCGGGCCCTGCACCTCCAGGTCGGCGATCGGCTGACCCTGGGGCCCGGCGCGGGGCTGGGTGCGAGCGAGCACCGGGCGAGGGTCGTCATCGTGGGGACGTTCCGGGCGCTGCCGGACCCGGCCGCCGGGAGCGACCCGCTGGCGGGCGCGGGTTCGGACCCGGCCTTCACCACCGGCGGCGTGACCACGGCGGCGTACGGACCGTTCCTGGTCGACGACGCGGCGTTCCCCGGCACCGGACTCGACGTGGACGCGCTTCGGGTGGACGGCCAACCCGACCTGACGACCTCCGACGAAGCCGCGTTGCGCGCGACGGTGGGGTCCCTGGGCGGTGCCTCCACCCTGCTCGCGGAGCGGGTGGGCGACTCCGCCGAGATCACTCGGGTCGGGTCGGGCCTGCCGGCCACGCTCGATCGGCTGAGTGCCCAGCAGGCCACCACGCGCTCGGCGGTGCTCGTCGCCCTGCTGCTGGACACGATGCTGGGGATCGCCGCCCTCGTGCTGGCCGGTCGGCTCCTCGCCGACAGCCGGACGAGCGAGCGGGAGCTGATGACCGCCCTCGGCCTCTCCCGCGGCCAGCAGCTCGGCTCCGCCCTGGTCGAGTCGGGCCTGCTCGCCGCGGCCTCAACGGTCCTGGCCGTGCCGCTGGCGGCGGTCGCGTACGCCGCGGCGACCCGGCTCCCGAGCGTGCGGGACGCCGGGCTGACCGAGGCGCCGACCGTGACCTGGGCCCTCGTCGGCGTGGTGGCAGCGGGCGCCCTCGTCCTCAGCCTGGTCCTGGTCGTGTCGCCGCTGCTGAGCCCCGCTGCGGACCGTGCACCGGGGCGACGACGCGTGTGGGCCCGCTCCGGGCTCGACGTGCTGCTCCTCCTGGCGGCGGTCGCCGCCTGGTGGCAGCTCGACTCGCGGTCGTCGACGTCCGCCTCCGCGGACAGCGTGCTGCTGCTGGCTCCCGCGGTGTGCCTGACCGCGGTCACCGTCGTCGCGGTGCGTGCACTGCCGCCCCTCTTCGCCACGGTCGCCGCGGCCGCCCGTCGGTCCCGGTCGCTCCTGCCGGTCGCCCTCAACCCGCCGGCACTGCGTCTCGGTGCCGGGACGGCGCTGGTGCTGCTCTCGCTGGCGTCCGCAGCCGCGGCCTTCGGCGTCGCGACGCATGCCACGTGGGAACGCTCGCAGCGCGACCAGGCCGACCTGCGCGTCGGGGCGGACCTCACCCTCGCGCTCGACGCCCCGCCCGCGGCCGACGACGCCACCAGCATCGTCCGAGCGGCCCTCGGCGCCGGCCCGGCGGCCGGCGGAACGCTCGTGTCACCCGTCACCGCACGTCCGCTGACCCTGGGCACCTACCTCGGCCGTCCGGGGAACCCTCCCGAGCTCGTCGCCATCGACTCGCGGCACGCGGGCGCCTTCCTGCGAGGAGGTCTCGACGGAGGAGCGACGTGGTCCGGCATCGGCGCCCACCTGCTGCCGGACGACCCGGTCCGAGGCGTCGCGCTGCCGGCCGGCGGCACCGGGGTGAGCGTGGTCGGCCACGCTCCCCGGGGAGTGCTGGTCTCCGTGACGCCGACCGTCGTCGTGCAGGACGCCACGGGGCTCCGCAGCCCCTTCGAGGCCGAGCCGGTGCCGCTCGACGGCAGGTCCCACCCCCTCAGGTGGTCATCGGAACCCGGGGCGGGCGGGGAGGTCGTCGCGGTCCGGCTGAGCCTCCAGGACGGCGGAACCGCCGCGACGGAGGACTACTCGGCCTCGCCGGTCTCCGTGTCCCTGCGGATCCCCGGACGGGGTGGCGACCCTGGTCCCGACTGGCACGAGCAGATCATGGGCGCCGACGGCTCCGACGGCGTCGTCGCCAGCTCGTCGGTCTCCGTGCGCCGGACCGCGAGCGCGACCGTCCTGACGACCGACGCGCAGGTGCAGGTCTCCTACCTCCTGTACGAGGCCGGCGAGGTGCTCGCCACGTCCTTCGACCCGCCGCCGTCGCTCCCGGTCGTCGTCTCCCAGGCGCTGGCCGACACCCTCGGCACCAAGGTGGGCGGCGAGCTGTCCGCCACGGTCAGCCGCAGCGACCTCACGCTGCGTGTCGTGCGCATCGTGCCGACGGTCCCCTCGGCCCCGGGGCGCGTCGCCGTGCTGGCCGACGTGGACGATGTGTCCCGCGCGCTCATCGGCCGCGGACAGCTCGAGCCCGCGGTGGACGCCTTCTGGGTGTCCGATCCCGCCGGCGGAGCGGTCGGCGCGTTGCGCGGGCTGGAGCTGGGCGCCGTGACGACGCGGGGACAGGTGACGTCCGACCTGGCCCGTGGCCCGATGCAGGTCGTCCTCCCCGTCGCCTACGCGACCGTCGCCGGCTCCGGCGTGCTGCTCTTCCTCGCAGGCGCCGTGCTGGTCGTGAGCGCCGACCAGCGCAGGCGGACGGCCGAGGTCGCGCGGTTGCGCGCCTTGGGGCTGCCCCGGCCCGCAGCCCGGAGACTCGTCTTCGTCCAGCACGGCCTGCTCCTGGTCGCCCTCGTCGTCACCGGCGTGGTGCTCGGCGCGGGAGCAGCGATCGCTCTCTGTCGCGACCTGGTCCGGGCCGAGGACGGGACGGCCCCGGTCCCGGAAGCCGTCCTGGTGTGGCCCTGGGGGACCGAGGCCCTGCTCGCGGGAGGCCTCGTCGCCGCCTCCGTGGCGATCGCCGTCGCGGCTGCGGTCGTGCAGGTCCGTGCCTCCAACCTCACGCTGCTCCGGGAGAGTGAGTGACGATGCTCCCTCGACCCAGGCTGCACGCGCCCAGCATCGTCGGACGGATGCGCACCGACCCTGGTCCGCTGGTGCTGATCGCGGTGGTCGTCGCGCTCACGACCTCGCTGCTGGCGGCAGCGGGTCCGCTGACCGAGCGCGCCTCGGACCGGGCGCTGGCCGACGCCGTACGCCGGGCCGGGGCGCAGGGCGCCGTGGTCGGGACGTTCGATCGCGGCGACGTCTTCTACGACACGCGCGCGCGTGATCCCCGGGCGGCCGCGAAGCTCCGGGCGGCCGTGTCCGGGGCCCAGCGCCTGCTCCCGCAGCGCGTCGCCCGCGTGGTGCAACCGGGGACCACCAGCGCCACGAGCACACCCCTGCAGCTGCTCGACGCCGGTCCCGGGCGCTACCTCACGCTGGCGTACCTCGACGGCCCGGCCGGCCCTCCGGGCGTGCGCTACGTCTCGGGGGGTCCGCCGCGACCCACGGTCGGTGCAGGCCGTGCGGGCACCGAGCTGCCCGCCGATGCCGTCTGGACCGTCCAGGTCTCCCTGTCGAGGGCTGCGGCGAAGGCGCTCGGGCTCCGACCCGGCGACCGGCTCCCGATGAAGGACCAGCAGGCGCGCCCGGTCTCGGCCCTGGTGAGCGGGGTCTTCGTGGCGCGCGACCCCGGCGAACGGACCTGGCTCCCGGTGCCGGAGCTGCTGCACCCGGTCCAGGGCGTCTCCGCGGGCGTGCGCACCGCGTCGGCCGGGGCGCTCGTCTCGGCCGCAGCGCTGCCCGACCTGCAGCTCGCCCTGCCCGCCGACGGTCTGACCGAGCGCATCTACGCGACCCCGCGCCCGGACGCGGTCCGGTGGTCGGACTCGGACGAGCTGCTGCGGGCCATCGGGTCCCTCAAGGCGGCCCCGCAGGTGCCGGGCGGAGCGGTCTGGGACAGCGAGCTCGACCGGGTCCTGGAGGACGGCCGGTCGCAGGTCGCCGTCGCGCGCGGACAGGCCGACGTGCTGCTCCTGTCCCTGCTCGTGTGTGCCCTGCTCGTGCTCTGGCTGGCCGCGGAGCTCCTCGTACGTCGCCGGGCGCCGTCCGTCCTGCTGACCCGGGAACGCGGTGGGACGCTGGCCGAGATCGCCGCCGAGCTCTTCATCGAGGCCGCCGGCTGGGTGCTGGCCGGGGTCCTCGTCGGCGTGCTCGGCGCGTGGCTCGTGACCGGCGACGCGGGATGGTCCTGGTGGTTCATGGTGCCGTTCCTCGCCGCTGCCGCCGCAGGAGCCAGGGGAGCGGCGCTTTCCTCGCGCGCCACGGACCCGCGCCGTACGCCGGCCAACCGCAACGCCCGGCGGGTCCTGGCGCGTGGCCGGCAGCTGCGCCGCGCCGTGGCCGTCGCTGCGGTGGTCGCGGCCGCCGCGCTCTCCTTCCTCGCCCTGCGTCAGCGGGGCGTCGTGGGCGAGGGCGGCGACCTGACGGCGGCCGGCGCTCCCGTCTGGTGGGCGGTCGCGGGTGCGCTGCTGGTCGTCGCCGGCGTGCCCGCGCTGGCCGGGCTGCTCCTCGACGCGACCCGCCGGAGCTCGGGCGCCGTCGCCTTCTTCGTGGCGGCCCGGGTGCGGGAGACGGGCGCTCGTGCGTTGCCGTTGCTCGTGATCACGGTGACGGTCGCGCAGCTCACCTTCGCGATCGCGCTGACCAGCACGGAGCAGCGCGGGCAGGCGGCAGGTGCGCTGCTGAGCGTGGGCGGCGACGCCCGCGCGACGCTGTCCCCAGGACGCCCGAACGCCCAGCTGGTGCCCGCACTCGAGGCGGCCCCCGGAGTCCGGGCCGCCGTCGCCGCCCGCATCGACGACCTGGTGCCCGCCACGTCGCGGACGAGCGCCGACACGGTGCTGCTCACGGTGGTCGATGCGGCGGCCTACGAACGTCTCCTGGCCGCCAGCGCCCTCCCCGACGCGCCCCAGCTCGGGAGGCTGGTCCGGGGGGACGGTGCCGGGGTGCCAGCCCTGGTGCTCGGTGGGCCGGCCGGCCTGCGGGACGGGTTCTCGGTCCGCAGCTCCGGCGGTCCCGCGGTGAAGCTGACGGTGGTCGGCACGGCGCCGCGCGTCCGGGACACCGTCGAACCCGTCGTCGTCGTGGACGCGGCGACCTACGCCCGAGCGGGTGGGGTGGCCGAGCCCGACACCGTGTGGGCAGTCGGGCCGGGCGCGGCATCCGCGCTGCGGGCACAGGCCGGGCCGGGGGACGCGGTCGTGGTCTACGCGGACGAGCTGGCCGCCCGCCGCGCCGCCCCGTTGGTCAAGGTCCTGGTCGGGCTGGCCCTCGGTGCCTCGGCGCTCCTGCTGCTCTTCGCGCTCCTCGGCGTCGTGATGATGGCGGCGAGCGAGGCGGGCCCGCGCGCGTCGTCCCTGGGACGCCTGCGTGCTCTCGGGCTGCGCGACCGCCAGCTGCGGAGCGTCCTCGGCGGTGAGCTGGCGGCACCGGTCCTGGTCGGGGCGCTCGCCGGTCTCGCCCTGGGTCTCGGTGCTGCCGTCGTGATGTTCGGACAGCTGTCGTTGGAGAGCGTCACCGGGCAGGCGAGCGCACCGTCCGTCAGCGTCCCGGTGTGGGTGCTCGTCGGGCCGGCCTGCCTGGTCGGCGCCGTCGTGGTCCTCACCTCCGTCGAGTGGACCCGGCTCCGGCGGGTCGCGCTCGGCCAGCTGCTGCGTGGTGGGCAGTGAGCACCTGGACGCGGCGCGGCGTCCTGGGCGCCGCCGCCCTGGGCGGGCTGGCGGCCTGCTCGTCCGACCCGCCGGGACCGGCCCGACCCACGCCTTCGGTGTCGACGAGCCCGCCCGCGCCGTCCCCGTCCGGTGGCGGGCCGGTGCCGTGGTCGCAGCTGCGCCGGCACGTCCAGGGCTCGCTGGCACGACCCGGCGGCCCGACGTACGACCAGGTCCGCCTGCTCCAGAACCCGCGGTACGACGGACAGCGGCCGCTCGCCGTCCTCACGGTCGCCTCGGCGCAGGACGTCGCGACCGGCCTGGCCTTCGCGCAGGAGCACGGCCTTCCGCTGGCGATCCGGTCGGGAGGGCACAGCTATCCGGGATGGTCGGGCGGTGGGTCGCCGAGGGCCCTGGTCCTCGACTGCCGCTCGCTGTCCGACGTACGCGTCGACGGCGCGACCGCCACGATCGGCGCCGGGGCGACGCTCGCGCCGGTCTACGACAGGATCGGCGGCGCCGGCCGGGCCATCGCGGGCGGGTCGTGCGCGACCGTCGGTGTGGGTGGTCTGACGCTGGGGGGAGGCGTCGGCGTGCTGACCCGGGCGATGGGGCTGACCTGCGACGCCGTCCGGTCGATGGAGGTCGTGACGGCGGACGGCAGGGTGCGCACCGCCAGCGCCGACGAGGAGCCGGACCTCTACTGGGCGCTGCGGGGTGGGGGCGGCGGACACCTCGGCGTGGTGACGTCGTTCGAGTTCGACACCGTGGCCGCCCCGACCGTCAGCACCGTCTACCTCGAGTGGCCGTTCGCGGCCGCGGCAAAGGTGATCGACGCCTGGCAGGACTGGGCGCCGACCGCCGACGCCCGGCTGTGGTCCACGCTCAAGGCGCTCGGCGGCGAGGCCCACCCGGGAGAGCCGACGCTGCTGCTCTCGGGGACCTGGGTCGGACCGACCGGCTCCTTCGACGCCCAGCTCGCGGGGCTGCTCGACCACGTCCCGGCGCCCAGTGTCCGGTCGACCCACACCCGCAGCTACCGCGACCAGATGGCGGCGTTCGCCGGCTCCGGCGCGCGGGAGGCCTTCGCGGCGACCTCGCACGTGGCGTACGACGCGCTCGACCACCGCGGCATCGCCGACCTGCTCGACCAGGTGCAGGGCGCCCAGGCGTCCGGCATCAAGGAGGCCGGTGTCTCGATGGACGCCCTCGGCGGGAAGGTCCGCGAGCTGGCGCCCGACGACACCGCCTTCGTGCACCGGCAGGCGCTCGCGACCGTGCAGTACACCGCGACCTTCCCGCCGGGCCGGGCCACGACCGCCGACGCCTACGTGCACGGCTTCCGCGCGGCGATGCTCCCGCACTGGGGCCACCACGCCTACGTCAACTACGCCGACCCCACGATCACCGACTACCGTGCGGCGTACTTCGGGTCCAACGCGGACCGGCTCGCGCAGGCGCGGACGGCGTACGACCCGGACGGCTTCTTCTCCCAGCCGCAGGACTTCTGACCCGGCGCGAAACACAACGTTCACGGGGTCGGGGCGGTTCCATCTCGACCAAAACGAGAACGTGTTCTAGTATCGATCCTGTCCCACCACGACAGGAGAAGTCCATGTCCCAGGCTGTTCTCGACGGCGTCCGTGACCTGCTGCCCGGTATCCGGGAGCGGGCCGACGAGGCGGAGCGACTCCGGGTGGTGCCCGAGGCCTCGATCAAGGAGCTGGAGGAGGTCGGGTTCTTCCGTCTCCTGCAGCCCAAGCGCTTCGACGGCTACGAGTCCGACCCGATCGACTTCTACACCGCGGTCCGCGACATCGCGGGCGCGTGCGGCTCGACGGGCTGGGTCTCCAGCGTCGTCGGCGTGCACCCGTGGCAGGTGGCGCTCTTCTCCGAGGAGGCGCAGCAGGCGGTGTGGGGGTCCGACACGACGACGCGGCTCAGCTCGTCGTACGCCCCAACCGGCAAGGCCCAGCTCGCGGAGGGCGGCTACCGCCTGTCCGGCAAGTGGAGCTTCTCGTCCGGCTGCGACCACTGCAGCTGGGTGCTGCTCGGCGGCCTGGTCTTCAACGACGACGGCAACGTCGTCGACTTCAAGACGTTCATGGTGCCGCGCGCCGACTACACGATCAACGACGTCTGGCACATGGTCGGCCTGGCCGGCACCGGCTCCAACGACATCGTGGTCGAGGACGTCTTCGTGCCCGACGCGTTCACGCTGTCGATGGGCGACACCGGCCGCTGCTTCGGCCCGGGTCAGGAGCAGAACACCTCCGACCTCTACAAGCTGCCGTTCCACTCGATCTTCACCGGCACCATCACCACGCCGATCATCGGCATGGCGATGGGGGCCTACGAGGAGCACGTGGGGATGCAGCAGAAGCGCACGCGGGCGGCGTACCTCGGCGAGAAGGCGTCGCTCGACCCCTTCGCCGCGGTCCGGATCGCCAAGGCCTCCTCGGAGATCGACGCCGCGTGGGCGCTCCTGGTCAACAACATCCGTGAGGAGCAGGCCTACGTCGCCAAGGGCGAGAAGATCCCGCTCAAGACGCGGTTGAAGGTCCGTCGTGACCAGGTGCTCGGCTCGCAGCGGGCGATCGACGCCATCGACTCGCTGTTCGAGGCCTCCGGTGGCCGGGCACTGGCGAAGGGCACCTACCTCCAGCGCGCCTGGCGCGACGCCCACGCGGGTCGCGTTCACGCCGCCAACGACCCCGAGCGGGCGCTGCAGATGTACGGCGCCCACGAGTTCGGGCACAAGGTCGACCCGGGGATGTACTGAGTGAGCATCACCAAGGAGTCGGTCCGGCACTCCGCCAAGGCCGGAGACATCACCCTCAACTACTACGAGGCGGGTGAGGGGAGCGCGGACAGGCTGCCCCTGGTGATGCTGCACGGCGGCGGTCCGGGCGCCTCGGCGTGGTCCAACTTCGGGCGCGCGCTGCCGCACTTCGCGGCGTCGTACCGCACCCTGCTCGTCGACCAGCCCGGCTTCGGCGGGTCCGACAAGCCGCCGGTGGTGGGCAACTACTACCGGCACTCGGCCGACTACGTCGTCAAGCTCCTCGACGAGCTCGGCATCGACCGGGTCCACCTGCTGGGCAACAGCCTCGGCGGCGGTACGGCGATGCGCCTGGCGCTCAGCTATCCCGACCGCGTCGGCCGGCTGATCCTGATGGGCCCGGGCGGCCTGTCGCTCAACCTCTTCCACGCCGACCCGACCGAGGGCGTGCAGCGGCTGATGGACTTCGGGGCCGACCCGACGCCGGAGCGGCTGCGGGCGTTCATCTCGACGATGGTGGTCAACCAGTCCCTGGTGACGGACGAGCTGGTGGCAGAGCGGTTCGCGGACGCCACGGCACCGGGCGCGCAGGACGCGATGCGGTCGATGGGGATGTCCTTCTGGAACCCCGACACCGCCGAGGACGGCATGCTCTGGCGCGAGGCCCACCAGCTCCGCAAGCACACGCTGCTGACCTGGGGCCGTGAGGACCGGGTCAACCCGCTCGACGGAGCCCTGGTGGCGCTCAAGCTGATCCCCAAGGCGCAGCTGCATGTCTTCCCCAACTGTGGGCACTGGGCACAGATCGAGGCCGCCGAGGAGTTCGCCGAGATCTCGACCGCCTTCCTCGGTCGTCACGTCGAGAGGACACGGACATGATCGACATCAAGTCCATGGGCTACGTCCGCGTGGCCAGCACCGACCTCGAGCAGTGGACGACGTTCGCCGGCAAGGTGCTCGGCCTGGCCACGGGTCGCGGCCCCCACCCGGACCACCAGTACTGGCGCATCGACGAGGTCTCGGCCCGGCTCGTCGTCTACCCCTCCGACGTCGACCAGCTCGGCTGCGTCGGCTGGGAGCTCGCCGACCACCGCGCCCTGCAGGAGGCTCGCGAGCACCTGCAGAAGGCCGGGGTGGAGTTCGAGGAGGGCACCGAGGAGGAGCTCGCGGAGCGCCGCGTGCAGGAGCTGGTGCGCTTCTCCGACCCGTTCGACAACGTCTTCGAGCTCTTCCACGGCATCACCTACGAGTCGCGACCCGTGGTCACGCCGTACGCCGCGAGGTTCGTGACCGGCGACCAGGGGATGGGCCACATCGTGCTGCCCGTCCTCGACGACGTCGAGGCGCTGCGGTTCTACACCGACGTGCTCGGCTTCCGGCTGCGGGACTCGATGAGCATGCCCGGCGAGTTCGTCGGCAAGGCGCCCGGCTCGAAGGTCTGGCTGCGGTTCCTCGGCGTCAACCCGCGGCACCACTCGCTGGCGTTCCTGCCGATGCCCAACCCGTCGAAGTGCGTGCACATCATGCTCGAGGTCGACGAGCTCGACCACGTCGGTCGCGCGCTGGAGCGGGTGCGCAAGCACAAGGCCCCGCTCTCGGCGACGCTCGGGCGGCACATGAACGACGAGATGATCTCCTTCTACGTGAGGTCGCCCGGTGGGTTCGACATCGAGTTCGGCACCGAGGGCCTCACCGTGGACGACTCCCGGTGGGTGGCCCGCGAGTCGACGGCGGTGTCCTACTGGGGGCACGACTTCGGCGCCGGTGCGTCCTGATCGCGCGGCAGTGAAAGACTCACCAGCATGAGCCCGGAGATCGGTCACGACGTCCCCGAGGGCATGAGCCCCGACGCCAGGGAGACCTGGCCGAGCCCGGAGCTCATCAACTCGTGGCTGGGCGACCAGGACGTCGACTTCGAGTTCCGGCCCGGCGAGGACGTCGCCGTCCACGACGACCCCGACGCGGTCGCGAAGGCGCGGCTCTTCCGCGACGTGCTCGGCCGCTTCGCCTCCGGCGTCACGGTGGTCACGACGACCAGCGGCGGCGAGCCGGTGGGCATGACCTGTCAGTCGTTCTCGAGCGTCTCGCTCGACCCGCCGCTCGTCCTCTTCATCCCCGCCAAGAGCTCCCGCTCCTGGCCGCTGATCCAGCGGTCCGGCAAGTTCTGCGTCAACTTCCTCGCCGCCGACCAGGCCGAGCTCTCGAACACGATGGCCAGCCGCGGCGTCGACAAGTTCGGCGACGTGAAGTGGACGCCCTCGACGGAGACCGGGTCCCCGATCCTGGAGGGCTCGCTGGCCCACGTCGACTGCACCATCGAGACCGTGCACGAGGCGGGCGACCACTACGTCGTGATCGGGCGGGTGGTGGACCTCAACACCGACGAGGTCGACGGGGATCCGTTGCTGTTCTTCCAGGGGAAGTACCGCACCACCGACCCGCGCTGAGCCGGGCCCGTGCGTCGAGTGACGTGAATCGGCCCTCAGGACCTCGGCCCAGGGGCCGTTTCGCGTCTCTCGACGGTCAGATCTGGGTACGACGCGGGTTGGCGACCGAGCCCTCGAAGGGGCGGCCGGCGGCGGCGGTGGTGGACTGCGCTGCGGTGGGCTTCGTCATGAGCAGGACGCTATGGAGTCGACGCCTACGTCCGGGCAACAGGTCATCCACACGTCACCTACGGCTCGACAACGCCGAGTCCCACGAGTGGTCTCCAGTCACATGCGTCACGTGTGCCCCGTCAGCGCGGCGTCAGAGCGTCACGGCCGCCCGGTGCTCGAGCGCGGAGCCGAAGAGCTGGCCCAGCGCGTGCGCCCGCTTGAAGACCAGGTGGGCGTCGTGCTCCCAGGTGATCGCGATGCCGCCGTGCAGCTGCACCGTCTCGCCGGCGAGGCGAGCGACGGCGTCGGAGCAGTAGGCCTTCGCGACGTGGGTGAGCTGGTCGGCGTCGTCGGCGTGGGTCGCGACGGCGTACGACGCCGCCCAGGACGCCGAGCGGGTCATCTCGGTGAGGACGAGCATGTCGGCCATCCGGTGCTTCAGCGCCTGGAAGGAGCCGATCGGGCGGCCGAACTGCACCCGCTCCTTGCTGTAGGACACGGTCATGTCGAGCGCCCGGGCGGCGAGCCCGGAGGCGAGGGCGGCGCAGCCGACGGCACCGACCAGGCGGGCGCGGTCGCGCGCGGCCGGGCCGTCGCCGATCCGGGTCCGGGTGCCGCCGTCGACGGAGGCGAGGCGGATCGTCTGGTCCATCGTCGGCGTCCAGGTGACCTCGGCGCCCTCGACCTCGTAGAGGCCGTCGTCCTCCGCGGCGATCACGATCGCGGCGAGGTCGCCGTCGAGCACGGGCGCGTCGCCGTCGACGAAGGCGCCGACCTCACCGGACGCGAGCCTCGGGAGCAGCCGCGCCTGGGCGTCCTCGTCGGCACCGGCGAGCAGCGCCTCGGAGGTCACGAGCGAGCCGAGCAGGGGAGAGGGCACCAGCGAGCGGCCGATCTCCTCCAGCGCGACCAGCGACTCGAAGAGCGAGAACCCGGCCCCGCCGTACTCCTCCGGGATGCCGAGGGCGGCCACGCCGATCTGCTCGCAGAGCGTGCCCCAGAGCGCCTCGTCGTACGTCGCGACCCGGGCGTCGGCCCGCTTGTCGAGCAGCGACCGGACGGTGGCGGCCAGCTCCTGCTGCTCGTCGGAGAGCGCGAACTCCATCAGCCGACCAGCTCGTCGAGCAGGCGCGCACGGTGGTACGCCGGGGTGCCCCAGGCGGTGACGAGCGCGCGGACCTTGGTGATCCAGAGGCTGAGGTCGAACTCCTGGGTGTAGCCGATCGCGCCGTGCACCTGGAGGCCGGTGCGGGAGGCGAGGTACGCCGCGTCGCCGGCCGCGACCTTGGCGGCCGACGCGGGCACCTCGCCGAGCGCGGCGCCGAGGACCAGCGGCCGGGCGAAGTCGAGGGCGATGCGGACGTCGGCCAGGGCGTGCTTGATCGCCTGGTAGGACCCGATCTCGCGGCCGAACTGCTTGCGCTGCTTCACGTAGGTCACCGAGTCGGCCAGGATTCGCTCGCCCGCGCCGAGCAGCTGGGCGGACGTGGCCAGCACCGCGAGGTCGAAGGCGGCGTCGTCGCTGCGGCCCTCGCCGGCCACCGAGAACAGCCGCCGGGTCCGGTCGACCGAGCCGACGAGGTCACCGACCTCGGTCGCGAGGCTGTCACCGACGTACACCTGGTCGGCGACGTCGGCGTCGAGCGCGTACGGCACGTGCGGGGGGAGCGCGACCGTGGCGACGCCCTCGACTTCGTGGCCGAGCGCGACCGGGAGGTACGCCGCGGACTCGACCCAGGGCCCGGGCACGGCGTACCTGCCGAGCGCCTCGAAGGCGACAGCGAGCTCGACCGGCGTCGCGTCGGTGGCCAGCGAGAGGACGCCCTGCTCGGCGAGCCGGGCCCAGAGCCTGAGTCCGGGTGCGCTGTCGCCGTCGGCCCAGGAGCGGGCGACGGCGACCGTCTCGGAGGAGGACAGCAGCGCGTCGAGCGAGGCGGCGAAGTCGCGCTGGTCGGCGTCGAGCACGAACTTCACTTCCGGACCTCCCGCGGCAGACCGAGGATCCGCTCGGCGACGATGTTGCGCTGGATCTCGTTGGTGCCGGCGTAGATCGGGCCGGAGAGCGAGAACGTGTAGCCGTCCAGCCACCGCGACTCGACCTCGGCCTCGGGGCCGAGCAGGTCGAGGGCGGTCTCGTGCAGCGCGATGTCGAGCTCGGACCAGAAGACCTTGTTGACCGATCCGGCGGCCCCCATCTCGCCACCGTCGGCGAGCCGGGTCACCGTCCCCCACGTGTAGAGCCGGTAGGCCTGCGCCTTCGTCCAGGCGTCGACCACGCCATCGGCGTACGCGGGATCGGGCGTGGACCGGTAGAGGTCGATGAGCCGGTCGGCGGCGGCGCAGAACCGTCCGGGGGAGCGCAGCGACAGCCCGCGCTCGTTGCCGGCGGTCGACATCGCCACCCGCCACCCGTCGCCGGGAGCGCCGAGGACGTCGGAGTCGGGCACGAACACGTCCTCGAAGAACACCTCGGCGAAGCCCGCCTCGCCGTCGAGCTGGGCGATCGGGCGGACCGTGATGCCGTCGGCGTCGAGGGGGAAGAGGAAGTAGGTGAGGCCGTGGTGGCGCGCCGCCTGCGGATCGGAGCGGAACAGTCCGAAGCCCCAGTGGGCGAAGGACGCGCGCGACGACCAGGTCTTCTGGCCGTTGAGCACCCACCCGCCGCGCTCGTCGTCGCGCTGCGCGGTCGAGCGCAGCGAGGCCAGGTCGGACCCGGCCTCCGGCTCCGACCAGCACTGCGCCCAGATCTTCTCGCCCGTCGCCATCGTCGGCAGGAAGCGGTCCTGCTGCTCCTGGGTGCCGTGGTCGAAGACGATCGGCGCGAGCAGGAAGATGCCGTTCTGGGAGACCCGGCCGGGAGCGCCGGCGCGGTAGTACTCCTCCTCGAAGACGACCCACTCGACCAGCGAGGCCTCGCGACCGGAGTACGCCGTCGGCCAGGACACGACCGACCACCTCGCGTCGGAGAGCCGCTTCTCCCACTCCTGGTGGGCGACGAAGCCGTCGGCGGTGTCCATCGACGGCAGCGGCTCCGCCGGCACGTTGGCCTCGAGCCAGGCGCGGGCCTCGGCCTGGAAGGCCAGTTCGGACTCGGACAGGGTCAGGTCCATCAGTCGCCCCTCAGCTGGGTCTTGAGCACCTTGCCGGACAGGTTGCGCGGGAGCGCGTCGACGACCTCGACGTGGCGTGGCACCTTGAAGTTGGCCAGGCGCTCCTTGGCGTAGGCGATCACGTCGTCGGGCCGGGCCGTGCCCACGACGTAGGCCTTGCCGACCTCGCCCATCCGCTCGTCGGGCACGCCGACGACGGCCACGTCCGCGACGCCTTCCATCCGCGCGAGCGTCTGCTCGACCTCGGCGGGATAGACGTTGAAGCCGCCGGAGATGTACATGTCCTTGAGCCGGTCGGTGATCGACAGGTTGCCGTCGTCGTCGAGCACGCCGACGTCGCCGGTGTGCAGCCACCCGTCGGCGTCGATCGCCTCGGCGGTCGCCTCCGGGTCGTCGAAGTAGCCGAGCATCACGTAGTCGCCGCGAACGAGGAGCTCTCCGTCCGGGCCGATGCGGGTCTCCATCCCGGGGACCGCCCGGCCGCAGGTGGTGGCCACGGTCTCGGCCGAGTCGCCCTCGCGGCACATCGTGACGACGACCGCCTCCGTCATGCCGAAGGCGGTCACGACCTGGTCGATCGCGAGCTCGTCGCGCATCCGCTCGATCAGCACGACCGGGACGACGGCGGCGCCGGTGACGGCGAGTCGCAGCGACGACAGGTCGCGGTCGGCACGGCCCGGGGCGTTGAGCAGCGAGGTGAAGATCGTGGGGGCGCCCGGCAGCACGGAGATCCGCTCGGTCTCGATGAGCTGCATGGTCTCGTCGAGGTCGAAGGTCGCGACCGGGTAGAGGGTCGCGCCCGTCAGCAGGCCGGTCACGATGCCGACCTTGTAGCCGAAGGAGTGGAAGAACGGGTTGATCACCAGGTAGCGGTCCTGGCCGGTCACGCCGCCGAGCTCACCCCAGGCCCGGGCCACGCCGACGGTCTGGCGGTGGGCCGAGACCGCGCCCTTGCTCCGGCCGGTCGTGCCCGAGGTGAAGAGGATGTCGGCCGGGTCGTCGGGGGAGACGGACTCCGCGAGCCGGTCGACGTCCGCGGTGGTCACCGACCCGAGGTCGAGGTCGGGCAGGTCCACGAGGTCGATGACGGCCAGGACCGACGAGAGGTCGCTCGCCGCGCGCAGGTCGTCGACCTGGGTGCGGCCGAGGAAGCCGTCCGCGACCACGACGATCCGGGCACCGGTGCGGTCGACGACGTCGGCGACCTCGTGCCCGGTGTAGCGGGAGTTGACCGGGACGAGCGTGCCGCCGGCGTACGACGTGGCGAGCGCGGCCACCACCCAGCCGATGCTGTTGGGCGCCCAGACGCAGACGCGGTCGCCGGGCTGCAGCCCGAGCGCGACGTACGCGCGTGCGGCTCGCCGGACGCGGCGCAGCAGCTCCAGGAAGGAGACCACCTCGCCGTCCTGGACGTACGCCGGGTGGTCGCCGAAGCGGTCCGCCGCGTCGCCGAGCGCCGCCGGGATCGTGTGGGTCATGCCGTGCCTCTCCGTCGCTGACTCGATGCTGCGCACCCAACCAAGCAATTGCTTGGTAGGCTATCACCTGTGGACCTGACCTACTCCGAGGAGGACCAGGCGTTCCGTGCCGAGGTGCGGGCCTGGCTCGAGGAGCACCTGACCGGCGAGTGGGCCGCGCTGCGCGGCCTCGGCGGTGCCGGCCGCGACCACGAGGCGCACGACGAGCGGCTCGCCTGGAACCGGCTGCTCGCCGAGCACGGCTGGACCTGCGTCGGCTGGCCGCAGGAGCACGGCGGCCGTGGGTTGAGCCTGACCCAGCAGGTGATCTTCCACGAGGAGTACGCCAAGGCCGACGCGCCCGTGCGGGTCAACCACCTCGGCGAGGAGCTGCTGGGGCCGACGCTGATGGCGTTCGGCACGCAGGAGCAGAAGGACCGGTTCCTGCCGAAGATCGTGGCGGTCGAGGAGCTGTGGGCACAGGGCTACTCGGAGCCGAACGCCGGTTCCGACCTGGCCAACGTCCAGACCAAGGCGCGGATCGACGGCGACGACTGGGTCGTCGACGGCCAGAAGGTGTGGACGTCCAACGCGCACTTCAGCCAATGGGCGTTCGTCATCTGCCGCACGGAGCCGGGCTCTGAGCGCCACCGCGGGCTGTCCTTCCTCCTGGTCCCGCTCGACCAGGACGGGGTCGACGTACGCCCGATCGAGCAGCTGACCGGCGGCTCCGAGTTCAACGAGGTGTTCTTCACCGGCGCCCGCACCGGTGCCGACCTGGTGGTCGGCGAGCCCGGCGACGGCTGGAAGGTCGCGATGGCGCTGCTCGGATTCGAGCGCGGCGTCTCCGTGCTCGCGCAGGTGGTGGGCTTCGCCCGCGAGCTCGACGGCGTGGTCGACCTCGCGAAGGACAACGGTGCGATCGACGACCCGGTCCTCCGGGACCGCCTCGCCGGCCTGAAGGTCGAGCTCGAGGTGATGCGCCGGCAGGCGATGCGTGGCCTCTCCTCGGACGACGCCGCAGGGCCCTCGGTCTTCAAGCTCGTCTGGGCCAATTGGCACAAGCGCCTCGGCGAGGTCGCCATGGACGTCCTCGGCGCCGGCGGCCTCACCACGGCCACCGCGGACGGCTACGACCTGGATCGCTGGCAACGACTCTTCCTCTTCGCGCGCGCCGACACGATCTACGGCGGCAGCGACGAGGTGCAGCGCAACATCCTCGCCGAGCGCGTGCTCGGCCTACCCCGAGAGGCACGTGGATGACCACCGTCAGGCCCGAGCAGCCCACCCCCGACTACGTCCCCGGCCACGACCTGCTGGCCGGGAAGGTCGTCGTCGTGACCGCTGCGGCGGGCGCGGGCATCGGTGCGGCCGTCGTACGACGGGTGCTGGAGGAGGGCGCGAAGGCCGTCGTCTTCAGCGACACCCATGCCCGCCGACTCGCGGAGGCCGAGGAGGCGCTGGCCGGGGAGTTCGGGGCCGACCGGGTCCGGCAGCTGGTCTGCGACGTCACCGACGAGGTCCAGGTGACCGCACTGCTCGACGCCGCGGAGGACTTCGGCGGCGTCGACATCATGATCAACAACGCCGGCCTCGGCGGCACCGCGAGCATCCTCGAGATGACCGACGAGCAGTGGCTCAAGGTCCTCGACATCACGCTCAACGGCACCTTCCGGTGCGTGCGCGCCGCGGGCCAGCGCTTCGTCGCGTCGGGCACGAAGGGCGTGATCGTCAACAACGCCTCGGTCATCGGCTGGCGGGCGCAGGAGGGGCAGGCCCACTACGCCGCGGCCAAGGCCGGCGTGATGGCGCTGACGCGCTGCGCCGCCCTCGACCTCGCCCCGCACGGCATCCGGGTCAACGCGGTCTCGCCGAGCCTGGCGATGCACCCCTTCCTCGCCAAGGTCACCTCCGACGAGCTGCTGCACGAGCTCAAGCAGCGTGAGGCCTTCGGCCGCGCGGCGGAGCCGTGGGAGGTCGCCAACGTGATGGTCTTCCTGGCCAGCGAGTACTCGTCGTACCTCACCGGCGAGGTGGTCTCGGTGAGCAGCCAGCATGCGTGAGGAGACGCAGTCCTCTGCGACGAGGAGGGACGAGCTGCTCGCGATCGCGGCCGGGCTCTTCGCCGAGAAGGGCTTCAAGAACACCACCGTCCGCGACATCGCCGACGCCGCCGGCATCCTCTCGGGCAGCCTCTACCACCACTTCGACTCCAAGGAGTCGATGGTCGACGAGATCCTGCGGACCTTCCAGGAGGAGCTGTTCGGCCAGTACGACGAGATCCTCGCGAGCGACCTGGACCCGCTGGCCCAGCTGGAGCGCGCCGTCGTGGCCTCCTTCGAGGCCATCGACAAGCACCGTGACGAGGTGGCGATCTTCCAGAACGAGGCCGCCTACCTGCTCACCTTCGACCGGTTCGCCTACCTCGCGGACCGCAACCAGCAGTCCCGCGAGGTCTGGCTGACCCTGCTGCAGAACGGCATCGACGCCGGGGTCCTGCGCGACGACCTGGACCTCGAGCTCACCTACCGCTTCATCCGCGACACCGTCTGGGTCGCCGTCTCGTGGTACAGACCGGGCGGACGACGCACCCACACCGAGATCGCGCGCCAGTACCTCTCCATCCTTCTCGAAGGGATCCACCGATGAGCGAACGAAGTGAGCGAAAAATCCAATACAGCCTGACATGTGCCTCATGGGCGCACGGAGCGAAGCGAGTACGTCCATGAGTGAGGCCTTCATCGTCGACGCCGTTCGGACGCCTGTGGGCAAGCGCGGGGGAGCGCTGGCCGCGGTCCACTCGGCCGACCTCGCCGCGCACACGCTGAGCGCGCTGGTCCGCCGTACCGGCGTCGACCCGGGCGCCGTCGACGACGTCATCCTCGGCTGCTGCGACACGATCGGCTCGCAGGCCGGCGACATCGCGCGTACGGCGTGGCTGGTGGCCGGGCTGCCGGACCACGTGCCCGGCGTGACGATCGACCGGCAGTGCGGCTCGTCGCAGCAGGCGGTGCACTTCGCGGCCCAGGGCGTCATGTCCGGGACCCAGGACCTCGTGGTCGCCGGCGGCGTGCAGAACATGAGCGCCATCCCGATCTCGGCCGCGATGCTGGTCGGTCAGCAGTACGGCTTCTCCACGCCCTTCGCCGAGTCGCCGGGCTGGCAGGCGAGGTACGGCGACCAGGAGGTGAGCCAGTTCAACTCGGCCGAGATGATCGCCGAGAAGTGGGACATCTCCCGCGAGGACATGGAGGCCTTCGCGCTGGCCTCGCACGAGCGGGCGCGCACCGCGATCGCCGAGGGCAGGTTCGCAGACCAGATCGAGGCCGTGGGCGACTTCGACACCGACCAGTGCCCGCGCGAGACCTCGCTGGAGAAGATGGCCGGCCTGCAGCCGCTGGCCCCCGGCGGCCGGATCACCGCCGCGGTCTCCTCGCAGATCTGTGACGCCTCGGCCGCGATGCTGATCGCGTCCGAGCAGGCCGTGGCCGACCACGGGCTGACGCCGCGGGCGCGGATCCACCACCTGTCGGTGCGCGGCGACGACCCCGTGTGGATGCTGACGGGGCCGATCCGCGCGACGCAGCACGCGCTGGAGAAGACGGGCCTCTCGATCGACGACATCGATCTCTTCGAGTGCAACGAGGCGTTCGCGTCCGTCGTGCTCGCGTGGATGAAGGAGACTGGCGCACCGCACGACAAGGTCAACGTCAACGGCGGCGGCATCGCCCTCGGCCACCCGATCGGCGCCACCGGCGTACGCCTGATGACCACCCTGCTCGCCGAGCTCGAGCGCACCGGCGGCCGCTACGGCCTGCAGACCATGTGCGAGGGCGGCGGTCAGGCCAACGTGACGATCATCGAGCGGCTCTAGTTGAGCATCCGCATGGTCGACGGCACGCCACCGCCGCGGTGCACGTCCTCGACCAGCTCCTGGAGCGCGGTGAGGGCGACGTTCTGCGGCATCGGGCCGTAGGAGACCCGGGCGACGCCGAGCTCCTGCAGTCGGGCGAGCGACGGGACGCCGGGGATGCCGATCATGGTCAGCCGCTGCGGTCCGTAGGCCTCGACGAGGGTCGTCACCTGGGCCTCGTCGAGCTTGGCGGGCACGAAGACGACCGGGGCACCGGCGTCGAGGAAGGCCTTGCCACGCTCGACGGCGTCGGCGAGGACCTCGGCCTGGTCGCGGTCGCGGCCCTTCACGAAGGCGTCGGTACGGGCGTTGAGCACGAACTCGACGCCCTCGGCCTCCGCGGCCTTCATGATCTTCTCGACGTTGGCCGCGGCCTCGGCGAGGGGACGCATCTGGTCCTCGATGTTGGCGCCGACGATCCCGAGACCGATCGCCCGCCGCACGGTCTCGGCTGGGTCGCCGTACCCGCCCTCGAGGTCCGCGGTCACGGGCAGGTCGGTGGAGGCGGCGATCCGTCCGGCGGCCTCGAGCATGAGGTCGACCGGGATCTGCTCGCCGTCCGGGTAGCCGTACGACGCCGCGATCGAGTGGCTGGCCGTCGCGAGCGCGGACGTGCCCTCGACGTCGGCGACCACCTTGGCGCTGATCACGTCCCACACGTTCACGACGGTGAGGAGCTCGGGCGCCTGGTGGAGGCGGAGGAACGTGGATGCCTTGTCACGAGTCTTGTCGTCAGCCATGACGCCACCCTAGGCCGCGGGCGGTGACCGGTGGGTCAGCGGAAGGTCAGCCAGAGACCGACGACCGTCGGGACCAGACCGAGCAGCAGCCACGCCGAGACCGGCTTGAGCTGGTGGATGGTCCGGAAGACCGCGACGGCGATGACGCCGAACGCGCCGGCGAGCACGTTGAGCCCGATCTGGGCGTCGGTGCGACCGTCGTCGACGTACATCGCGGCGATCACCAGCCCGGCGGCGAGGTGGGCGATCGTCACGGCCGCGAGGATCGACAGCACCCACTTCTGCACGGGCTCCAGGTGCATCGAGCCGGTGGCCGCGGACTTGACCTCGCGGTGCGGGTTGGCGGGGTCCATCAGGTGCCGAGGCCGCTTCTTCGGCGGGGTCGAGGGGGTCGGCGTGTCGCTCACCGCACCATTGTCGGTCACCGCTCAGCCGAGGGCCGGGGTGGGGTCGTGGCGCCGGGCGAACACGAGCGACACCAGCAGCACGACGTACGCCACGACCGCGACGACGGCGAACCCGATGGTCACGGTGTAGCTCAGGTCGAGCATGGCGTCGGTGTGCCCGAAGAGCTGGGTGAGCAACGAGATGCTGCTGTCATCGGTGTCGCCGAAGTCGGGGCAGAACGCGCCGAAGCCGAGGAGCCCGAGCCAGGTGAGCAGCTGGGCCCAGGCCTGCAACCGGGTCAGCGAGCGCGGCCGGCCCTCCTGGGTGAACGCGAGCACCGTCGTCAGGATCAGCGCGATCAGCACGACCGGGACGATCGACACCAGGAAGATCAGGAAGAACCAGCCGCCGACCCCGAACACGATCCGGCCGATCCAGACCCAGGCCACGAGCAGCAGGTTGAGCGGGATCATCCACAGCAGCGTCGTGCGGCCCAGTTTCGTCACAGCGGAACCGTAGGGGATCCGGCATGCTCGAGGGATGCAGATCGAGCAGGTGGACTGGACGGATGCGGACGCCGTACGCCGTCTGGTGGCCGTGACCAACGCAGCGCGGCGCGTCGACTCGCCGTGGCTGCACCCCCTGACGGAGCACGAGTGCGTCGGCGAGCTCCGCCACGGCTGGGACGGTGATCCGGCCCGGGCCTTCCTGGCCACGGCCGGTGGGCTCGACGTGGGCGCGGCGCGCTACGAGGTCTCGTCGTACGACAACGCCCACCTGGCGTCGGTGGAGGTCGAGATCGTGCCGGAGCAGCGACGGCGGGGTCACGGCAGTGCCCTGCTGGCGCACCAGGTGGAGCGGGCGAGGTCGGAGGGACGGACCACGGTCGGCATCGCCGGCTGGGAGGGGCCGGGGCCCGAGGCCTTCGCCGCCGTCCACGGGTTCGAGCAGAGGTCGGTGGAGGTGCACCGCCGGCAGTACGTCGAGGAGCTCCCGTCGTTGCCGCTGCCGGAGACGCCCGGCTACGAGCTGGTCCGCTGGCCGAGGGTGACTCCCGACGGCGACCTCGCCGCGCTCGCCGACCTCACCGCTGCCATCAACGACGCCCCCACCGACGAGCTGGACGTCGAGGACGAGGTGTACCCGCCCCAGCGGATCGCGGCGTACGAGCACGCGTGGGCGGAGCGTGGACACCGGCTCTACCGCCTGGTGGCCCGGCACCGGGGGACCGGCCAGCTGGCGGGGCAGACGGTCGTGGCCGTCGACGGCGAGCGGCCCGAGCTCGCGGAGCAGCACGACACGTCGGTCGTGGCCGCGCACCGCGGTCACCGGCTCGGGCTGGTGCTCAAGCTGGAGATGCTGCGGTGGCTCGGCGAGGAGGAGCCGCAGGTCCGCGAGCTCGACACCTGGAACGCCGAGTCCAACGACCACATGATCGGCGTCAACGAGCTGTTGGGCTACCGGGTGATGGGTCGGGTGCTCGACTTCCAGCGGTCCGTCTAGGTCAACCCTGCAGCCAGGTGCGCAGCACGTGCTCGCACTGGGTGAGCTCCGCGGTGGGGACGAGCTCGTCGGGGGAGTGGGCCAGGCGCGGGTCGCCGGGCCCGAAGACCGCGGTCGGGATGCCGCGGGCGGCGAGGGCCTGAGCGCCCGAGCAGCTCAGGGGCACGGCGGGCGGCCCCGGTGCGTCGGCCAGCTCGACGAGGCGGGCGAGCACGGGATGCGTCGGCTCCGTCGTCGAGACGCGCCCGGCTGTCGGCTCGAGCACGACCGCCGCGTCGACGGTGACGAGGTCGGGGCGGGACTCGGCCAGCTGCGTGAGCCCGTCGCGCCCGGTCTCGGCGCCGTCGTAGAAGACGAAGGTCGCGTTGCGCGGGTGTGGTGACGCGGCGGCCTTGAGCATGACCGCGATCCCGCCCTTCGCGTCACAGGCGCCGGGGCCCACGAGCCTGCCCATCTCGACGTAGGCGAAGGCGTCGGGCGCGCCGGCGACGGTGTCGAGGTGTCCCGCGACCAGCACGCGGTCCGCCGCGTCGTCGGGTTCCGCCGTACGCGCGACGACCGTGGTGCCGACCCGTTCGACGCTGAGGTGGGCGAGCGGCGCCAGGGCGTCCTGGATCGAGTCCGCCAGCCCGCCCTCCTCACCGGTCGGTGACGCGATGTTGACCAACGACATCGTCAGGGAGACGACGTCGAGGTCGAGGACCAGGGGCATCGTGAAGTCGCTCATCCGAGCCTTCCTTCGAGCGCGCGGCTCGTGGTGAGCTCGCCTGTCAGGTGGCGGGCGAACCCGCCGGGGCCGGTCACGGTGACGTCGTACCGGCCGTCGCGGGTGGTGACCGGCACCGTGATCGTGCGCGGACGCGCCGCCGGCGACGCAGGGACCGTCACCCCGGTCGTCCTGCCGCCGTCCTCGACCCTGAGATGGATCCCGAGCGATGCGCCGGCGTTGGTGAGCTCCAGCACCGCGGCGCCGGCCCGCGTGCCGATCTCCGCGGAGGGGGCGTACGGGAGCGGCCGGGCCGGCACCCCGTCGGTGTCGGTGCTCTCGACCGGCTCACCGAGGTCGACCGCTCCGACCAGGTCACCGCACACGCGGCGCCGCCACTCGGTGAGCCAGATCCGGGCCTCGTGGCCGTGGCTGGCGGTCCAGCGCTCGCAGAGCTGGATCAGCGACGTGTGGTCGCAGACCTCGTCGCTCACCCAGGCTCGGGAGGTCCACGGGGTGTGCAGGAGCAGGGTCCCGGGTGCCCCCAGGGCAGGACCCCAGGACTCGGCGACCGGCAGCGCGTCGCCGCCACCGAGGGCGACGGCGACGAGGGTGGCGGGCGGGAGGTCGCCGAGCCCCGCCAGGACGGCCTCGACGGTCGCAGCGGACCCCTCGATCACGGTGACGTCGCCCAGCGTGTCCGGCATCGAGGCGCGGAGGTGCACGGTGACGCCGGCGTCGCGCAGGAGGACGGCGAAGCTCGGCCAGACACGCTCCGCACGCTCCTCGCCGTCGGGCGTGAGGTGGTAGTTGCGGCAGGTCGTGACCAGCTCCGGCAGGGCGGTCACGGACGCCACCGGCACGTCCTCGGCGATGACGATGAGCAGGTGCTCGATGTCCTTCAGGTCGGCCATGGTGGGTCACCCTGGCACGGGATCTGGGCGATCGCCCAACGATCATCTGGGCACTCCCGGGCGTTCACCGGACGATCCCCGTCTGTTACGACGCTAGCGAAATCCTCACGACTCGTGACCTTCCTGAAGAGCTGGCGCGGCGTCATCAGCGCCGTCGTGACCACCGCCCTGACCGCGACGATGGCGGGAGCGGTCCTGGCCGGTCCGGCCGAGGCGGCCGCCGCCCCCGACCACCTGGTGATCGCGGCAGTCTGGGGCGCCAACTCCGACACTGCCCAGTGGACGAACGACTGGATCGAGCTCTACAACCCGACGGACTCCGACATCGCCCTCGGCACGGTCGCCGGTGGCGCCGTCACGTCGAGCAGCTACAGCCTGTGCTACCGGGGCGTCACGACCTCGCCGCAGAAGTGCAGCTCGACCGTCAAGCTGTCGGGCACGGTGAAGGCGCACCACTACTTCTTCGTCTGGTACGCCAACGCGCACACGCCGGCCGACGACGGCACCTACCCGTCCGGCTTCACCCCGGACCTGGACGTCGCGGTCAAGACCGCGGCGAACGGGCAGCAGCAGGGCAGCAACATGGGCGGCTGCAACACCGGCGGCCAGGTCCTCCTGCTCGACCCCAGCGCCGCCAACGCCGGCAGCGCCGCGACCTTCACCGGCGACCTCTCCTCCTCCGCCGCCCGGGCGGCCGGGCTGGTCGACGGCGTCGGCTGGACGAACGCCGGGACCACCCAGCCGAACGCCGCTGAGAGCAACGGCGCGACGCCGATCACGGGTGTCAACGCGGGGACGACGAACGCCTGCGTCATCACGCGCACCTTCACCGACGGCGTACCGGTCGACACGGACACCAACCGCACCGACTTCTCGACCGCCTCGCCCGCGACCTTCACCATCCACTCCCAGGTCAACGACCACGTGGCCGTGGCCAAGGTGAGCGACACCGAGGTCAGCCGCGGTGAGGCGATGGCACCCCTCGAGGTCAAGGGCAGCAAGGGCGTCGGCGCCCTGACGTACGCCGCGGACGGGCTGCCCCAGGGAGTGACGATCGACCCGGCGACGGGTGTCATCAGCGGCACCCCGGCCGCGACCGACGACCTCGGGCCCTACCCGGTGACGGTCACCGTCTCCGACCAGACGCCGAGCGGGCCCGAGACGGCCACCACGACGTTCACCATGACGGTCAGCAGCCTGCTGCGCGTGGACCCCCAGGCGGACGTCACCGTCCACAAGGGCGCGGCCATCGCACCCGTCCAGGTGACCCCGCACGGCGGCACCCCCGACTACCACTACGCCGTCACCGGCCTGCCGGCCGGGCTCGACATCGACCCGGCCTCCGGCGTGATCACCGGCACCCCGACCGGCGCCGTCGGCCGCTACGGCGTGCACGTCACCGTCAGCGACAGCGGCGCGGGCTCCGCCGCCCAGTCGGTCGCGCTGGACTTCACCATCGTCGAGCGACCTCCGACCACCCCGCCCAGCGGGACCGACCCCCTGGCCGGGCTCAGGATCAACGAGGTCAGGGCCACCGGCACCGCGGCCGACGACTGGGTCGAGCTCGTCAACACCGGTGCCGCGGTGACCGGGGCCGTGGTGAACCTCACCGACGAGGCCGGCGACTCCTACCGCGTGCCGACGCAGGACATCGCCGCGGACGACCACGTCGTCATCGACGGCACCGACCTCGCCGGCGCTGGGATCCATCTCAGCGCGGCCGACACCCTGGACCTCACCGAGACCGACGACACCGTGCTGGACGAGACGTCCTGGACCTCCTCCCCGTCGACCTCGTGGGCCCGCTACCCCGACGGCACCGGCGACTTCGCGGTCTCGCAGCACGCGACCAAGGGAGCGACCAACGCCCACCCGGCGTCCCTGACCTCGGACCGCCTCGTGATCAGCCAGGTCAACGGCGACCAGTCGGGCGTCTACGACAACAACTGGTTCGAGCTCTACAACCCGACCGACGACCCGATCGTGCTGGGCACGCTCGACACGGCGACCACGCCCGCGACGGTCCAGCCGAACTACTACCTGTGCTACGCGGCCACGGCCGCCCAGACCTGCACGGCGCCGTACAAGCTCTACGGCACGGTCCAGCCGCACCACCACTTCCTCGTCTCGATCTACGACGCCGCGAGCGCCACGCTGCCCTCGATGCCGGCAGGCGTCACGCCGGACATCGACTTCAGCTCCACCAGCGCGACCGTCAACCCCTCGCAGCAGGGAGCGAAGAACATCGGCGGGTACGCGACCGGCGGACAGATGCTCCTGCTCGACGCGGCTGTCGACCTCACCGGCGTCTACCCGCTCGCCGCCAACGACACGGCCGCCAACGACGCCGCCTTCGGGACCCCGGGACACGTCACCTGGAGCCCCAGCGCCAGCGACTTCGACCTCGCCGACCCCAGCATCAACCCCTCGCCGGTGGTGGACGCCATGGGCTTCTCGAAGAACGACGGCACCAACAACGTGCACGGCGCCGAGGGCTGGACCGGCACGGCGGTCTGCGCCGCCGACGGCAGCAACGCCGCCAGCTGCGTCCACTCCGCTCCGGTCCAGGACGCGGCGCACTGGGACACCCGCATCGTCAAGCACGGGCTCCCGCAGGACACCAACGACAACGCGGCCGACTTCGTCGTGAGCCAGCGGGACCCGATCTCGCAGTCGAGCGAGCACGTGGTGGTCGCGCCCGTCGCCGACACCGAGATCTCGCTCAACGGCCCGATGACCCCGATCCAGGTCCAGGCGACCAAGGTCTGGAGCGACCTCACCTACTCCGCCACCGGCCTGCCCGCGGGCATCTCGATCGACCCGGCCACCGGCGTGATCAGCGGGACGCCCGTCGCGACCGACGAGGTCGGCGTGTACGACGTGACGGTGACCGTCTCGGACGGCACGCCGATCGACACCGCGACCACGTCGTTCAAGCTGACGCTCAGCAAGGTCCTGCGCCTCGACCCGATCGCCGACGTCTCCGTGCACCGGGGGGTGGCCCTCACCGACATCCACGCGAAGGCGCACGGCGGCTTCCCCGGCTACACCTACTCCGCCACCGGCCTCCCGGCCGGCGTGACGATCGACCCGGGCACCGGCACCATCAGCGGCACGCCGACCGACGACCTCGGTCACTACACCGTCCACGTGAGCGCCAGCGACAGCGGCACGGGCGCCGACCACGGGTCGGTCTCCGAGGACTTCACCCTGGTCGTGCTGCCGCCGTCCGGTGGCCCGGCCCCCGGTGACCCGCTGGCGGGTCTGGCCGTCAACGAGGTCAGGACCGCCGGCACCGCGGCAGGAGACTGGGTCGAGCTCTACAACACCGGCGGCGACCTCTCCGGTGCCTCGGTCGCCCTGGAGAACAGCGCGGGCGACACCTACCGGCTGCCCGCACGAGACATCGCCGCGCACGGCTTCGTGGTCGTCGACGGCGCCGATCTCGGCGCCGCCGGCTTCGACCTGGCCGCCGACGACACCCTCTACCTCACCGAGACGGACGGCACCCTGCTCGACCAGACGACGTGGACGTCCTCGGCGCCCACCTCCTGGGCGCGCTACCCCGACGGCACCGGCGACTTCGGCGTCTCGGCCTGGTCGACCAAGGGCGCCGCCAACTCCGGCCCGCCCGAGATCGAGCCGAACGACCTGCTGGTCACCGAGGTCAACTACGACAACAACTCGACCGACTACTACGAGTACAGCGAGGTCACGAACACCACCGACCACCCGATCGACTTCTCGGCGTACGGGCTCACGCTCACCAAGAGCGGCACGACGATGACCCTGCACGACCCGGCGGACACCACGGCGTCCTCGCCCACGATCGACCCGGTCATCCCCGCTCACGGCACCCAGGTCTTCTGGTGGGTCGAGAACCAGTACTTCGGGGTCAAGACCACCGCTCAGTTCCGCGCGAACTACGCGATCCCCGCCTCCACCCCGGTCGTGCTGGTCTACGGCTTCTCCTCGATGGCCAACTCCGGCGGGGACCACAGCTACTACCTGTCGGTCGCCCAGGGCGGCACGCCGATCTCCCGGGCGTACGTCGACACCCCGTGCGCCGCCAACACCCTCAACGGCGCGGCCGTCTGCACGGCCACCAACGGCAACTACGCCGAGCACTACAAGCTCCCGTCCGACCGCTCCAGCGCGGACGCGGCGGTCTGGTACAACTCGCTGTACGCCGGAGGCGACTCGGTCGGGCACCCGCTGAAGAAGGCGCTCAGCAGCCCCAGCACCGTCGACCTCGAGCAGCTCGGCTTCACCCGTGCCGTGAAGATCACGGAGGCGACCAGCTCGGCGGTGACGCTCACCAACACGTCGACCTCCGCGGCCGACCTGTCCGGCTACGTGCTCGAGGACCGTGCCGGCACCGACTACACCCTGGCGCCGGGATCGACCGTGGCCGCCGGCGCGGACCTCACGGTCCCGTCGAGCGCCACCGGGCTGACCCTCACCGGCAAGGACTGGGTGACCCTGCTCGCCCCCCGTGGGTACGCCTACACCGACGGCGCGGGCATCGTCGACACGACCGGACCGCTCCTCACGGCGGTGCCGTACGACAACAGCACCGGCGACGACCCGGTCATCGACCCGACCACCGGGCTCCCGCTGCCCCCTGCCGGCGGCCTCTACCGCCCGGCCGGCGTCTCCGCCGCCAACGGCACGCTCTACGTCTCCAACACCGGCGACAACGTGCTCGCCTCGATCATCAACGGCGTCACCGACAACGTGGCCGGCTCGCTCACCGGGTACGGCGACCTCGGCGACGAGGGCCCTGCCGAGGATGCGCAGCTCTACCAACCCGGCGGCACCGCCGTCGACGCCGCGGGCAACCTCTACATCGCCGACAGCGGTGACAACGTCATCCGCAAGGTGACCACCGACGGTGTCATCCACCGCTTCGCCGGCACCGGCGTCGCGGGAGGCGCCGGGTCCGCCGTCACGGCGACGAGCACGCCGCTCACCGTCAACCTCTGGCACCCGAACGGCCTGGCGGTCGACAGCGCGGGCAACGTCTTCATCGGCGACACCTACGACAACCGCGTCCTCGAGGTCACCGCCGCCGGCGCTATCTCGGTCGTGGCCGGCACCGGCAAGGGCGGCTACACCGGGGACGGGGCGGCCGGAACGAAGGCACGCCTCTCCCAGCCGGCGGGCCTCGCCGTGGACGCGAAGGACAACGTCTTCATCGCCGACGCGGCCAACAACGTGGTCCGTCGCGTCGACGGCACGACCGGCGTGATCACCACAGTGGCGGGCGACTACGCCGCCGGCCTCGCGGCAAGCGGCTGCCTCGGCGGGTTCTCCGGCGACGGTGGCCCGGCGACCTCGGCACGGCTCAACGACCCGCAGGGCGTCGCGCTGGACGGTGCCGGCAACCTCTTCATCGCCGACACCTTCAACCACGCCATCCGCCAGGTGACGCCCGACGGCACGATCTCGACCCTGGTCAACACCTCGGCGCTGTCCGGGACGGAGAACCTCAGCCCCGTGGGCGGCGGCTCCTTCCCGTGGCGGACCCACCTCAACACGCCGCACGCGGTGGCGGTCGACCGCAGCACCAACACCGTCTACATCGCCGACACCAGGAACAACGCGGTCGCCCAGGTGGCGCACGCGGCCTTTGCCGGCGAGGCCAGCGGCCCCGTCGAGCCGACCGACCAGATCCCCGTCACCGGCTCCGGAACGGCGGCGACGGCCTGCGCGATCCTCGCCAACGGCCCGGTCGTCTCGGTGAGTGCTCCCACCGTCTCGGGCACGCTCGCCGTGGGCTCGCTGCTGACGGCGGACACCGGGACCTGGACGCCGACGCCCGACTCGTTCGCCTACCAGTGGCTGCGCGACGGCGTGGCGATCGCCGGTGCGACCGGTGCGACCTACACGACGACGACCGCTGACGGCGGCCACGTCGTCGCGGTCGCGGTGACCGCGGCCAAGGACGGCTTCGCCTCGACCAGCGCGACCTCGGCCGCGGTGGGCATCCCGGTGCCGACCGTGCCCGACACGACGCTGACCACGGCCGTCCCGGTGGTCTCCGGCGGGTTCGCCGTCGGCGACAGGATGACGGCCAAGCCGGGCCCGTGGAAGGCCGGCGACGCCTCGGTGACGTCGTTCGACTACCAGTGGCTGCGCAACGGGGTCGCCATCAAGGGAGCGACGTCGGCGACCTACACGACGACCGCGGCCGACTACCGCACGCGCCTCTCCGTGCGGGTGACCGGCACCTACCCGGCGTACACCACGGCCTCGGCCCTCTCGACGTCGCACGTCGTGGCCGCCGGCACCCTGACCCACGGCAAGCCGAAGGTCCACGGCACCGCCAAGGTCGGCCGCAAGCTGACGGTGGCGGCGGGCACCTGGCGGGCCGGCACGGTCAGGCTGGCCGGCGCCCACCTGAAGTACCAGTGGTACGCCGGCGGCAAGAAGATCGCCGGCGCCACCCGGACGAGCTACCGCATCCCGCGCCGGCTCCAGCACCAGCGGATCTCGGTGAAGGTCACGGGCTCGTACGCCGGCTACCGCACCGCCAGCGCCACCTCGAAGTCGACGCGGGCCGTCAAGGCCCCGTGACCACCGCCCCGCTCCCGAGCACGACGACGAGAAAGAACCTCATGACTGAGCAGAGCAGCAACCCCCTCAACCTGCCCGCCTCCCGCCGCTCGGTGGTCATGGGCGCGGCCGCGGTCGCGGGTGCGGCCGGCATGTCCGGGCTCCTCCCGAGCCAGCTCGGTGCGGCCGCCGCGGCCGAACCGGAGGAGTTCGACCTGTCCAAGATCAAGCACGTGGTCTACGTGATGCAGGAGAACCGCTCCTTCGACCACTACTTCGGGACGTTCCCCGGGGTCCGCGGCTTCGACGACCCGCTCGCGATGACGCTGCCCAACGGCAACTCCGTCTTCATGCAGCCCGACCCGGCGAACCCCGACGGCTACCTGCTGCCCTTCCACATGGACACGAAGGCCACCGGAGCCGCCGCCGTCCCGTCGCTGTCCCACGACTGGCGCGACCAGCACGCGTCCTGGAACAAGGGGGCGATGGACGGCTGGCTCAGCACCCACGTCGCCGCGGACGGTGCCGCCAAGGGCAGCTACACGATGGGCTACATGGAGCAGGACGACATCCCGTTCCACTGGGCGCTCGCGGAGAACTTCACGCTGCTCGACAACTACCACTGCTCGGTCATGGGCCCGACGTACCCGAACCGCGCGATCTGGATGTCGGGCACCAACGACCCCCAGGGCAAGCAGGGCGGGCCGATCCTCGAGACCGTCGCTCCCAACACGCTCACCTGGAAGTCGGCGGCCGAGGTCCTCTACGACGCCGGCTACAGCATCAAGACCTACTCCAGCTCGGGCTCGTACAACTACTTCAAGTGGTGGAAGAGCTTCAAGACGGCGGGCCAGGTCGACACCGCGCTCTTCAACTGGGCCACCGGCGTCGGCACGCTCTTCGGCAACGGCACTCCCGGGGGCGCCGGGGACCCGCTCAACCCGACGAAGGCGGCGGTCGGCTACCTCGGCTTCGAGGAGGACTGCGCCAACGGCACCCTCGCCGACGTGACGTGGCTCTTCCCCGACGGTCCGTACGCCTCCGACGAGCACCCGCCGAACACACCGGCCGCGGGCGCCTACTTCCTGGCGTCCAAGCTCGAGGCACTGGCGGCCAACCCGGACCTGTGGAGCTCGACCGTCTTCATCATCAACTACGACGAGAACGACGGCTTCTTCGACCACGTGCCCCCGCCGGTGCCGGACCCCGAGCTCCACCCCGAGGAGTACGTCCACATGCCGTCGCCCCGTGGGACGCCGGGTGGGGGACTGCCCGCCGGCGCCGGCTTCCGCGTGCCGTGCCTGATCATCTCGCCGTGGTCCGTCGGGGGACACGTCTACTCGCAGGTCGCCGACCACACCTCGCCGCTCCAGCTGATCGAGGCGATCGCCGAGGCCGGTGGGCTGTCCGGCAAGGGCCCGGTCACCTTCGACGCGATCACGCCGTGGCGCCGGGACACCTTCGACGACCTCTCCGGAGCGTTCCAGGCCGTGCCGCAGTCGGCGCCGACCGACGCCGAGTTCGACCCGGCCGCGCGCCAGGCGAACTACTCGGCGCAGCTCTCCGCGTCGGCGCTGCCGATGCCCGCGCGACCGGGCGCCGCGCAGACCATGCCGCACCAGCTCCCGGTGGGCCAGCCGACGGGCACCGGCACGTCCACCCCCGAAGCCCCGCCGGCCGCTCCGGAGACCGCTGCCGGCACCGCGCCGGTCAAGAGCTCCGTCACCGCGACGAAGTCGGTGCGGTCAGGGCGCAAGGCAGCGGTGCGGGTCGTGGGCGCCAGGCCGTCGAGCCGGGTCGTCGTACGCCACGCCCACGGCGCCGCCGTGGGCCACGCCATCGTCACCGCCGAGGGCACCGCCGTGCTGCGCGTCCCGACCAAGCACCTGAAGGCGGGGCACCGGCACCGCTACACGGTGATGTACGTCGACGGATCCGGGCACCACCACACCCGCAACGTCGCCTTCGAGGTCACGCGCTGACGGGAGCGCTCAGACGACGTACGACGAGGCGCGGCGCAGCTCGGCGGCGGCCTCCGTGACGATGCGGTCGATCAGCTCCTGACAGGTGGGCAGGTCGTTGATGACGCCGACGACCTGTCCGCTCGCGAGGACGCCGGCGTCGGTGTCGCCGTCGACGAGGCCGGCCTTCAGCATCGTCGGGGTGTTGGCGGCCAGGGCCATCTGGGCGAGGGTGCGGCCCTGGGCCTTCTTCATCTCTCGGCCGTCCTTGAGGAGCGCCGTCCAGGACATCCCCGAGTCCCTCTTGAACTCCAGCGTGCGGCGCAGCGTCGGCCCCATCCGCTTGACGGCGCTGGTCTCCTCGAGCTCCTCGACGAGAGCGGTGCGCAGCATCCGGTGCGGCATGCCGTCGACCTTCGTGGTCACGACCGTGTCGGTCAGGCCGCGCTCGAGGTAGAGCTGCTTGACCGCGTCGGGCACGGCGGAGTCCTGGGTGAGCAGGAAGCGCGTGCCCATGCCGATCCCGGCGGCGCCGTACGACAGCGCGGCGGCGAGGCCGCGGCCGTCGAAGAAGCCACCGGCCGCGACGACCGGGATGTCGACGGCGTCGAGGACGGTCGGCAGCAGCAGCGTGGTCGGCACCGGGCCGGTGTGGCCACCGCCCTCGCCGCCCTGCACCATCACCGCGTCGGCGCCCCACGCCGCGACCTTGACCGCGTGCTTCGCGGCTCCGATCGACGGCATCACGACGATGCCGTGCTCCTTGAGCGTGGCGATCAGCTCGGGCTTCGGCGCCAGGGCGAACGACGCGACCTTCACGCCGTGCTCGATGAGGAGCTGGCAGCGCGCGGGGGCGTCGGCGGCGTCGGCGCGCAGGTTGACCCCGAACGGCTTGTCGGTGCGGCTCTTGACCTCGACGATCGCCTTCTCGAGCTCCTCGAAGGTCATGGTCGCGCTGGCCAGGATGCCGAGGCCGCCGGCGTTGGCGGTGCCGCTGACCAGGCGCGGCCCGGAGACCCAGCCCATGCCGGTCTGCACGACCGGGTGGCGGACGCCGACCAGCTCGGTGAAGGGAGTCTTCAGCAGCTGCTCACTCATGCGGCACCTCCTTGAAGCGCAGGCCCTTCGGGTCGAGCACCTCCCGGATCAGGATCAGTTCCTCCGTGGTGGGCTCCCGCGTTGTCGGTACGTCGGCGGGCACGTCGAGCTCGAAGCCGGTGGCCTCGCGGACCTTGTCGACGGTGACGCCGGGGTGGACGCTGAGGAGCCGGACGCTGTCGTCGGCGCCCTTCACGTCGAACACCCCGAGGTTGCTGACGATCCGGTGGATGTCGTTGTAGCGGGCCGCCGCGGGACCGGCCTCCTTGGCCAGCTGTGGCCCGACGCCGGAGACGATGTCGACCCGCTCGACGAAGACGCGCGTGGAGTGCTTGGGGACCCAGTACGACGTGCGGTTGTTGACCGTGTTGCCGGGAGCACCGCGCGAGCCGAGCAGCTGCCGCTTGGGCCGGGCCCAGTCGCCGATCGCGGAGATGTTCTGGTTGCCGTGCTTGTCCACCTGGGTCGCGCCCATCATCACGTGCCGCTTGCCGTACGCGACCACGTCGAAGACCTTGCGGAAGGGGATCCAGCCCTCGACCACGTCGCCCTTGGCGAAGAGCGGCGGCACGCCCGCGAGGAAGAGCGACTCCCCGTCGGAGATCACCAGGTCGGGGTTGGTGGTCAGCTTGGCCAGGCGCACGCCGAGCATCGGCAGCAGCCCCATCGGGCTGCCGAAGATCTCGCCGTCGTCCTTGAACGCGTCGGCGATGGCGGCGGCGCAGACGTCTGCGCGGGTCACGTCGGTCACGTGGTCTCCTCCTGGAACGCGGCGACCGCGGCTTGGTACGACGCCTCGTCGCCCTCCAGGAACCGGGCGCTGAACGCCGCCCAGTCCTCGTCGGAGCCGGACGCGGCGGCGGCGTAGGCGCGCTGGAACTTCTCGTCGCGCTCGTAGTCGGGCGTGCAGGTGGTGAAGTGCGCGCCGTTGGGTGCCTCGACCACGCCGCTGACCATCATCCGGCTGAGCAGCAGCCGCTGGACGGGGGTGTCGACGGTGAGGCCGGCCGTGTCGACGACCTGCTCGACGGATACGTAGGCCCGGTCGGCGGCCATGCAGAAGAGGTCGTCGAAGTACGGGTCGGGACCGAGGTACGTCGCGTTGCCGTGCTTGTCGGCGCGGTTGAGGTGGACGAGGGCGACGTCGAGGTGGAGGGCGGGTACGGCGACCAGCTCCTCCGCGTCGTCGTAGGGGCTGGTGACGGTCCTGATGTGCGATTGGTTGACCAGCACGTCCGAGCCGAGGCCCGCGCGCATGGGCAGGAAGGGCAGCCGTTGGGCGGCCGCGCGCAGGCCGGTCTGGAACATGCCCTCGTCGAGCTCGACCAGCTCGGGGATGGTGCCCTCCTGGCGAGCCTTCTGGAAGTTGGGCTCCAGCGGCACCGAGTCGAGGCTGACGAACGCGTAGACCAGCTTGCGGATCTTGCCGGCGCGGGCGAGGAGCCCGACGTCGGCCCCGCCCCAGCTGACGATGGTGAGGTCCTTCAGGTCGCTGCGCAGGATCGCGCGGACGAGGGCCATCGGCTTGCGCCGCGGACCCCAGCCGCCGATGCCGATGGTTATGCCGTCCCGCAGCTCGCCGACGACCTCGTCGATCGAGAGCTGCTTGTCGCGTGGTCCCTTGGTCACTTCTGTGCCTTGTCCGTTCCCGCGAAGGTGTCGCGCAGCTCGTCGCTGACGCCGGCGAGGTTGAGCTCCATGGTGAAGCCCTGCTCGAACCGGTAGCTCTTGTTGACGTCGATCGGGTCGATCCCGTTGAGGCACTCCTTGGCCGCCCGGATCACCCGGGTGTCGTGGGCCGCGATCTCACCGGCGACCTTCAGGGCGGCGTCGTCGAGCTGGTCGCGAGGGACCACCTCGAGCACGCTGCCGAACTGCACCAGGTCGGCCGCCTTGATCGTGCGGGCGGTGAAGTAGAGGGTGCGCATCATGTGCTGTGGCACGAGTCGTGCCATGTGGGTCGCCGCGCCGAGCGCGCCCTGCTTGACCTCGGGCACGCCGAAGTAGGCATCGTCGCTGGCCACGATGCAGTCCGCGTTGCCGACCAGGCCGACGCCACCGCCGAGGCAGAAGCCGTTGACCGCGGCGACGACGGGCACCGCGCACTCGTAGACCGCCTTGAACGCCGCGAAGCAGCCCTTGTTGGCGCCGATCAGGGCGTCGAACCCGGTGGTGTGCTGCATCTCCTTGATGTCGACGCCCGCGTTGAAGCCGCGGCCCTCGGCCCGCAGCACCACCACATGGGTCTGCAGGTCACCGCTGGCCTCGTCGAGGGCCGCTGCGACGTCGTACCAGCCCTGGACGGTGAGGGCGTTCACCGGTGGCGCGTCCATCGTCACGACCCGGATGCCGTCCGGGCGGAGTTCGGAAGTGATCGGCACGGTCTCTCCTTAACCAAGCAAGTGCTTGGTAGGGTAGCAGCATGGCGCTGTCGATCGACCTGTCCGGACGAGTCGCGCTCGTCACGGGCGGCACCCGCGGGATCGGTCTCGGGATCACCCAGGCCCTGCTCGCGGCCGGTGCCACCGTCGTGACGTGCTCGCGCACGGCGGTCGAGCCGGTGCCGGGGACCACGCACCACGTCTGCGACGTCCGGGACGCCGAGGCCGTGCAGGCGCTGGTGGCGTCGCTGGATCGCCTCGACATCCTGGTCAACAACGCCGGGGGAGCGCCCGCGACCGACGCGGCGACCGCGTCGGCGCGCTTCCACGAGAAGATCGTCGGCCTCAACCTGCTCGCGCCGCTGCTCTGCGCGCAGGCCGCCAACGCGGTGATGCAGCAGCAGGACTCCGGCGGCGCGATCGTCAACATCTCGTCGATCTCGGCCGGCCGCCCGGCACCCACCATCGCGGCGTACGGCGCGGCGAAGGCCGGCCTCGACTCGCTGACGACGTCGCTGGCGATGGAGTGGGCGCCGAAGGTGCGGGTGAACGCGATCGACGTGGGCCTGTGCCGCACCGAGCAGACGGACGACCACTACGGCGACGACGCCTCGGTCGCCGCGATCGAGCGCACGATCCCGATCGGTCGGATGGCGCGCCCCGACGAGGTCGGGAACGTCGCGGCCTTCCTGGCGAGCGAGCTGGCGTCGTACGTCTCCGGCGCGACCGTCGCCTGTCACGGCGGGGGAGAGACACCCGCCTTCCTGTTGGTCCAGAAGGGACTCTGATGAGCAAGCTTCTCGAAGGTCGCGTCGCGATCGTCACCGGCGCCGGCCGCGGCATCGGCCGGGCGCACGCGCTCGAGCTCGCGCGCCACGGTGCGGCCGTGGTCGTCAACGACTTCGGCGTCTCGCTGTCCGGTGAGGGGACGGGGGAGACCCCGGCCGAGTCGGTGGTCGCCGAGATCGAGGCGGCTGGTGGACGGGCCGTCGTCAACGGCGCCGACGTGGCCGACTTCGAGCAGGCGGCCGCCATGGTCGAGCAGGCCATCACGACGTACGGCGGCCTGGACATCCTGGTCAACAACGCGGGGTTCGTCCGCGACCGGATGCTGGTGAACACGGCCGAGGAGGAGTGGGACGCGGTGATCCGCGTGCACCTCAAGGGTCACTTCGCGCCCCTGCGGCACGCGGGTGCCTACTGGCGCGCCGAGGCCAAGGAGGGACGCCAGCGCGCGGCCCGGGTCATCAACACGTCGTCGGGCGCCGGACTCCAGGGCTCGGTCGGCCAGACGACGTACTCCGCCGCCAAGGCCGGCATCGCCGGCATGACGCTCGTCGCCGCCCAGGAGATGGGCCGGTACGGCGTCACCGTCAACGCGATCGCCCCGGTGGCCCGGACCCGGATGACCGAGGGCGCCTTCGACACCTCGGCCATGGCCCTCCCCGAGGACAACTCGCCCATCGTCGCCTGGCTCGCCTCCGTCGAGGCCGGCGACGTCACCGGCCGCGTCATCGAGATCGACGGCGGCCAGGTCACCGTCGAGCTCGGCTGGCGCCACGGACCCGCGCTCGACCTCGGCCGCCGGTGGGAGGCGGCCGAGGTCGGGCCGGCCCTGCGTGAGCTGCTCGCCGCCGGTCCTGCGCCGGAGCCGGTGTACGGGGCGTAGCTCGGGGCCGCCCGGCCCCGGCTGCGCCTCAGATCCGCTCGATGACCGTCCCGGTGGCCATGGCGCCGCCGGCGCACATGGAGATCAGGGCGGTGGTCTGGTCGCGGCGCTCGAGCTCGTGCAGGGCCGTCGTGATCAGGCGGGTGCCGGTGGAGCCGACGGGGTGGCCCAGGGCGATGGCGCCGCCGTTGACGTTGACCAGGTCCAGGTCCACGTGGTGCTGGCCGGCCCACGAGAGGACGACCGACGCGAAGGCCTCGTTGACCTCGAAGAGGTCGAAGTCAGAGATCGCCATGCCGGTGCGGTCGAGCACCTTCTGGGTCGCCGCGATGGGGCCGTCGAGGTGGTAGTACGGGTCGGAGCCGACCAGGCAGTGCGACACGATCCGGGCGCGGGGCTTGAGACCGAGGGCAGCGGCGCGGTCGGAGTCCATGATGAGGACGGCGGAGGCACCGTCGCTGATCTGGGACGACGTGCCGGCGGTGTGCAGGCCCTCGGGCAGCACCGGCTTCAACGAGGCGAGCCCCTCGAGCGTGGTGTCGCGCAGGCCCTGGTCGGCGTCGACGACGCGGGTCTCGCCCGTGGCGTTGCCCTCGGCGTCGAGCACCGGCGCGGTGACGGCGGCGATCTCCCGCTTGAAGCGACCTTCGTCGACGGCGATGCGCGCCTTCTGCTGCGACGCCAGGCCGAACGCCTCGAGGTCGGCGCGCGACAGCCCGCGGTTCTTCGCGATCCGGTCGGCCGCCTCGAACTGGTTGGGCATGTCGATCGACCAGTCGTCGGGCCGGGGGTCGCCGGTCCCGGCGGGCACGTTGGCGCCCAGCGGGATGCGCGACATCGCCTCGACGCCCGCGGCGATCCCGATCTCGATGGTCCCGGCCGCGACCATGTCGTTGATCATGTGGGCGGCCTGCTGGCCCGAGCCGCACTGGGCGTCGACCATCGTCCCGCCGGTGTGCTGCGCGAGACCCGCGTGCAGCCAGGCGCGGCGCACCATGCCGTTGGACTGCTCACCGGCCTGGGTGACGCAGCCGGCGACGACCTGCTCGACCAGGTCCGAGTCGATCCCGGAGCGGGCGAGCACCTCGCTCATCGCGTGCCCGATGAGGACGGCGGGATGCACGCCGGCCAGCCATCCCTTCCGCTTGCCGAGGGGGGTGCGGACGGCGTCGATGATCACAGGAGTGCCCATGGGACAAAACTAGAACACGTTCTTGTCGTGTACAACCTTCCCTCACCTACCTTCGGTATGTAACCTGGGCCACTAGAACGTGTTCCACATCCAATAGGAGCCCCCGTGACCGCAACCGACCTCTTCGCTGCAGGGTTCGACTTCACCGACCCTGACCTGAACGAGAAGTCAGTCCCGTACGACGATTTCCGGCTCGCCCGCCAGAGCTCGCCGATCCACTGGATCGAGCAGCCCTGGGAGCAGCGCAGCGGCTTCGCCGAGGAGTCGGGCACCGGCTACTGGGCCGTCACCCGGCACGAGGACGTCTCGGCGATCTCGAAGGACAGCAAGAACTGGTCCACGTCCGAGAACGGGGCGATCATCCGTTTTCCCGGCGAGATGGACCGCGGTCAGATCGAGCTCCAGCGCGTCATCCTGATCAACCAGGACCCGCCGGAGCACACGCAGACCCGCGCGATCATCTCCCGAGGCTTCACCCCGCGCTCGATCGCCGAGCTCGAGGACACGATGACCCAGCGGGCGGCGTCCATCGTGAAGGACGCGGTCTCCCGGGGCACCGGCAACTTCGTCGAGGAGATCGCCGCCGAGCTCCCGCTCCAGGCGATCGCCGACCTGATCGGCGTACCGCAGGAGGACCGGCACAAGCTCTTCGAGTGGTCCAACCAGATGCTCGCCGGCGAGGACCCGGACTACGCGGGCAACAACGACGTCGCTGCCGCCGAGATCCTCGGCTACGCGATGATGCTCGCCGCCGACCGCCAGGCCAACCCGCGCGACGACCTCATCACCAAGCTGATCCAGGCCCACAAGGGCGAGCGAGGTCTCAACGACGACGAGTTCGGCTATTTCGTGATCCTGCTGGCGGTGGCCGGCAACGAGACCACGCGCAACGCGATCTCGCACGGCATGAACGCGTTCTTCGACAACCCGGAGCAGTGGGAGATCTGGAAGCGGGACCGGCCGGCGACGATGGTCGACGAGGTCGTCCGGTGGGGTACGCCGGTCAACGTCTTCCAGCGCACCGCCCTCAACGACGTCGAGGTCAGCGGCCACACGTTCAAGAAGGGCGAGCGGGCGGCGCTGTTCTACGCCAGCGCCAACTTCGACGAGACCGTCTTCGAGGACCCGCACCGGTTCAACATCCTGCGCGACCCCAACCCGCAGCTCGGGTTCGGTGGCCACGGCGCCCACTACTGCCTGGGCGCCAACCTCGCCCGGCAGGAGATCCGGGTGATCTTCGACGCCCTGGCCGACCACGCGCCGGACATCTCCAAGCTGGCGGAGCCGGTGCGGCTGCGGCACTCGTGGATCAACGGCATCAAGGACCTGCAGACCAAGTACGCCTGAGGCGTACGTACGTCAGGCGGCCCGCTCGGTGAGAACCAGCGGGCCGTCTGCCGTGATGGCGACGGTGTGCTCCATGTGCGCGCCCCGGGAGCCGTCCTTGCTGCGCAGCGTCCAGCCGTCCTTGTCGGTGTAGATCTCGTCGGTGGTGTGCAGGAACCACGGCTCGATCGCGATCACCAGGCCGGGCTTGAGCTTCAGCCCGCGCCCCGGGCGACCGTCGTTGGGCACGTGCGGGTCGCCGTGCATGGTGCGGCCGACACCGTGGCCGCCGAACTGCAGGTTGACGCCGAGCCCGACCCCGCGGGCCACGTCGCCGATCGCCGCCGAGATGTCGCCGAGGCGGTTGCCGGGCCGCGCCTGGGCGATGCCCGCCTCGAGCGCGCGCCCGGTCACCTCGATCAGGTCGAGGTCCTCCTGGCGCGCGTTGCCGACCACGACGCTCAGCGCGGAGTCGGAGACCCAGCCGTCGACGCTGGCCGCGAAGTCGACCGAGAGCAGGTCGCCGTCCTCCAGCACGTAGTCGTGGGGGAGTCCGTGCAGCACGGCGTCGTTGACCGACGTGCACAGCACCTTGCCGAAGGGAGAGGCGCCGAACGACGGGTGGTAGTCGATGTAGCAGGACTCCGCACCGCGGTCGCGGATCATCTGGTGAGCGAGCTCGTCCAGCTCGAGCAGGTTGACCCCGACGTCGGCCTTCGCGGCGAGAGCAGTGATCACGTCGGCGACGAAGCGCCCGGCGGGGCGCATCTGCTCGATCTGGGCAGGGGTGCGGAGCTCGATCATGAAACGACCCTATCGACGTCGTCCGTAGGGTGAGCGCATGGACCTGGAGATGGGGCTGGTGCTCGGCACCATGTACTTCGGCACCCGCACCGACGAGGCGACGTCGTACGCCCTGCTGGACCGGTACGTCGAGGCCGGCGGGCGGGTCCTCGACACCGCGAACTGCTACTCCTTCTGGACGTCGGACACCGGCCACGGCGGCCAGAGCGAGGCGCTGCTCGGCCGCTGGCTGGCCGCCAACCCGGGTCTGCGCGACGAGCTCGTGATCGCCACCAAGGTCGGCGTGGAGCCGACCGACGACGGCGGCACCGAAGGCCTGTCGGCTGCCGTGATCGAGCGCGAGGCCGCCCGCAGCCTGGAGCGCCTCGGGGTCGACGCCATTGACCTCTACTGGGCCCACGGCGAGGACCGCTCGACGGACCTCGAGGAGACGGTGGCCGCGTTCGGGTCGCTGGTCGAGCGGGGCGTCGTCCGGCGTCTCGGCGTCTCCAACCACCCCACCTGGCGGGTCGAGCGCGCCCGTGCCATCGCCGACCGGCTCGGGGTCGAGCCCTTCACGGCGCTGCAGCTGACCACGTCGTACGTCGACCCGCGGCCGGGTGCGCAGGTGCCGGGCAAGGACCACCGGTTCGGGTTCGTCACCGACGAGACCGTCGACTACCTCGACGTGCAGCCCGAGCTGGAGCTCTGGGTCTACAGCCCCCTGGTGCAAGGCAGCTTCGACCGGGCCGACCGGCCGTTCCCGGAGGCCTACGACCACCCCGGCACGACCGCCCGGCTCGCGAGCCTGCACCGGATCGCCGCGGACCACGGCGTACCCGCCTCCCAGGTCGTGCTCGCCTGGATGCTGGCGAAGGGCTGGAAGCCGATCGTCGGGGTCAGCAGCCTGGAGCAGCTCGACTCCGCCCTCGCGTCCGTGCAGCTGGACATCAGCTGACGGCGGATCTGCTGGCAGCGGATCCGCTTCCCTGACGGCGTGCGGCGACGAACGCTGGTGGCATGACCCAGCCACCGTCCATCGGACCCTTCGACGACCAGCTGACCGCCCGCCTCATGCACCAGCGCATCCTGGTGCTCGGGCAGGAGGTCGACGACGCCATCGCCAACCGGCTCTGTGCCGAGCTGCTGCTGCTCTCGGCCGAGGACCCGCACCGCGACATCAGCCTCTACATCAACTCGCCCGGCGGCAGCGTCAGCGCCGGGCTCGCGATCTACGACACCATGCGCCTGATCCCCAACGACGTGAGCACCCTGGCGATGGGCCTCGCCGCGAGCATGGGGCAGTTCCTGCTCTCGGCGGGTACGCCGGGCAAGCGCTACGCGCTCCCGCACTCGCGGATCCTGATGCACCAGGGCTCCGCCGGCATCGGGGGGACCGCCATCGACATCGAGATCCAGGCCGAGAACCTCGAGCACGTCAAGGGCGTCCTGATCGGCCTGATCGCGGAGCACACGGGCCAGCCGCGGGACGTCATCGAGCGTGACTCCCTGCGCGACCGGTGGTTCACCGCCGACCAGGCGCAGGCGTACGGCTTCGTCGACCAGGTGCTCAGCGACCTGAGCGCGATCAACCCGAGCCGCCCGGCCGCGACGTTCGGGGTGTCGGCATGAGTCAGTACACGATCCCGAGCGTGATCGAGAAGACGCACCGGGGCGAGCGCGCGGTCGACATCTACAGCCGGTTGCTGACCGACCGGATCATCTACCTCGGCACCGAGATCGACGACGGTGTCGCCAACGTCGTGATCGCGCAGCTGCTGCACCTGGAGTCGGAGAGCCCGGACGCGCCGATCAACCTCTACCTCAACTCGCCCGGCGGCTCGGTCACCTCGATGCTGGCGATCTACGACGCGATGCAGTTCATCCGGCCGGAGGTCGGTACGGCGTGCGTGGGCCAGGCGGCGTCGTCGGCGGCCGTGCTGCTCGCGGCCGGTGCGCCCGGTCGCCGTACGGTGCTCCCGCACGCCCGCGTGGTGCTGCACCAGCCGTCGGGAGGCGGTCAGGGCACGCTGCCCGACCTGGCGCTGCAGGCGAAGGAGATCGCCCGGATCCGCGCCGAGATGGAGCAGATCCTGGCGCACCACACCGGCCGGAGCGTCGAGCAGGTGCGCGAGGACACCGAGCGCGATCTCGTGCTGTCCGCTGCGGACGCGGTCGCCTACGGCATCGTCGACAGCATCCTGGACAGCCGGAAGGCCCTCCCGGAAGAACGGGAGCGCCGGATCGGTTAGGGCGGACATGACTGAACTCGTCGACCGCGCGATCGCGGCCCTGCGCACCAACCACGATGCCCTTGCTGCCCTGGTCCCCGATCTCGACGAGGGACGGCTGACCGGCCCCAGCGGCGCGTCCGAGTGGACGGTCGCCCAGGCGCTGTCGCACCTCGGCAGCGGCGCGGAGATCTCCACGAAGCCGATCGCGACCGCGGCCGGGCTCCCGGTCGAGGCCGAGGACAACCAGTCGGTCTGGGCGCGCTGGGACGGCTCGAGCCCGCTCGAGCAGGCGGCCGGCTTCGTCGAGCACGACAGCCGCTACCTCGACGTCGTCGAGGGCCTGACCGCGGAGCAGCGCGCCGACCTGACGGTCGACATGGGCTTCCTACCCGAGCCGGTCCCGCTGGTGGTCGCGGTCGGCATGCGGCTCAACGAGGTCGCCGCCCACGCCTGGGACGTGCGGGTCGGCCTCGACCCCGCGGCCGGCATCGAGCCGGAGTCCGCCGCCCTGTTGCTGGAGCTGTACGCCGGGCCGCTGGGCTTCCTGCTCGGCTTCGCCGCCAAGCCCGACCAGCTCGCCGAGGAGGCCCGCGTGACCGTCCCCGGAGGGGGCATCACCGTCGCCGACGCCGTCACCGTCACGACCGACCTGGCCGACCCGACCGCGACGTTCACCGGCCCCGCCGAGGCGGCCGCGCGGCTGCTGACGGGCCGGCTCAAGCCGGAGTTCACGCCGGCGGGCGTCGAGGTCACCGGCAACGTCAGCCTGGACGACCTGCGGAAGGTCTTCCCGGGCTACTGAGCCTCAGGCCGCCAGCGCCACCGGCCCGGAGATCCGGGTCAGTCGCCGGCTGACGCGCGTGGTCAGGTCGACCAGGCGCAGCCCGAGCGCGCCGACGACCGCGCCGAGCACCTCCGAGCTGGGCTCCTTGAGACCGCGCTCGATCTCGGAGAGGTACTGCGTCGACACGCCCGCGTCCGACGCGACGTCGGCGAGCGTGCGCTCCGCCGTACGCCGCTCCTCGCGCAGCTCGTGGCCCACGGCCTCGCGCCAGAGCGGCTCCGGACGGGACGGGAATGCGACGACGTCACCCATGATCCGACGATAGGCCGCGGGAGCGCCGTGCGGTGGCGCGTTCGCCAGCGGCGAACGGGCTCAGGCCCAGTGGTCGCTCGGGTCGACGTCGAGCTCGTTGGTGACGGTCTCCAGGAGCGAGCCGGCGGAGTGGGCGTAGCCCGTGGTGGCGGCCGCGAGCAGCGCCTCGGCGCCCTGGCCGTCCGAGAAGTCGTGCGGGACGACGAGCAGCCTCAGGGTCAGGCGCTGCGAGGTCCGCAGCAGCACCACGTGGGTGTCGTCCTGCGGCACCGAGTCGAGCTCGACGTGGCCGCCGTGGACCGCGATCCGTCGCGGGGTCGAGTCCCAGTCGGGCGGGGAGTAGACCGCGTGCTGGACGCTGCCGAACGCCGGCGGGAAGTGGTCGGCGAGGTCGGCCAGCTCCACGGCGAGGTCGCGGCTCTGCGGCCACCAGCCGCCGTCGAGGGTGTCGAGCCCGGGCCGGTCACTGATCCTCAGGCGCAGCGGGGCGCGCGTCGAGGAGGAGGGCTGTGCGCCGTACGACGTCGCCATGCCGTCCGCCTTCCCGGCCGACGGGGGACTCCCGGAGGGGTGCCCGCACGCGGCTGCAGTCCCCACCGTACGCCGTACGACCGGACGCCGCTCCGGGCCGTGCCTGCCGGCTGGGCCGGGTCCCGTCAGGTGAGACTCGCTCCCGTCAGTTGCTCGGCTTCTCCGCCCCCACGACCCACATCGCGAAGAACTGCGAGCCGCCGCCGTACGCGTGCCCGAGCGCCTTGCGGACGCCGTCGACCTGGTGCTCGCCGGCGGCGCCGCGGACCTGGAGGGCTGCCTCGCCGAAGCGGAGCATCCCGGAGGCGCCGATCGGGTTGGACGAGAGCACCCCGCCCGAGCAGTTGACGGGGAGCACGCCGGTCATGGCGGTGCCGCCCGACTCGGTGAGCTTCCACCCCTCGCCCTCGGCGGCGAAGCCGAGGCTCTCGAGCCACATCGGCTCGAACCACGAGAACGGCACGTAGATCTCGGCCATGTCGATCTCGTCGATCGGGCTGCTGATCCCCGCGGTCTTCCAGAGGTACGCCGCGGCGTCGCGCGACGCCTGCGGGTTGACCTGGTCGCGCTCGGCCGCCGAGGTGGCCTCGGAGCGCATCACGGTGCCGTGGATCCAGGCCGGGTTGGGCGAGGCCTTGGCGGTGTCCTCGTCGACGATCACCAAGGCGCACGCGCCGTCGGAGGACGGGCAGGTCTCGTCGTACCTGATCGGGTCCCAGAGCATCTGCGAGGCGAGCACCGACTCGACCGTCGTGTCCTGATTGTGCAGGTGCGCGTAGGGGTTCTTCAGCGCGTTCTGCCGGTCCTTGGCGGCCACGATGGCGCCCACGTGCGTCGGGGCGCCCGAGCGGCGGATGTAGGACCGCACGTGGGGCGCGAAGTAGCCGCCCGCGCCGGCGTGCACCGGCATGTTGAACGGCAGCGGCACCGACAGCGCCCACATCGCGTTGGACTCCGACTGCTTCTCGAAGGCCACGGTGAGCACCCGCTTGTGCACCCCGGAGGACACGAGCGACGAGGCGACGATGGCGGTCGAGCCGCCGACGGACCCGGCGGTGTGCACGCGCAGGAGCGGCTTGCCGACCGCGCCGAGCGCCTCGGCGAGGTAGAGCTCCGGCATCATCACGCCCTCGAAGAGGTCCGGCGCCTTGCCGACCACGATCGCGTCGATGTCGTCGAGCGACATGTTGGCGTCGGCGAGCGCCCGGTCCATGGCCTCGCGACAGAGGCCGGCCATCGACACGTCCTGGCGCTTCGCGCGGTGGTGGGTCTGACCGATGCCGACGACGGCTGCTGGCTGCTTGGCCATGTCAGGACCTTCCTTCCAGGGTGGTCACGAGGTTCTGCTGGAGCGCCGGCCCGCTGGTCGCGTGCGCCAGCACCTTGTCGGCGTTGCCGCTCCAGACCTGCTTGGCGGCCTCGCCGAAGCGGATCAGACCCCCGGTGAACATCGGGTTGCCGGCGAGCGCGCCGCCTGACGGGTTGATCGCCACGTCGTCCGCGAGACCGAGCTCGCTGCGCAGGATCAGCTCCTGGTGGCTGAACGGCGCGTGCAGCTCGGCGACCTCGACCCCGGTGAGGTCGAGGCCCGCGGCCGCGGCGGCGGTGGAGGGGGAGCGGGTCAGCTCACGGTTGCCCATGCTGATCGGGTCGACGTTGTGGGCGATCCCGGAGATCCACGCCGGCCGGTCCGAGACCGAGCGGGCCCGGTCGCCGGCCGCGAGCACGATGGCGGCCGCCCCGTCGGTGACCGGCGCGCAGTCGTGCTTGCGCAGCGGGTCGGCGTACATCGGCCGGGCAAGGAGCTCGTCGACCGACGAGCCGCCCTTGCGGATCGCGTACTCGTTCTTCTCCGCGTCGGTGAGCGAGCGGTTGACCACCTCGGCCATCGCCCGCTCGTCCCAGGTGCCGGCGTCGATGCCGGCGCGGGCCTGCAGGCCTGCGAGGGAGACGGTGTCGGGCCACAGCGGCGTCATCGTGTACGGGTCGAGCTGTAGCGCGAGCGTACGGCGCAGCACGCCGGCCGAGCTCTTGCCGAAGCCGTAGACCAGGGCCGTGTCGACCTCGCCGGTCTGGATCTTCAGCCAGGCCTCGTAGAGCGCCCAGGCGGCGTCCATCTCGACGTGGGACTCGTTGACCGGCGGGATCACGCCGATCGCGTCGACGGCCGACACGAACGAGAACGAGCGCCCGGCGAGGTAGTCGGACGACCCCGAGCACCAGAAGCCGATGTCGTGGCGGTTCCAGCCGGTCTGCTCGTAGCACTCGGCGAAGAGCGGCACGAGCAGCTCCACGCAGGTGGGCGACCCGTCGAACTCTTCCATCTGCCGCTGGGCGAACCCAACGATCGCAACGTCTCTCATCTCTCGCCCCTCAGAGGTGGTGCCGGTAGGTGTCGTAGTCCGCGTCGGGGTCGCCGGTCGGCTCGAAGTGGTCGATGTTCTCCAGGGAGTAGGTCCACTCCTCGCGCGGCTTCCAGACCGCCTTGACCCGCATGCCCATCCGGACCTCGTCGGCGGGGACTCCCAGGATCAGGTGGAGGACGGCGATGTCGGCGCCGTCGAGCAGGACGTACGCCGAGACGTACGGCGGGACGATCTTCTGTCCCAGGAACGGCACGTTGACGATGCAGAAGGTGGTGATCGTGCCGGTCTGCGACACCTCCACCTCCTCGGCGGTCGGCGTCCCGTCGGCGGGGCAGGCGCTGCGCGGCGGGACGTAGACCTTGGAGCAGGTGGGGCAGCGCTGACCGAGGATGCGGCCCTCGTTGAGGCCGCGGTAGAACGCGGACTCCTCGGGCGAGGCGGCGTACAGGTAGTCGAGCGAGACCGGGGTGATGACACCAGTGACGGGGTTGTCGCCGAGGGCCTCCACGCCGGTGGGGCCTGCGTCGGTCGCGGGCTCGAAGCACTCGATGTCGGTGATCGCACCCGTGCGCTCGGCGGCCCATCGGACCTGGACCCGCATCCCGGTGCTCACCTCGTCGGGCGACGCCACGTCGAGCGCGTGGAAGAACGGCCGGGTGGCCCCGTCGAGGGTGACCAGCGCGAAGGCAAACGGCCGGTCGAAGGGCTGGTCCTTCACCGGCTCGGGCACCCAGGTCCAGGACGTGACCGTCCCGACCGAGGCGACCTCGACGAAGTCGCTCGTCTGGTCGTGGGTGTCCGGGTCGTACTCCAGCGGGGGTACGACGACCTCACCACCCGACGTCCGGCCCGCGACGACGACGCCGTCGCGGAGGCCGGTGAGGAACCGTCCGATGACGGGTCCCGTCGAGCGGGTGTAGTCGAACGCTACGGTGACCGGTGCTGACAGTGTTCGTGTCATGGTCCGAAACTAGAACACGTTCTAAGATCGGGCAAGCACCCGACGACAGGAGAGACGAATGAAGCTCGGTCTACAGCTCGGCTACTGGGGGGCCCAGCCTCCGGAGGGAGTGGGCGAGCTCGTCGCCGCCGCCGAGGAGTCCGGCTTCGACGCGATCTTCACGGCGGAGGCGTGGGGGAGCGACGCGTTCACCCCGCTGGCCTGGTGGGGCCGCGAGACCTCCCGGATCAAGCTCGGCACCTCGATCATCCAGATGTCCGGTCGGGCGCCGACCTCGATCGCGATGCACCTGCTGACGCTCGACCACCTGTCCAACGGCCGGGTCATCCTGGGCATGGGCGTCAGCGGCCCGCAGGTGGTGGAGGGCTGGTACGGCCAGCCGTTCGGCAAGCCGCTGGCGCGCACCCGCGAGGTCGTCGACATCATCCGCCAGGTCCTGGCCCGCGAGGACAAGGTCACCAACGACGGCCCGCACTACCCGCTGCCCTTCCGCGGGGAGAACTCCGTCGGTCTGGGCAAGCCGCTCAAGCCGATCGTGCACCCGCTGCGCGGGGACGTGCCGATCTGGCTGGGCGCCGAGGGTCCCAAGAACGTCGCGCTGACCGCCGAGATCGCCGACGGCTGGATCCCGATCTTCTACACGCCGAAGTCGGCTGCGATGTACCGCCCCTGGCTCGACGAGGGCTTCGCGCGACCGGGCGCCCGACGTAGCCGCGACGACTTCGAGATCGCGGCGACCTGCCACCTCCAGGTGGTGAAGGACGCCGAGGAGAAGCAGCTCGTCCTGGACGCGATCAAGCCGTCGGTGTCGCTGTACATGGGCGGGATGGGCGCCAAGGACGCCAACTTCCACAACGCGGTCTTCGTGCGGATGGGCTACGAGGACCTGGCTGCCGAGGTGCAGCGGCTCTACCTCAACGGCGAGAAGGACAAGGCGACCGCGCTGATCCCCGACGAGCTCGTGGACGACATGCACATCGTCGGCACCGCCGGCGAGGTCAAGGAGCGGGTCGCCCAGTGGGAGGAGACCGGCGTGACCACGCTGCTGCTGAGCGCCCGGTCCGCCGACGAGATCCGGTCGGTGGCCGAGCTCCTGGCGTGACAGAGTTGCCCGGTGACGAGCTATGGCTTCATCGGTGTCGGATCGATCGCTGCGGCGATGGTCGTGGGCCTGTGCGACGGCGTGACCGACGCGCCGGAGGTCGTGCTCTCGCCGCGCGGCGCGGAGCGGTCGGCCGAGCTGGCGGGCCGGCTGCCGACGGTGCGCGTCGCCACCGACAACCAGGGGGTCGTCGACGCGGCTGACGTGGTCGTCGTCTGCCTGCTGCCAGGCGACGCCGCCGAGAGCCTGGCCGGCCTGACGTTTCGCGCCGACCAGTCCGTCGTCAGTGCCGTCGCCGGTCTCGACCTGGCCCACCTGAGCGAGGTCGTCGCCCCGGCCCGCGAGGTGGCGCGCAGCGTGCCGCTGCCCGCGGTCGCGTCCCGCGACAGCGTGACGCCGGTGCATCCCGGCGGCGCTGCCGTCGAGGAGTTCTTCGGCCGGCTGGGCGGCAGCCTGGTGATCCAGGACGAGCTGGCCTACGAGTCGGTCGCGGCCGCCTCGGCGACGGTCGCGGCGTACTTCGGCTACCTCGGCGCCGTCGCGGACTGGCTGTCCGGCCGCGGCATCCCGGGGCCGGAGGCGCGTCGCTACGTCGCCAACACCTTCGCGGCCCTGTCGGTGGAGCTCGGCGCACCGGGAGCGGACTTCACCGCCCTGGCGCAGGCGCACTCGACCCCGGGCGGGCTCAACGAGCAGTTCGCCCGCGACCTCGGCACGGCCGGGGTGTACGACGCGGTGCGCGACGGGCTCGATGCCGTCCTCGCCCGGATCACCGCAGGGTGATTGCCCCGAACTGAAACACGTTCTAGTCTCGGGCGCATGACGGACGAGATGCGAGTCGGTACCCACAACGGCCACCTCATGGTGTCCGCTCTCAAGCGGCACCGGGACAAGCCGGTGATGTACCTCGGCGACACCACGATCACCGGTGGGCAGGCCGCTGAACGGATGAGCCAGTACGCACAGGCCTTCGAGGCGCTCGGCGCCGGCCGCGGCACGGCCGGGGCGCTGCTCGCCCTGAACCGGCCCGAGGTGCTCTTCATCCTGGGGGCCGGGCAGACCCAGGGCCACCGCCGGTCCTCGCTGCACCCGCTGGGCTCGCTCGACGACCACGCGTACGTCATCAACGACGCCGAGATCACCTCGATCACCATCGACCCGGTGCCGATGTTCGTCGAGCGGGTGCTCGGCCTGCTCGAGAAGTGCCCGAAGCTGGAGAAGGTGCTCACGATCGGGCCGGTGCCCGAGGAACTCGCCCACGTGGGTCAGGACCTGGCGGCCGCGGCAGCGTCGTTCGACCCGATCCCGCTCGAGGCGGTGACGCTCGACCCCGACCACGTCGTGTCGATCACCTACACCGGCGGGACCACCGGCAAGCCGAAGGGGGTCATCGGTCTCTCCCGCCAGATGAACACGATGACCCAGATCCAGATGTCGGAGTGGGAGTGGCCCGAGTCGCCGCGCTTCCTGATGTGCACGCCGTTGTCGCACGCCGGCGCGGCCTTCTTCGTGCCCACCGTCCTCAAGGGCGGCTGCCTCTACGTGCTCTCGAAGTTCGACCCGGCCGAGGTGCTGAGGACGATCGAGGAGCAGAAGATCACGGCGACGATGCTGGTGCCGTCGATGCTCTACGCCCTGATGGACCACCCCGACTCGAAGACGCGGGACCTGTCCTCGCTGGAGACCGTCTACTACGGCGCCTCCGCGATCAACCCGGTGCGGCTCAAGGAGGCCATCGACCGGTTCGGCCCGATCTTCGCCCAGTACTACGGGCAGTCCGAGGCGCCGATGGCGATCACCTACCTGTCCAAGGAGGACCACGTCAGCGGCGACGACCGCCGGCTCGCCTCCTGCGGCCGGCCGTCCGCCTTCGTGCGGACGGCCCTCCTCGACGAGGACGGCAAGCAGGTCCCGGTGGGGGAGCCGGGCGAGATCTGCGTCGCCGGCCCGCTGCTGGCCGGGGGCTACTGGAAGCTGCCCGACGAGACCGCCGAGACCTTCCGCGACGGCTGGATGCACACCGGCGACGTGGCTCGCGAGGACGAGGACGGCTTCTGGTACATCGTCGACCGCACCAAGGACATGATCGTGACGGGTGGCTTCAACGTCTTCCCGCGCGAGGTCGAGGACGTCGTGGCCGAGCACCCGGCGATCGCCCAGGTCGGCGTGATCGGCACGCCGCACGAGAAGTTCGGCGAGGCGGTCACCGCGATCGTCGTGCTCCGCTCCGACGCGCCGCGCGACGAGGAGTCGATCGCGACCATGACGAGCGAGATCCAGCAGATGGTCAAGGACCGCAAGGGCTCGGTGCAGTCGCCCAAGCAGGTGATCGTCGCCGACTCACTGCCCCTGACCGGGCTCGGGAAGCCGGACAAGAAGGCCCTGCGGGCTCAGTTCTGGACCGGTGACCGCGCCGTCGGCTGAGGCGGCCTCGGCGCGCCGCTGGAAGTAACCGCGGATGGCGGTGTCGGCCGCGAGGGACCCGGCGAGCAGGGCGATCGCGACGATGCCGTCCATCCACCAGTGGTTGCCGGTCGCCGAGACGACCAGCATGGTCAGGACGACGTGCAGCAGGAAGACCCAGCGCCAGCGGCTGGTGCTCGCGGCGACGATGCCGAAGGACACGACGGCGGCCCACGCCACGTGGATCGATGGCATCGCGGCGAACTGGTCCGACACTCCGGTCGTGGGGTCGGTCGCGTAGACCGACATGCCGTACTGCTGGCCCATGTCGACGTAGCCGAGATCGGGCAGGAAGCGCGGCGGAGCCACCCGGACGAAGCGGATGACCAGGCACCACGCCGTGATGAGCGCGAGCCCGGTGCGCCAGTGCTTGTACTTGTCGCGGTGCCGGACGAAGAGCCAGATCAGGAACGCGATCAGGGCCGGCACGTGGACCGTGGCGTAGTACCAGGTCGTGAGGTCGGCGATGCGGTCGTGGTCCATGACGTAGCGCTGGAGGGTCAGCTCGGACGGCAGGTGCAGCCAGTCCTGGAAGGACGCGATGTCGTGCGCCCGGGCGATCGCGCCGTGCGTGGACGCGATCGGCAGCATCCGGGCCAGCCGCCACAGGGCGTACAGCGACGCGATCAGCGCGAACTCGGCGGCCGCCGGCTCGACGTGCGGCGTCGCACGCGTCGGCCAGAGGCGTACGACGAGCCACACCAGTCCGCTGACGAGAGCAGCCACTGCAGCTTGATCCCAGGTCGGCCACGGCACAGGGGGATTCTGTCAGGCGCTGTCGAACGTGCCACCGGAACCGCCGACGAGGCGGAGACATTGCGGACGCTTCTCTCCCGAATGGGTCTCGTGAGCGCGCTCCCACCGTCGTTTGTTTCGAAAATGCCCAAACGATGGAAAACGTTATCGACAACGATTGACACGCCCGTCCGGCGGTGACACCTTTCCGGTCATGTGTGACGTACGTCGCACGCGGCGTACGCCGAACGGAAGGGTTTCCCTATGAGGTCGAAGACTCGCAGCGCGGCTATCGCCGCGATCTGCGCCGGCGTGTTGGCGTTCGCCGCCTGTGGCAGCGACGACTCGTCGGACGAGAGCGGTGGCAGCACCACGATCACCTGGTGGCACAACTCGAACAACCAGCCCGGCATGGGCTACTACGAGCAGGTGGCCAAGGACTACGAGGCCGACCACCCCGGCGTCAAGATCAAGATCAGCGCCATGGCGCACGAGGACATGGTCGACAAGCTCGACGCGGCGTTCCAGAGCGGGGACATCCCCGACATCTACATGGAGCGCGGCGGCGGCGAGCTGGCCGACCACGTCGACGCCGGCATGGTCAAGGACATCTCGGACTCGGCGTCCGAGGAGATCGGCAAGATCGGCGGCTCCGTCGGCGGCTGGCAGATCGACGGCAAGACCTACGCGCTGCCGTTCTCCCTCGGGGTGGTCGGGGTCTGGTACAACACCGAGCTCTTCGACCAGGCCGGCATCACGGCGCCGCCCACCACGATGGACGAGTGGTTCGACGACATCGCCAAGCTCAAGGACGCCGGTATCACGCCGATGTCCGTGGGCGCCGGCGACAAGTGGCCGGCGGCGCACTACTGGTACTACACCGCGCTGCGCGAGTGCCCCGAGGACGTCCTCAAGGACGCGGTCACCAGCCTGGACTTCTCCGACCCGTGCTTCGTGAAGGCCGGCGACGACGTCAAGGCCCTGCTCGCGACGGATCCCTTCAACAAGGGCTTCCTGACCACGAAGGCGCAGGAGGGTGCGACCTCCGCGTCGGGCCTGCTCGCCACGGGCAAGGTCGCGATGGAGATGCAGGGCCACTGGGAGCCCGGCGTCATGCAGGGCCTCACCGACGACGGCAAGGGCCTGGGCGACAAGACCGGGTGGTTCCCCTTCCCGGCGGTCGACGGCGGTCAGGGCGACCCGGCCGACGCACTCGGCGGCGGTGACGCCTGGGCGGTCTCCGAGAAGGCCCCCGACGAGGCGGTCGACTTCGTGAAGTACCTGCTGTCCGACAAGGTGCAGGAGGGCTTCGCGTCCAACGACATGGGTCTGCCGACCAACCCGGCGGCGAACGGCTCCGTCAAGGACCCGGCCCTGGCCGGCGTGCTCAAGGCCCGTGACGACGCGCCGTTCGTCCAGCTGTACTTCGACACGGCCTTCGGTGCCTCGATCGGCGGTGCGATGAACGACGAGATCGCCCTGCTGTTCGCGGGCGACGCCTCCCCGCAGGACGTCGTCGACACGACGCAGCAGGCCGCGGACGCCGAGAAGTGACGGGAGCGGTGAGCTGACCGTGATCGATGAGGACGTCGACACCTCCACGGCGTCCGCACCTCTCGGAGGGGCCACCCCGCGCGCAGTGCGCCGGGTGGCCCCCCGGCCCGTCGGGTCGGGATGGCGACAGCGCCTGGAGATCGCGTTCTTCGTGACGCCGGCGCTGGCGCTGATGACGGTCTTCGTCGTCTGGCCGGTGGTCGCGGCGGTCCGGATGTCGTTCTACCGGTGGAAGGGCTTCGGCCCGATGGACGACTTCATCGGCATCGACAACTACCGCTACGTGCTGACCGACGAGGTCTTCACCGACGCGGTGACGCACAACTTCATCATCGTGTTCGCGTCGATCGTGATCCAGCTGCCGCTCGGCCTGGCCGTGGCGCTGCTGCTCGACCGCAAGATCCGTGGCCGCGGCCTGATCCGGACCATCGTCTTCGTGCCGTACGTCGTGGCCGAGGTGATCGCCGGCGTCGTCTGGTACCAGCTGCTGCAGCCGGAGTCGGGCGTCATCGACGGTCTGATCAGCGCGGTCGGGCTGACCCCGCCCGAGCAGGGCTTCCTCGGGACGCCGAACCTCGCGCTGGCCACCGTCTTCGTGGTGCTCACCTGGAAGTACCTCGGGCTGGCGATCCTGCTCTTCCTCGCGGGCCTGCAGGGCGTGCCCACCGACCTGTACGAGGCGGCGCAGCTCGACGGCGCGAGCTGGTGGCAGGTCCAGCGCCGGATCGCGATCCCGCTGCTCGGGCCGACGATCCGCACCTGGTGCTTCCTGTCGATGATCGGCTCGCTGCAGCTCTTCGACATGGTCTGGATCCTGACCGGCGGTGGCCCGGCCAACGCGACGACCACGATGGCGACGTACCTGGTCAACCAGGGCACCGGCCGCCACAACTACGGCATCGCCGGTGCCGCCTCCGTGATCCTCTTCGTGATCGGCTTCCTGATGGCGCTCGTCTACCAGGTGTTCGTGCTGCGGCGCGACACCGCTGTGGAGAGGTGAGGCGGACATGATCCGACGCGCACGGCCCTTCGGGTCGGGAAGCCTGCTGGTCTACCTGCTCGCGCTGGTCGCCGTCATCGTCACCCTCGGGCCCGTCGTGTACGGCGCCCTCGGGGGCTTCCGCAGCAACGAGCAGCTGGCGCGGGACCCCTCCGGCCTGCCGGACCCCTGGGTCTTCTCCAACTACACCGCGGTGCTGACCAAAGAGGCCTTCTGGCGCTACGCGCTGAACTCGTCGATCGTCGCGCTGATCACCACGGCGGTCGCGGTGCTGTTCGGCGTGATGGCGGCGTACCCGCTCGCGCGCTACCAGTTCAAGGCGCGGGAGCCACTCTTCATGGTCTTCGTCCTCGGCCTGCTCTTCCCGGCGGCGGTGGCGATCATCCCGCTCTTCATCCTCGTCACCCGCGACCTGCACATGGCCAACAGCTGGTGGGGGGTCGCGCTGCCGCAGGCGGCGTTCGCGCTGCCCATCACGGTGGTGATCCTGCGGCCCTTCCTGATGGCCATCCCGAAGGAGCTGGAGGAGGCGGCCCTGATGGACGGCGCGTCCCGGATCGGCATCTTCTGGCGGCTGGTGATCCCGCTCTCCGTGCCGGCGCTGGTCACCGTGGGCGTCCTCGCGTTCGTGACCTCGTGGAACGCCTACCTGCTGCCGCTGCTCCTCCTGCAGGACGACATGCGTACGCTGCCGCTCGGTGTCGCGGACTACTCGAGCGAGCACTCGTCCGACACGGCCGGGGTGCTGGCGTTCACGACCCTGGCGATGATCCCGGCCCTGATCCTGTTCCTCGCGATGCAGCGTCGGATCGTCAGCGGGCTGCAGGGCGCGGTGAAGGGATGACGGGCGACGTGGAGCACAGCATCGTGGAGGAGCCGAACCTCCCCAGGTCGGGCAGCCGCGTCACCATGCAGCAGGTCGCGGCCGAGGCCGGGGTCTCGGTGTCGACCGTGTCCAAGGTGATGAACGGGCGGTACGGCGTGTCCGTGCAGACCTTCGACCACGTCAGCAAGGTGATCAACCGCCTCGGCTACGAGACCAGCCTGGTCGCCCGGAGCCTGCGCAACACCCGCACCAACGTGATCGGCCTGCTCGTCGCCGACTTCGAGCCGTTCAGCACCGAGGTGCTCAAGGGGGCGGCCGACGCGATCCGCGGCACGGGCTACGAGCTCGTGGCCTACTCCGCCGGCGGTCGGTTCGACGAGCACGTCGGGTGGGAGCGCCGCTACCTCTCCCGGGTGATGGGGACCCTCGTCGACGGGGCCGTCCTGGTGACGCCGACCGTCACCGACGTGCAGTACGACGGCCCGGTGGTCGCGGTCGACCCGCACACCGGTCGGTCCAGCCTCCCGACGGTGGCCTCCGACAACCTCCAGGGAGGCCGGATGGGGGTCGACCACCTGCTCGGCCTCGGCCACCGCCGCATCGGCATGGTGACCGGCCGCGCCGACCTGGTCTCGGCGCAGCTGCGCGAGCGCGGCTACCGCGAGGCGCACGCAGCCGCCGGCGTACCGGTCGACGAGACGCTGCTCGCTGACGGCGCGTTCGACCCCGAGCAGGCCCGCGACGCGGCCCGGACCCTGCTCCGGCTGCCCGAGCCGCCGACCGCGATCTTCGCGGCCAACGACATCTCGGCCCTGGCCACGCTCGAGGTCGCCGCAGAGCTGGGCGTCGACGTGCCGCGGCAGCTGTCCGTCGTGGGCTTCGACAACATCCCCGAGTCGGCCCTGTCCCACCCGCCGTTGACCACCGTGCAGCAGCCGATGCGCCAGATGGGGCACGACGCCATCGCCATGCTCGTCGCGCTGATCGCCGGGCACGTCGTCGACGACACCCACGTCACCCTCGAGACCACGCTGGTTCCCCGGCGTACGACTGCTGCACCAGGAGCTGCCCAATGACCTCGCTGTGGCGGGACCCCACTGCCCACGTCGACGACCGGGTCGCCGACCTGGTCTCGCAGATGACCGTGCAGGAGAAGGTGGCCCAGCTCTCCGGAGTGTGGTGGCTGGAGCCCGGGGCGGGCGGCATGGCGCCGATGCTGCGCGAGAGCGTCGGCCCGCTGCCGTCGTGGGAGGAGGTGATCGAGGACGGTCTCGGCCAGCTCACCCGCACGTTCGGCACGGGTCCGCTGGAGCCGGCCGAGGGCCTGCAGATCCTCGCGGACCGGCAGCGGGGCGTGATGGCGGCCAACCGGTTCGGCATCCCCGCCCTCGCCCACGAGGAGTGCCTCACCGGTCTCGCGGTCTGGCGGGCCACGATCTATCCCTCGCCGCTGTGCTGGGCGGCGTCCTTCGACCCCGCGCTGGTCGAGCGGATGGCGGGACAGATCGCCGGGGCGATGCGCAGCCTCGGCATCCACCAGGGGCTGGCGCCGGTGCTCGACGTCGTCCGCGACCTGCGGTGGGGTCGGGTCGAGGAGACCCTGGGCGAGGACCCGATGCTCATCGGGATGATGGCCAGTGCGTACGTGCGCGGGCTGGAGGACGGCGGCGTCGTCTCGACGCTCAAGCACTTCCTGGGCTACTCCGCGTCCCGGGCCGCTCGCAACCTCGGGCCCGTCTCCATGGGACCGCGCGAGCTCGCCGACGTGATCCTGCCGCCGTTCGAGATGGCGCTGCGGGCCGGCGCCCGATCGGTGATGAACTCCTACACCGACATCGACGGCGTCCCCGCCGCTGCCGACGCCGACCTGCTGACCACCCTGCTGCGCGAGCGGCTCGGCTTCACCGGGACCGTGGCCTCCGACTACTTCTCCGTCGCCTTCCTGCAGACCCTGCACCACGTGGCGGACGACCTCGGTGCGGCGGCGGCCCTGTCCCTGGAGGCCGGGATCGACGTCGAGCTGCCCTCGACGAACGCCTTCGGCGACCCGCTGCTCGCGGCCCTCGCCGCCGGGCTGGTCGAGGAGAAGGTGATCGACCGGGCGCTCTTCCGGGTGCTGCGCCAGAAGTGCGAGCTCGGCCTGCTCGACCCCGACTGGGCGCCGGTCGAGGTGACCGACGTCGACCTCGACCCTCCGGAGTCCCGCGCCGTGGCGCTCGAGCTGGCCCGTCGCTCGGTGGTGCTGCTCGCCAACGACGGCAGCCTGCCGCTCGCCGCGGGCGCCCCGATCGCGGTCATCGGTCCCCGCGCCGACACGTCGGAGGCGATGCTCGGCTGCTACTCGTTCCCGCTGCACGTCCTCGTGCACCACCCCGGCGTCGAGGACGGGGTCGAGATCCGCACGGTGCGCGAGGTGCTCGCGGAGACGTACGACGTCACCTACGCCCTCGGCTGCCCGGTGCTCGGCGGCGAGGACGCCGACATCGAGGCCGCCGCCGCGGTGGCCGCGGCCGCCGAGGTCTGCGTGGTCGTGCTGGGCGACCAGGCGGGCCTGTTCGGGAAGGGCACGTCCGGCGAGGGCTGCGACGTCCCCGACCTGGACCTCCCGGGTCGCCAGGAGGAGCTGCTCGAGGCGCTGCTCGCGACCGGCACCCCGGTCGTGGCCGTGCTGCTCGTCGGGCGCCCCTACGACCTCAGCCGCCAGGTCGACCGGCTGGCCGGGCTGGTCTGCGGGTTCTTCCCGGGCGAGGAGGGGGCGCAGGCGATCGCCGACGTGCTGAGCGGGCGGGTCAACCCGTCCGGCCGGCTGCCGGTCAGCTTCCCCGGGGCCGGGTCGACCCAGCCCTCGACGTACCTCGCCTCCTCGCTGGGCCGCCGTAACGAGGTGAGCGTCGTGGACCCGACGCCGCTCTTTGCGTTCGGCCACGGGTTGTCGTACGCAACCGCCACCTGGGGCGGGGTGTCGGCGTCGTCGGGTCCGATGTGGGGGACCGACGGCACCTGCGAGCTCGTGGTGCAGCTCGCGAACGAGGCCGACCGGGACGTGTCCGAGGTGGTGCAGGTCTACCTCCACGACCGGTCGGCCTCGGTGGTGCGCCCGGTCCAGGCACTCGTCGGCGCGGCGCGGATCGACCTCGCGGTCGGGCGGAGCGCCCGGGTGTCGTTCACGCTGTCCGCCGACCTCACGTCCTTCACCGGCCGCGACCTGGTGCGCATCGTCGAGCCCGGCGAGGTCGAGCTGTGGGTCGGGGCGTCGAGCACGGACATCCGCGAGGTGGTCGCCCTGGAGCTGGTCGGGCCGAGCCGCGTCGTGGGCGTCGAGCGCGTCCTGGAGCCGGTCGTGCGGGTCGAGCTCGGCTGATGCACTACGACCTGTCGCTGGAGGAGGCGCGGGTCTACCGGCCGGACCTGCCGGTCCCGGGCGACCTCGCGGAGTTCTGGGCCGGCACGCTGGCGCGGATCGGCCGGACGCCGCCGGTGCTGGAGCGGGTGGAGTCCGGGCTCGTCACCGTGGAGACGTACGACGTCACGCTGGCCGGCTTCGACGACCACCCGGTCCGCGCCTGGCTGCACCTGCCGGCCGAGCCGCTGCGGCCCGGCGTACTCCCCGGGGTGGTGCAGTACCAGGGCTACAACGGCGGCCGCGGGCTGCCGCACGAGCACGTCTTCTGGGCGAGCGCGGGCTACGCGCACCTCGTCGTCGACACGCGAGGCCAGGGGAGTGGCTGGACGACCGGGGCCACCGGCGACCCGGGCGGCTCCGGCCCGGCCCAGCCGGGGTTCCTCACCCGGGGCATCGAGGCGCCGGACACCTACTACTACCGCAGGGTCTACGCCGACGCCGTGGCCGCGCTCGAGGTGCTGCGCGGGCACGAGCGGGTGGACCCCTCTCGGGTGGCCGTGGCGGGAGGGAGCCAGGGCGGCGGGATCTCGACCTCCGTTGCCGCCCTGGCCCCCTCCTCCGTGGCCGCCGTGCTGCCGGACGTGCCGTTCCTGTGCGACTTCCGGCGGGCCGCGTCCGTCGCCCAGACCGAGCCCTACCTCGAGCTGGTGCGCTACCTCGCGGCGCACCGGGACCGGGTCGAGCAGGCCTTCGCGACACTGTCCTACTTCGACGTCGCCGTGCTGGGTCGCCTGGCGTCGGCCCCGTCCCTGTGGTCGGTCGCGCTGATGGACCTCACCTGTCCGCCGTCGACCGTGTTCGCGGCGTACAACTCCTACGGCGGACCGAAGGAGATCGAGGTCTACGCCTACAACGACCACGAGGGCGGCGACGCGTTCCAGCGCACCCGCCAGCTGGCGTGGCTCGCAGCGAGCCTCTAGCGTCCCTGGAACTGCGGCGCGCGCTTCTCGGCGAACGCCCGCGGACCCTCCTTGGCGTCCTCGGACGCGAAGACGGCCTTGCCGACCTCGGCGTCGTCGGCCCAGCAGTCCTCCTCGTGCTTGCCCTCGGAGTCGCGGACGGTCTTGAGGATCGCCTGGACGGCGAGCGGGCCGTTGGCGCAGATCAGGTCGGCGATCTCGTGCGCCTTGGCGAGCGCCTCGCCGTCGGGGACGACGGTCCCGATCAGGCCGATCTCCTTGGCCTCCGGCGCCTTGATGGCGCGGCCGGTCAGCAGGAGGTCCATCGCGATCGTGTACGGGATCTGCCGGGGGAGCCGTACGGCGGAGCCACCCATCGGGTAGAGGCTCCACCGGGCCTCGGCGACGCCGAAGCGGGCGGACTCGCCGGCGATCCGGATGTCGGTGCCCTGCAGGATTTCGGTGCCGCCGGCGATGGCCGGGCCCTCGACCGCGGCGATCAGCGGCTTGGTCAGCCGGAAGCCCTTGAGGAGCCCCTTGATCACCCGCGGGTCGAAGCCGGACTTGAAGCTCTCGTCCGGGGACCGCTTGGTGGCGGCCTTGAGGTCCATGCCCGCGCAGAAGTAGCCGCCGGCGCCGGTCAGGATCACGACCCGGACCGAGTCGTCGCTGTTGGCCCGGTCCCAGGCCTCCTCCATGATCGCCATCATCTCGCCGGAGAGGGCGTTGCGGGACTCCGGACGGTTCATCGTGACGATGAGCTTGTGGCCGTCCTGCTCGACGAGGCAGTGGGGCTGGGATTCGGTCTCGGCGTCGGTCATGGCGGGGAGCCTAGCCAAGAACAAGAACGTGTTCTAGTCTCGCGGCGTGGCTCACAACATCGCTGATCTCTTCGAACACGCCGTCGACGCCGCGCCCGACAACCCTGCCCTCAAGGTAGGCGACCGGGTCGTGACCTACGCCGAGCTGGAGGCCGACGCGAACCGGCTCGCTCACTACCTGCAGTCCCAGGGGGTGGGACCGGGCGACCACGTGGCGATCTACGCCAAGAACAGCATCGAGCACGTCGTCGCCGTGCTCGCGGTCACCAAGATCCGGGCTGTCAACATCAACGTCAACTACCGCTACGTCGAGGGCGAGCTCAACTACCTCTTCGACAACGCCGACGTGGTCGCGGTGATCCACGAGCGGTCCTACGCGCCGTTGGTGGCCGCGATCTGGGACAAGCACGAGAAGCTGCGGACCGCGATCGTCGTGGACGACGCCCTCGACCCCGACGACCAGTCCGACTTCTCGTCGTACGGCGGGGTGCACTACGACGACGCCATCGCCGGGCAGAGCGCCGAGCGCGACTTCGGTGAGCGCAGCCCCGACGACATCCACATCATCTACACCGGCGGCACCACCGGCTTCCCGAAGGGCGTCATGTGGCGCCAGGAGGACTGGTGGCGCGTGCTCGGTGGCGGCACCGACTTCTACACCGGCGAGGAGCTGGAGGAGTTCTCCCAGTCCAGCCAGGCGACCGCCCCGCGGATGGCGACCTTCCCGCTCAGCCCGCTGATGCACGGCGGCGCTCAGTCCGGCCTGCTGATGCACCTCTTCGCCGGCCACCTGACGGTCGTCGAGCCGAAGTTCGACCCGGTGCGCACCTGGGAGATCATCGAGGCCGACAAGATCCAGCTGATCTTCATGACCGGCGACGCGATGGCCCGCCCGCTGATCGAGGCCTACGAGGCCAAGGCCGCGACCGGCACGCCGTACGACGCCTCCAACCTGGTCGCGATCTCGAGCAGCGCCGCGATCTTCAGCCCGCAGGTCAAGGCGCGCTGGATGGCGGCCTTCCCGAACTCGATCTTCACCGACTCCGTCGGCGCGACCGAGACCGGCTTCCAGGGCATGGGCATGGCCGACGCCAACAACATCAGCACGGACGGCCCGGTCGTCGGTCTCGCGTCGAGCGGGGTGGTGCTCGACGAGAACAACGAGTTCCTCGACCCCGACACCGACGTGGGCAAGGTCGGTCGCCTCGGCCGCGGCGGCTCGGTGCCGGTCGGCTACTACAAGGACCCCGTGAAGTCGGCGGCGACGTTCCTCGAGATCAACGGCGAGCGGTACTCGGTGCCCGGCGACTTCGCCCGGATCGAGGAGGGGCGTCGCGTCACGCTGCTCGGTCGCGGGTCCAACTGCGTCAACACCGGCGGCGAGAAGGTCTACCCCGAAGAGGTCGAGATGGCCATCAAGGGACACCCGGCCGTGTACGACGTCCTCGTCGTCGGCGTGCCCGACGAGAAGTACGGCCAGGCGGTCGCCGCGGTCGTCGAGCTGCGCGAGGGCGCGACCCTCGAGCTCGAGGAGCTGCGCACCTACCTGCGTGCGCACCTCTCCGGCTACAAGCTGCCGCGCACGCTGACCCTCGTGGACGAGGTGCCGCGCAACGCCGCCGGCAAGGCGCAGTACCCCGCCGCCAAGGAGCTCGCGCTCGCGGGCTTCGCGGCGAAGGCTGCGACCGTCGACCCCACCTCCGTCTGACCTCGGGAAAGTAGAGACATGCGTACCCCTCTGTGCGACGAGTTCGGGATCGAGTACCCGATCTTCGCGTTCACCCCGTCCGAGCACGTCGCCGCGGCCGTGTCGCGCGCCGGTGGCCTCGGTGTCCTCGGCTGCGTCCGGTTCAACGACACCGAGGAGCTCGAGCGGGTCCTGACCTGGCTCGACGACAACACCGACGGCAAGCCGTACGGCGTCGACATCGTGATGCCGATGAAGATCCCGACCGAGGGCACGTCGCTCGACCTGGGCGCGATGATCCCGGAGGAGCACAAGAAGTTCGTCGACGAGACGCTGCTCAAGCTCGGCGTACCCCCGCTCCCGGAGGGTGAGGGCCGCGAGGGCGTCCTGGGCTGGCTGCACTCCGTCGCGCGCTCGCACCTCGACGTCGCGCTCAAGCACCGGCCGGTGCTGATCGCCAACGCGCTCGGCTCGCCGCCCGTCGACGTCATCGAGAAGTGCCACGAGCACGGCATCAAGGTCGCCGCCCTCGCCGGCGCCGCCAAGCACGCGCTCTCGCACGTCCGCAACGGCGTCGACATCATCGTGGCCCAGGGCTACGAGGCCGGCGGCCACACCGGCGAGGTCGCCAGCATGGTGCTCCAGCCCGACATCGTCGACGCCATCGGGCCCGACGTGCCCGTGCTCGGCGCCGGCGGCATCGGCTCCGGCCGCCAGATCGCCGCCTCGCTCGCCCTCGGTGCCCAGGGCGCCTGGATGGGCTCCATCTGGCTCGGGACGACGGAGTACCAGCTCATGGGCGCCGCCAACTCCGAGGCCTGGGAGACCGCCTTCACCCGGGCGACGTCCTCCGACACGGTCCGCACCCGCGTCTACACCGGCAAGCCCGCGCGCCTGCTGAAGACGAAGTGGACCGAGGCCTGGGCGGAGGAGGGCGCACCCGCGCCGCTCCCGATGCCGCTCCAGAACCTGCTCGTCGCCGAGGCCCACAACCGGATCAGCGCCTCCAACAACCCCGACGTGATCTCGATGCCGATCGGGCAGATCGTCGGCCGGATGAACGAGGTCCGACCCGTCGCCGACGTGATGGCCGACCTCGTCGCCGAGTTCGAGGCGACCGTCGAGCGGCTCAACACGATCCGCTAGCGCGCGTCCCGCACGTACCAGGCCATCCAGGTCAACGGGAAGAACACGCCCGCGACCAATGCGACCGCGGGGCTGCCACCTCTGCGCCGCTCGCCGAGCGCTGTCAGGGCGGCGAAGGCAACCAGGCCGGCGAGCACGACGACCAGCAGCACGACGAGGCCCGCGAATGCCATGAGGAGACTCTCGCACGACAAAGGCCCCGCCGGCGGTGCCGGCGGGGTGTGGTCAGTGGGTATGTCGGGTGTGGGTGGTGTCCCAGGCGTAGGAGTACCCGTACGGGGTGGTCCAGGTGAACGTGGTCGGTCCGGTCCGTCGGACGGTCCAGCCGCCGTGGGTCTTGTAGCGGTGGTGACCCCGACACAGGGGTGCGAGGTTGACGGACTCGGTGTTGGTGCCGTCGAAGTTCTCGAGATGGTCGAGGTCGGCGGGCCGTGCTGGTCTCGTGCAGTGCGGGAACACGCAGGTGGCGTTGGTCAGCACCGCCTGCTCGCGCATCGTCTCGGTGGGCCGGTAGGCGTCCGTCGACAGGTGCTCGTTGAGGTCGATGACCGGACGGACGACCACCTTCGTGTTGGTGCCGGCGCACCAGCCCTTGACCTGGTCGACCGACACGGCGGACCGGGTGTTCTCGACACCGGCGACACCGGCGTCGGACAGGTGGACGTAGATGACGAGCTCTCGCTTCCGCGGGGCCGGCCGCGCTTCCGTGGTGAGGTCGAGGGTGAGCTCGCGGCGGGCGAGCGCGCCGGCGGCCATGGACCGACGCACGTTGAGGGACTCGGTGGAGCCGAGGTCGGCGAGCTCCTTGGCGCCGGCGGCGATCGCGTCGTTGAAGTCGATCGCATCGGCCAGGTCGAGCTCCCCGTCGACGTGCACGGTGCCGTTGAACGACACCTGGTCCAGGTCGACATCCAGGCACCGCTCGTCGGCGGCCTCCCGGCGCCGCTTCTCCGCGAGGTCGGGGTCGAACCGGCGGATGGCATCCTCGACGGCCCGGTCGATCTGCGCGAACGAGCACCGGCGGAGGTGATGGGCGAGGTGGGCATCGACGTGACGCGCACCGTCCCGGCACAAGGGCTTGGTGGCCTGCGCGATCTTCCTCGCCTTCCACACCTGCACCCGACCCGCGGTGACCGCGGCCCAGATCTTCGGGAGCCGGTAGCGGATCTCGACCGCGTCACCGAGGTAGGTCCGGCCGGCGTCGGTCGACATCCCCAACGCCAACGCGAGGTCACCGACGCAGAACTCCGCCACCAACGGCGCACCAGGTCCGGCGACCGCGAGCTCGCCCTGAGTGCCGTCCACGGTCGCGGCGTCATCGATCGTGTCGGCGGGGTTCATCACCGCCCACGCAACGGCAAGGTGGAGCCGGTCGACCTCGGCAGTTGCGAGGACCTGGTGGTTGGCGTGGAGCGCGGCCAGCACCTGGTCCGGGGAGTCGTACGACTCCCCGGTTCCGGTGGTGTTCTGGCCTTCGCTCATGGGTCTAGCCAAGCACTCGCCACCGACATTGAGGTGCTCAGAACCCCTTGTTTGACCGGGATGTGGACACTCTCGAAAAATTCTTTGGCGGGTCATCGTGGCGTGGACTCGGCGACCGGAAAGCCGGGCGGCGACCGCAACCCACCGCCCGCCGTACCCGGCGTAGCTGCCTAACGGCGACCGACCCGCGCGAACCCGCAGCCAACGGACAGTCGGACGTGGTCTCGAGACGGGCCTGGCGGTCCTCCTCGACCACCGAGACTCGGCGTTCCGCTAGGTGCGTGCAAGAACGCTGCTGCGTTCCCGCAAGGCTGCGCTACTGACCTGGATTCGGCCGGGCGCGGTGGCACTCTGGTGAGCAGAGGTCACTGGGGGGTGATGCAGGATGAAGTCATTGCTGCATGCGGTAGCCACGTTGGTCGTGGTGGCGGGGTCGGCGTTGTGCCTGCTGGTGCAGGTCGCGCACGTCGACGACGCGTTGAGCTCGGTCAGCTCAGATCGGGGTGTGCTCGCCCGGCGATGAGCGGCAGGTCCAGGTAGGTCTGGATGCCCGGGGGCGCGGCGACGACGTACGGGATCGAGTTCACGCAGTGCATCGCGGTGGCGACCACGCCGGGGTTGCGCACCAGGCCCTCGGCGACCGTCTCGGGCTGCCAGCCCTTGATGGTGACGAAGGTGTTGGGGTCGCCCTGGACCTCGACCTCGAAGCGCTCGCCCTCGGGCCCGAAGTCCCACGCCGGTGAGAGGTTCTCCTCGCCCATCAGCCAGTTGACGGCGATGCGGACGACGCAGGTCTCGCCGACGAAGGCCTCCCAGACGAACCGCTGGCCGGCCACCAGGCCGGGCTCGATCACGCCGATCGGGGTGTCGATCGGCGCCGTCGCGACCGCGACCTCCTGGGAGGTCCGGATCTCGGCGTCGTCGGAGAAGCCGAGCGCGTCGAGGCACATCTGGATCGACTGGATGAAGCCACCCGAGAGCAGACCGAGCATCGGGCCGCCCATCGCCTCGTCGGGCTGGCCGCCGAACATCATGATGTGGCGTACGACGTCGGGCGCGTTGTACGTGCGGATGTCGGAGAACTCCTCGCCCCTGACGAACGTCACCGCCGAGGACAAGGCGGAGAACATCAGCGGGTGCAGCTCGGTGATGCCGCCGGGGTTGATGCCGGTGCCGTGCAGGCTGGTGCCGGCCTCGGTGCAGGCGGCGGCGAGCTTCGCGCCGTCGCGCTCGGTCGGGTAGAACCAGCCCACCGGCGTCACGACGTTCTTGCCGGAGCGCAGGATCGCGGCGACCTCGTCGCGGTTGGGGATCAGCGGCGAGTAGAGGACGCAGTCGGCGTCCATCGCCAGGATCTCGTCCATGCTGCTGGTCGCCGCCACGCCGATCGGCTCGATCCCGAGGATCTCGCCGACGTCGACCCCGTTCTTGCTGTCGGAGTGGACCCAACAGCCCACCAGCTCGAGGTCGGGGTGGAGCAGGATGCCTTCGATGGCGGCCTTGCCGACGCTGCCGGTGGCCCACTGGATGACGCGCACGGCGTCACTGTCGCAACTAGAACGTGTTCTTGTCTACGGGTGGGAGGGCACGACGAGCCTCAGAGCGACGTCATCACGCCGACGGACTCGGGGGAGAAGCGCGGGAAGACCTTGGCCGTCGAGGCCCCGAACCGCTTCGCGACGATCTCGGCGAGCACGCTGCGGTAGTCCGTCGTCACCAGCACGTCGGCGTCGTCCCCGGTGCCGAGCCCGGGCCAGGTGCCGTAGTAGCGCCCGCCCTTCACCCCGGCGCCCGCCACGAACATCACGTTGCCGTAGCCGTGGTCGAGACCCTGGCTGGCGTTCTCGACGACCCGGCGACCGAACTCGCTGATCGTCACCAGCGTCACCTTGTCCGCCTGGTCGCCGAGGTCGCCGAAGAACGCGGCGATGGCGCCGGCGAGCTCGCGCGCGTTGTCGACCATCCAGCCGCGCTCGGCGGACCCCATGCCGGAGTGCATGTCCCAGTCGCCGTGGTCGACGGTGACCACCTCGATCCCCACGTTGCCGCGGATGGCGCGAGCGACCTCGGCCAGCGCGCCACCCAGGTCGGTCTTGGGGTAGCTCGAGCTGTGGTCGGCGGCGGCCTTGGCGGGGCCGAACTCGTCGACGGCCGCGTACGTCGACCGCATCCCGCGCGCCAGCGCCGAGCGGTCGTGGTCCCACAGGGTCCGCAACGACCGCCGACGTCGGCCGTGGTCTCCGTCGTCCTCGCCGGGCAGCTGGACGTCGTCGACCGAGCCGGCCGACATGGTCGGGGCAGGTCCGTAGAGCGAGGTCGGGGTCACGCCGCCGGCCAGGTTGAACCCCTGCAGCGGCGAGCTGCCCGACGTGGTCCCGATCAGGCGGTTGAGCCACCCGCTCCGCGCCGCCGAGCCCGGGTCGGCGTCCTCGACCGCCTCCATCGCGGCGAAGTGGGACCGGTTGGGCGCCGGGAGACCGGTCGCGTGGACGGCCGCCAGGGTCCCCGCGGTCCACATCGGCAGCAGTGGCGCGAGCTCCGGGTGCAGCCCGAACGTCGCGTCCCGCGCGAGCAGGCGGTCGGTCGGTACGGCGATGCTGGGCCGGGCCCGGTGGTAGGCCGGGTCGGCGTGCGGCACGACGAGCGACAGGCCGTCGGCGGCGCCGCGCAGCGACACGACCACGAGCACCGCAGGCGCCGGTGAGCCGGCGGACGCGGACGTGGTGACGGCCGCCGAGCCGACGAAGGTCGTGGCGCCTGCGAGCGCGACAGCGCCCGAGAAGAGGCCGCGGCGGGAGACGGCGGCGAACTCCGCACAGCAGGGCTCGGGGGAGGGGCGGGTGGACTGCGAGGTCATCGTCATCACCGGGTCAGATGGGTGGGGGAGTCGAGGAAGACGCTGAGCAGCTGGTGCATGCCCCACTGCACCAGCGGATGGTCGTCGGTGATCCGCTCGTGGGGCTTGCACCCCGTGGCCTCGCAGCACGCCTTGAGCAGTCGTGGAGTCGACCGGCGGTGCAGGATGCGCTGGGACATGGAGTCGACGAGTGCGTCGAACCGGACGTTGCGCCTCGGCAGCCAGGCAGCGGGCTTGCGGTAGTGCGCTCCGTCGGACGGCCACCAGCCGCCGGCGAGGCTCCGGTGCACGCCCATGGACGCGATCAGCCGGGCAGGGGACGCCCAGGAGCGGTTGTCGATCGGCTGCCCGTCGGGCCGGGGCCAGGCGAAGGGCGTGATGCCCATCCCGGACACCTGCCACAGCAGCTGGTTGGCGGCGTACGCCTCACCGTGCTTGCCGGCGGGCGGGCGGCTGACCCGGACCCCGAGGGCTCGGTACGACGCGACCAGGTCCTCACCGGGGTCGCGGACCTTGGCGCCGGCCGCGCGCTGGAACTCGCGCGTCCCGACCAGCGCGCGCAGCACCGGGCGAAGGTCCGTCTGGTGGCGCAGGTAGACGTGGGCGAGCCGGTTGACGAGCTGCGGCGACGGGTCGTCCCGGACGAACTTCACCGCGAGCTTGCGGGCGACGTGCCGGGCGGTGGCGGGGTGGTGGGCCAGGTACCGGAGGTAGTCGCGGGCGACCTGACGTCCGTCGGCCTTGGTGTTCGCGGCCTTGAAGCCCATCACCTTCACGCGGTCGCGGTCGTGGCGCTCCTCGTCGTACTCGGCCTTGAACGTGTTCCACATGTCGACGGTCCAGCCGGTGAGGATGCGCGCCGAGGCCTTCACGTCGTGCTCGTCGTAGGCACCGCGACCGACGGTGTGCAGTTCGAGCAGCTCCCGGCCGAGGTTCTCGTTGGGGAAGGCCTTGGTGGAGCTGACGTTGTCGAGGCTGATCAGGAGTGCCGGGTGGGTGACGACCGCCTGCAGGAGCCGGTCGAACCGTCCCAGTGCGTGGTCGCGGATGGTGTCGCCGAAGTCGACGCGCCACGTGAACTGGGCGTCGCCGTTGACCGGTACGTTGAAGTGGTTCTCCCAGAGCTCGGTCATCACCTCGTGCAGCTGGCGTCGTGACTGCATCCGGCGCAGCAGGACCCACCGCTGGTAGTCGGCCATCACCTCCCAGCCGCCCTCGATCTCCTTGATCTGGCGCCGCCACAGGTCGGTAGGGCCGCGGTCGAGGCTCGGCCACCAGCTCCGCAGCCGATCGGCACCGTGGTCGGTGACCCGACCGGGCGCGAGCTGGCGCTCGAACCAGGCGTGCGCACCACCGGCGCGGCGCACGTCGCGCGCGAGCTCGGGCGTGACGCCGTACGAGAAGCGGCCGACGAGGTGGCGGTCGCGTGCTCTGAGGACGGACATGCGCTGGGCGTCTCCACGTCGTCGCAGGTGTCGGTGCCCTCCCGAGAGGAGCGCGATCCGCGGTCTGGAGCAACGGTAGTCGCACAAGGCCGTCGGGTCACCGCAAGCGACGAATGTCCACGCCACCCGCGCGCCGGTACGATGCTCCGGTCCAGCCCATCACCCGTGAGGACCCGACGCCCCAGCCATGGACGGCTCTCAAAGTCCCCAGCTCTCCCTCGACCAACGTCACCCCCGGCTCGTTGAGGGGGGAGAGCACTCATGACCGCGTGGCTGCTGCTGGTCGCAGCGCTGCTGCTGATCGTCGCCTGCGGCGTCTTCGTCGCCGCCGAGTTCTCGTTCGTCACCGTCGACCGCAACAAGGTCGACCAGGCGGCCGCGACCGGTGACTCGGGCGCGAAGGGCGTCCAGCAGGCGCTGCGCAGCCTCTCCACCCAGCTCTCCGGTGCCCAGGTCGGCATCACGATCACCAACCTGGCCATCGGCTACCTGGCCGAACCGGCCATCTCCGACCTGATCGACGGTCCGCTGGAGAGCGCGGGCGTGCCGGCCGGGGCGATCACGCCGGTCGCGGTCGGCATCGGCCTCACCGTCGGCACCATCCTCACGATGATCTTCGGCGAGCTGGTCCCCAAGAACCTCGCGCTCGCGAAGCCGATGGAGGTCGCCCGCGCGACCCAGCGCTTCCAGCGCGGCTTCACCGCGGTCATGCGCGGCCCGATCCGCGTGCTCAACGGCTCCGCCAACGCCTTCGTACGACGCCTCGGCATCGAGCCGCAGGAGGAGCTGCGCTCGGCGCGCAGCTCGACCGAGCTCGCCTCGCTCGTCCAGCGCTCGGCCACCCTCGGCACCCTCGACGTCGAGACGGCGGAGCTGATGGGCCGCTCGGTGGAGTTCGGCACCCGCACCGCCGGCGAGATCATGACGCCGCGCGTGCGGACCACGAGCCTCGACGGCAACGACCGTGCCCTCGCCGTGATCGAGCAGGCGCGCGCGACCGGCTACTCGCGGTTCCCCGTCCTCGACGGCGACGAGAACGTCGTCGGCACCGTGCACGTCAAGCACGCCGTCGCGCTGCCGGTCCACGAGCGGTCGACCACCAAGGTCAAGCACCTCATGGTGCGTCCGACCGTGGTGCCGGACTCGCTGCGGCTCGACCCGCTGCTCGCGCTGCTGCGCGAGGACGGCTTCCAGATGGCGGTCGTGATGGACGAGTACGGCGGGTTCGCCGGCATCGTGACGCTCGAGGACGTCGTCGAGGAGATCGTCGGCGACATCTCCGACGAGCACGACCGGCTCAGCGCCAACGCGCGCCGGCACGGCGACGGCACCTGGTCGCTGTCCGGCCTGCTGCGACCCGACGAGGTCGAGGACCTCACCGGCATCGACCTGCCGGACCACGAGGACTACGACACGATCGCGGGCCTGGTGCTGCAGGTGCTCGGCCGGGTGCCGGCCGTCGGTGACCTGGCCGAGATCCGGGTGCCCGACCGCTCCGATCCCGACGAGCCGCGCGAGCAGCTCGCCGTCCTGACCGTCGACGGCATGGACGGGCTCCGCATCGACCGGCTGACCCTCCGGCTGCTCGACGGAGCCACCGCCGACGACGGCGAGGGGGAGAAGTGAACAGCGCCACCGCGATCGGCCTCGCCGTCCTCCTGCTGCTCGGCAACGCGTTCTTCGTCGGCGCCGAGTTCGCCCTGGTGTCGGCCCGGCGCACCCAGATCGAGCCCCGCGCCGAGGCCGGGTCCCGGATGGCCCGCACGACCCTCAAGGCGATGGAGAACATCTCGCTGGTGATCGGGGTCAACCAGCTCGGCATCACGGTGTGCTCGCTCGTCCTGGGTGCCGTCGGCGAGCCCGCCGTCGCGCACCTCGTCGAGCCGATCCTGCACGCCGCCCACGTGCCGGAGGACTTCCTGCACCCGGTGTCGTTCGTGATCGCGCTGATGGTCGTCGTCTACCTGCACGTGGTGCTCGGCGAGATGATCCCGAAGAACATCGCCCTGGCCGGCCCGGACCGGGCCGCGCTGCTGCTGGGCCCGCCGATCTGGGGCATCGTCACGGTGCTGCGCCCGATCGTCGTGGTGATCAACGCCGTCGCCTCCGTCGTGCTGCGGTCGCTGGGCGCCCGGCTGACCGACGAGGTGAGCTCGACGTTCACCCGCGAGGAGGTCGCCGCGCTCGTCGAGGAGTCGCACGGCGAGGGACTCCTCGAGGCGGACGAGTACGGCCGGCTCGCGGGCGCGCTGGGCTTCACCGAGAAGACCGTGTCCGCGGTCCTGATGACCCCCGACTCCCTGACCACCGTCCGCCGAGGTTCCTCGGTCGCGGACGTCGAGGCGGTGTGCGCAGCCACCGGCTACAGCCGCTTCCCGGTCGCGGCGGACGACGGTGAGCTGGTCGGCTACCTGCACATCAAGGACGTCCTGGAGACCGACCCCGCCCGGCGTACGCGCGCGGTGGAGGACAAGTGGATCCGGCCGTTCGCGCCGGTCACCGCCGAGTCGCCGCTGCACGACGTGCTCGAGACGCTGCAGCGCCGCGGCGCGCACATGGCGCGGGTCGTCGACGCCACGACCGGGGCCACGCTCGGCCTGGCCACCCTCGAGGACGTCATCGAGGAGCTCGTCGGCGAGATCCGCGACGCGGCCCACCTCGACGAACCCGTCTGACGCACCGCGCGGGGGAGTCGGAGCCGACGTCGGGCGGCGGCTAAGGTGTGCCTCGGCAGGCCCCCAGGAAGAAGCGCAGGAACACGTGGGAGACGACTCGACGCGCCATCGCGTGTGGACGCTGCCCAACCTGCTCAGCATGCTGCGGCTGGCCGGCGTACCGCTGTTCCTGTGGCTGGTGCTGGGGCCCGAGGAGGACCTCCTCGCGCTCGGGGTGCTGATGCTGTCGGGCATCACCGACTTCCTCGACGGCTACCTCGCCCGCAAGCTGGGCCAGACGTCCGTGCTCGGCCAGATCCTCGACCCGGTCGCCGACCGGCTCTACATCCTCGCCGTCGTGGTCGGGCTGGCGCTGCGCGACATCATCCCGTGGTGGGCGGCTCTGTCCCTGCCGCTGCGTGACCTGCTCCTGTGGGGCCTCGTGCCGCTGCTGCGCACGCGCGGCTACAGCGCGCTGCCCGTGCACTTCCTCGGGAAGGCGGCGACGTTCAACCTGCTCTACGCCTTCCCCCTGCTGCTGCTCGGCGACGGGGACGGCACCGTCGCGACCCTGGCCGAGGTGTTCGGCTGGGCCTTCGCCCTGTGGGGGATCGGGCTCTACTGGTGGGCCGGGGTCCTGTACGCCTGGCAGGTGCGCACCCTGCTGCGCACCACCGAACGCCGACGGGCGGTGCCCGATGCCTGAGGCGCCGCCGCTCCCGGACCGCGCCCGGACCCCGCTCCTGACCCTGATCACCCAGGAGTCGCTCGACCAGGACTACCAGCACGTCGCCCAGCAGCGGGCCGCCGCCAGCCGTGAGGGATCCGGTGCCGCCGTCGGGCGCCGCGGCCGGTGGACGGCCGCCGTGGTCGTCGGTGCCTTCGGCCTCATCGTCACCGTCGCGGCCGTGCAGACGTCAGCCCACGCCGGCGTCGACAGCGCCAACCGTGAGTCCCTGCTGCAGCAGATCGACGACCGCCGGGCCCAGTCCGCCGAGCTCCAGAGCCGGATCGTGCGGCTCCGGGAGAGCAACGTCCGGCAGCAGACCGCCTACGACACGGCCACCGCCTCCGAGCGCGCGGTCAGCAACCGGGTCGAGCGGATGGCCGCGCAGTCCGGCTTCGGAGCCGTGACCGGACCGGGGCTCGTGATCACCGTCGACGACGCCCCCAACGGCGAGGCGGTCAGCGCCCAGGACCTCGCGCTGCTGGTGAACGGCCTCTGGGAGGCCGGCGCCGAGGCGATCTCCATCAACGGCAAGCGGCTCACCGCCCGCTCCGCGCTCTTCAACTCGGGGCCAGCGATCAACCTCAACAGCGCGCCCCCGCTGTCCCCGCCGTACGTCGTCTCCGCCATCGGGGACAACCGCACCCTGGAGGCCGACCTCATCGACACCTCGACCGGGCTCGCCTTCGACAACACGGCCGAAGCGCTCGGCTTCGACGTCACGATGGATACTGTCGACCACCTCGACCTGCCGGCGGCGACGCTGCGACAGCCGCGCCACGCGGTCAAGGGCACCGCCGATGACAACCGTCGCCCCGACGGGAAGGAGACCGCGCCGTGATCGCAGCACTCGGGCTGCTGGCGGGCATCGTGCTGGGAGTGATCTTCCAGCCCGACGTGCCCCTGGGGCTGGAGCCGTACCTCCCCATCGCCGTCGTGGCCGCGCTCGACGCGGTCTTCGGAGGCCTGCGCGCGTACCTCGACGGGATCTTCGACGACAAGGTCTTCGTCGTCTCGTTCATCAGCAACGTCGTGATCGCGGCCGGCATCGTCTTCCTCGGCGACAAGCTCGGCGTCGGCGGTCAGCTCTCGACCGGCGTCATCGTCGTGCTCGGCATCCGGATCTTCTCCAACGTCGCGGCGATCAGGCGGCACATCTTCCATGCCTGAGATCGACGAGGAGCAGCAGGAGGAGCCGCCGACGACGCCGAGCGGCCGCGACCGGCTGCGCCGCGCGATGCTCCGGCCGTCGAGGGAGCAGGTCGTCGTCGCCGTGCTGCTCGCCCTGCTGGGGTACGCCGCGGTCACGCAGGTGCGCTTCACCAACGTCGACAAGACCTACGCCAGCCTGCGGGAGCAGGACCTCATCGACATGCTCAACGGCCTCGCCGGCACCACCCAGCGCGCCGAGGCCGAGATCGCTCGCCTCGAGCGCACCCGCGACGACCTGCGCTCGAGCACCGGTGCGCGGGAGGCGGCGCTCGCCCAGGCGGAGGAGCAGGAGACCAACCTGTCGATCATGGCCGGGATCGTCCCGGTGACCGGCCCCGGGATCCGGGTCACCGTCACGGAGACCGACGGCACCGTCGACGTCGACGCGATGGTCGACATGGTCCAGGAGCTGCGGACCGCCGGCGCCGAGTCGATCCAGATCAACGGCAAGGTGCGCGTCGTCGCGCAGACCGCGTTCGAGGACGCCATCGGCGGCATCCGCGTGGGTGGCCGGCTGGTGAGCTCGCCGTACGTCATCGACGTCATCGGCGAGCCGGGCACGCTGCACGGGGCGATCGACTTCCCGAAGGGCCCGCGCGACCAGTTCGAGGACGAGGGCGCCACGGTCGACGTGGACGAGCTGTCGTCGCTCGACATCGAGGCGGTCGTCACTCCACGCACGCCTGAGTACGCCCAGCCCGACTCGTCGCAGTAACCTCACCGCTGGCGCAGTCCGCACCCGACCCGAGGAGATCCCGTGTACCCCGACGACCTGAAGTACACCACCGAGCACGAGTGGGTCCGCGAGCCCGGGGAGCACGAGGGCTCGGTGCGGATCGGCATCACCGAGTACGCCCAGGACGCCCTCGGCGACATCGTCTACGTCTCGCTGCCCGAGGTCGGCGACACGGTCGAGGCCGGCTCCACCTGCGGCGAGCTCGAGTCGACGAAGTCGGTCAGCGACATCTACGCCCCGGTCTCCGGCGAGGTGGTCGCGCGCAACGAAACGCTGGACGCGACCCCCGAGCTCGTCAACACCGACCCGTACGGCGGCGGCTGGCTGTTCGAGGTCGTGCCGTCGGGCAACGCCGCGCCCGAGGGCCTGATGGACGCCGCGACGTACGAGGCCTCCCTCGACGCCTGACGTCTCGCCGCGAGTCCACTTGATCGCGCCCTGCTGGCTGATAGGTTCGGGGCAACCTTCACCCTCTACCGACCCCTGAGGGTTCTGCCGACCGACGAAGGACTGACCGATGCCGTTCTGCACAGTGTGTGGCACGCAGAACCCTGATGACGCACGCTTCTGCGCGCAGTGCGGCAACCGGCTCCAGACCGCCCAGCCGGTCCCCGACGCCGAGCCGTCCGGCGAGTCCACCGCGACGATCTCGATCGGCGCCGCCGACAAGGCCGAGACCTCCGACCGGCAGCTCAACGCGGTCGACGCGGCCGCGGTCGACGCCCTGCCGAGCGGGCACGCCCTCCTCGTCGTCCAGCGCGGCCCCGGGTCCGGGAGCCGGTTCCTGCTCGACCAGGACGTCGTGAGCGCCGGCCGGCACCCCGAGAGCGAGATCTTCCTCGACGACGTCACGGTGTCGCGTCGGCACGCCGAGTTCCACCGCCAGGGCGACTCGTTCACGGTGAGCGACGTGGGCAGCCTCAACGGCACCTACGTCAACCGCGACCGGATCGACCGGGTCCGGCTCAACGACGGGGACGAGGTGCAGATCGGCAAGTTCCGCCTGGTCTTCTTCTCGGGGCGCACGGACGGGTGACCCGCCGCACGTGGGGCCCTGCGAGATGAGCGCCGCCCGATGAGTGCCGTCACCGGCTCGGCCGCGGGCCCGTCGCCCTCGCGCGCCCGGATGAACATCGGCGAGGTCCTCGACCGGCTCCGACCGGACTTCCCCGGGATCACCATCCCGAAGATCCGGTTCCTCGAGGACAAGGGCCTGATCAAGCCCGAGCGCACCGCCGCCGGCTACCGGAAGTTCGCGGCCGAGGACGTCGACCGGCTGCGCTACGTGCTGCGGATGCAGCGCGACCACTACCTGCCGCTCCGGGTCATCGGCGAGCACCTGGACGCGATGGACCGCGGGCTCGAGCCGCCGCCGATCGACCCGGTGGTGCCGACCGTGCCCACCGTGGCGCTCGCCGCCGACGGCATGCCGAGCCCCGAGTCCTTCCTGCGCCGCGACAACGTCCGGCTCTCGCGGCGCGAGCTGGTGAAGATCGCCGAGATCTCCGAGGAGCTGCTCGCCGAGCTGGAGCAGTTCGGCCTGGTCGCGCCCTCGCGGACCGGCCACTACGACACCGACGCGCTGGTGATCGTCCAGACCGCCCGTGAGCTCGCCGACTTCGGCTTCGAGCCGCGCCACCTTCGCGCCTTCAAGACCTCGGCGGACCGCGAGGTCGGGCTGGTCGAGCAGGTCGTCGCGCCGGACAAGCGCGGCCGCGACGCCGCCGCCAAGGCGCGCGCCGAGGAGACCGTCAGCGAGATCGCAGCGCTGTCGGTGCGGCTGCACGCCACCCTGGTCAAGTCCGGGCTCCGCAGCTCCTGATCGCCCTCCGCGAACCCCTTCCACCCCGGAGTAGGGTGAACGACGTGCGCGAAGTCGATGTCTTGGGAGTCAGGGTCGAGATGCCCTCCAACCAGCCGATCGTGCTGCTGCGGGAGGTGTCGGGGGACCGCTACCTGCCCATCTGGATCGGTGCGGTGGAGGCCACCGCGATCGCCTTCGCCCAGCAGGGCGTCGTCCCCCCGCGGCCGTTGACCCACGACCTGCTCAAGGACGTCCTCGAGGCGACCGGCAACGAGCTGACCGAGGTTCAGATCACCGAGGTCAAGGACGGCGTCTTCTTCGCCAACCTGGTCTTCGGCTCGGGCGCCGAGGTCAGTGCCCGCCCCTCCGACTCGATCGCCCTCGCCCTGCGCACCGGCACCCGGATCGTCTGCGCCGACGAGGTGCTCGACGAGGCCGGCCTCGCCGTCCCCGCCGAGCAGGAGGACGAGGTCGAGAAGTTCCGCGAGTTCCTCGACCAGGTCACCCCCGAGGACTTCGACGCCCCTCAGGGCTAACCCTCAACGTGAGGTTGAGGGTTGCGACACGCCGCCCAGGTCTTTGACGGGTCCGCCCACCGGGCCTACCTTGAACTGTCTCTGTTGTAACTCCAACGCTGTGAGACCCGCTCCGGTGGGCCGATCGGCACCTTCCCCGGAGAGTTACGATCGACGGAGTAGCCCCCGGAGGACCGCGTGGAAGAGAACGAGAAGCAGCCGGACGTCAATGCGGCGCTCGCTGCCCAGGAGGCCGAGGAGCAGGGTCTGCTCTTCACCGACGACGTCTCTCCGCTGCCCAGCGACACCGGCTACCGCGGCCCGACGGCGTGCAACGCCGCGGGCATCACCTACCGCCAGCTCGACTACTGGGCCCGCACCGGCCTGATCGAGCCCACCGTCCGGGGCGCCAAGGGCTCCGGCTCGCAGCGGCTCTACTCCTTCCAGGACATCCTGCTGCTCAAGGTCGTCAAGCGCCTGCTCGACGCCGGGATCTCGCTGCAGCAGATCCGCACGGCCGTGCAGCACCTGCGGGCGCGTGGCACCGAGGACCTGACCCGCGTCACCCTGATGAGCGACGGCGTCTCGGTCTACGAGTGCACCAACAACGAGGAGATCATCGACCTCCTCCAGGGCGGCCAGGGCGTGTTCGGCATCGCCATCGGCGGCGTCTGGAACGAGATCGAGGGCACCCTCGCCGAGCTCCCGTCCGAGCGCACCGCCGAGGTCGAGGCGGAGCCGCTGGCCGGCGACGAGCTCGCCGCGCGCCGGGCGCGCAAGATCAGCTGACCCAGACTCCGACGTACGACCCGCCCGACACATCGGGCGGGTCGTCGTTCGTTGTGGGCTCCTTGGTAGGTTGGTCGTGCTGACACTCCTGCACGGGAGAGTCCTCGGTGCTCGCGCAGGCCGGGGCGCCGAAGGGGCAATTCCTCCCCGGAACCTCTCAGGCCAACGGACCGTGCGGGTCAGGCACTCTGAAGCGCCAACGGTGGCGTGACAGAGGGGGAGGCACCCGAACGATCTTCGAGGAGCCCACCAGATGTCAGACCACCCCACCCTGACCGACCTCGACGGCGCGCTGCCGTTCGTCGAACGCCACATCGGCGTCCGCGAGGCCGACGTCGCGACGATGCTGGACCGACTCGGGTTCGACTCGCTCGACGCCCTCATGGATGCAGCGGTCCCCGGGGCGATCCGGGTCACCGAGTCGCTCGACCTGCCCTCGCCGCTGAGCGAGGAGGCCGCCGCCCGTGAGCTGCGCGCGATCGCGCACCAGAACCGGCCGGGCGAGCCGATGATCGGGCTCGGCTACCACGGCACGATCACGCCGCCCGTCATCCGCCGCAACGTGCTCGAGGACCCGAGCTGGTACACCGCGTACACGCCGTACCAGCCGGAGATCTCGCAGGGCCGGCTCGAGGCGCTGCTCAACTTCCAGACCGTCGTCGGCGACCTCACCGGCCTGCCGACCGCCAACGCGTCGCTGCTCGACGAGGGCACCGCGGCCGCCGAGGCGATGACGCTGGTACGCCGCGCCAACCGCAAGGCGGCCGGCCCGTTCGTGGTCGACGCGGACGCGCTGCCGCAGACGATCGACGTGGTCCGCACCCGCGCCGAGGCGATGGGGATCGAGGTCGTCGTCGCCGACCTGAGCGACGGGCTGCCGGAGTCGGTGCTCGAGTCCGGGCTGAGCGGGGTGCTCGTGCAGTACCCCGGTGCCTCCGGTCGCGTGCTCGACCCCCGGAAGGTCATCGAGCAGACGCACGAGCGCGACGCCCTCGCGGTCGTCGCCGCCGACCTGCTGGCGCTGACCGTGCTCGAGGCGCCCGGTGTCCTGGGCGCGGACGTCGTCGTCGGCTCCAGCCAGCGCTTCGGCGTCCCGCTCTTCTACGGCGGCCCGCACGCCGGCTACATGTCCGTCGCCGCGGGCCTCGAGCGCCACCTCCCGGGCCGGCTGGTCGGCGTCTCCGTCGACGCCGAAGGCCGCCCGGCGTACCGCCTGGCCCTGCAGACCCGCGAGCAGCACATCCGCCGCGACAAGGCGACCTCCAACATCTGCACCGCGCAGGTGCTGCTGGCCGTCGTCGCGTCGATGTACGCCGTCTACCACGGCCCGCAGGGCCTGCGCTCGATCGCGACCCGCACCCACCGGTACGCCGCCGTCCTTGCGGCGGCCCTGGCCGAGGGCGGCATCGAGGTGCAGCACGCGGACTTCTTCGACACCCTGACCGTGCCGGTCACCGGCCGCGCCGCGGACGTCGTCACCACCGCCCGCACCTACGGCCTCCAGCTGCGGCTGGTCGACGCCGACACCGTGGGCATCACCACCTCCGAGCTCACCACCCGCTCCACGATCAGCAGCGTGCTGAAGGCCTTCGCGATCTCGGGGGTCGACCTCGACGCCGTCGACACCGCGACCGCGGACGCCCTGCCGGACGCGCTGGTCCGCACCACGCCCTACCTCACGCACGAGGTCTTCAGCACGCACCACAGCGAGGCCGCGATGCTGCGCTACCTGCGCAAGCTGTCGGCCCGTGACTACGCGCTCGACCGCGGGATGATCCCGCTCGGCTCGTGCACGATGAAGCTCAACGCGACCACGGAGATGGAGCCGGTGTCGCTGCCGGGCTTCGCCGACCTGCACCCCTTCGCTCCCGCCGAGGACGCCGCCGGATACCGCCAGCTCGTCAACGACCTCGAGGGCTGGCTGGCCGAGGTCACCGGCTACGACCGGGTCTCGATCCAGCCCAACGCCGGGTCCCAGGGAGAGCTGGCCGGCCTGCTCGCCATCCGCGGCTACCACCGGGCCAACGGCGACACCCACCGCGACGTCTGCCTGATCCCGAGCTCCGCGCACGGCACCAACGCCGCGTCCGCGGTGATGGCCGGCATGAAGGTCGTGGTCGTGAAGTCCGGTGCCGACGGGACCGTCGACCTCGACGACCTGCGCGCGCAGTGCGACAAGCACGCCGACGACCTGGCCGCGATCATGGTGACCTACCCGTCGACGCACGGCGCCTACGAGGACACCATCGGCGAGCTCTGCGCGATCGTGCACGACCACGGTGGCCAGGTGTACGTCGACGGCGCCAACCTCAACGCCCTGCTCGGCTTCGCGAAGCCGGGCGAGTTCGGTGGCGACGTCTCGCACCTCAACCTGCACAAGACCTTCTGCATCCCGCACGGCGGCGGCGGCCCCGGCGTCGGACCGGTCGCGGTGCGCGCCCACCTGGCGCCGTACCTGCCCTCGCACGCCATGCACCCCGAGCAGGACAAGCGCGAGGGCATCGGCCCGATCAGCGCTGCGCCGTACGGCTCCGCCGGCATCCTGCCGATCTCGTGGGCCTACATCCGGCTGATGGGCGCGGCCGGCCTGACCCGGGCGACCGCGGTCGCCGTGCTGTCGGCCAACTACATCGCGTCCCGGCTCGGCGAGGCCTACCCGGTGCTCTACCGCGGCCACGGCGGGCTGGTCGCCCACGAGTGCATCCTCGACCTGCGCGGGCTGACCAAGGACACCGGCGTCACGGTCGACGACGTCGCCAAGCGGCTGGTCGACTACGGCTTCCACGCGCCGACGATGTCGTTCCCGGTGGCCGGCACCCTGATGGTCGAGCCGACGGAGTCCGAGGACCTGCCCGAGATCGACCGGTTCATCGACGCCATGATCGCGATCCGCGGTGAGATCGACCGCGTCGCGGCGGGGGAGTGGACGGCCGAGGAGTCGCCGCTGCGGGGTGCGCCGCACACGTCGCGGGCGCTCGTCGGCAAGTGGAAGCGCGCCTACTCCCGCGAGGAGGCGGTCTTCCCGACCGGCATCGACCCCGACAAGTACTGGCCGCCGGTCGCCCGCATCGACCAGGCGTACGGCGACCGCAACCTGGTGTGCGCGTGCCCGCCCCTGGAAGCCTTCGCGGAGTGAGCGCACCCGTCGCGGACCTGACCGCCCGGCGCCTGCGCGCCCGGCTCGCCCACGCGCAGACGACCGGCCGGCTGCCGTCGGTCGTGGCGGGACTGGTCCGCGACGGCGAGCCGATCTGGTTCGACGCGTACGGCGAGCCGGCGGTGCCCGGCCACGACCCGTTGGACGTGCAGTACCGGATCGGGTCGATCACCAAGACGATGACCGCCGTGCTGGTGCTCCAGCTGGTCCGCGACGGCCGCATCGGCCTCGACGATCCCGCCTCGACCGTCCTCGGCGACGTCGGGACCGGCGGCATCGGATATGGCGACCGGACCCTGCGCACGCTGCTCGCGCACAGCTCGGGCATGCAGTCCGAGCCGGCGGGCTCGTGGTGGGAGAGGTCCGCCGGCCTGAGCTGGGACGAGCTCGCGGCCGCCCACGACGGGTCGGGCGCGGTGTTCCCGGCCCACCAGGAGTTCCACTACTCCAACCTCGGCTACGCGCTGCTCGGTGAGCTCGCTGCCCAGCTCCTCGGCACCACCTGGTGGGAGGCCGTCGAGGCCCGGGTCCTGGCTCCGCTCGGCATGACGCGCACGTCGTACCTGCCGGAGGGGGCCGCCGCGCAGGGCTGGTCGGTGCAGCCCTACGAGTCCACGCTGGTGCCCGAGCCGGCGACCGACACCGGTGCGATGGCGCCGGCCGGTCAGGTGTGGGCGACGGTCACCGATCTCGCTCGCTACGCGGCGTTCCTGCTCGACGGCCACCCCGACGTGCTGTCGGCGGACGAGCTCCGGCAGGCGTTCGGCCCCCAGTCCGGCAACCCCAAGGACGGCGTCCGCTACGCGCACGGGCTGGGCTTCCAGCTCTTCCCCGGGGGCTCGGGCACGCTCGCGGGCCACACCGGCTCGATGCCGGGCTTCCTGGCGACCTGCCTGGTCGACCGTGGCCGGCGGGTGGGCGGTGTCGTGCTCGCCAACGCCACCGTCGGCTACTCACCGGCCGCGATCGTCGGCGAGCTGCTCGAGGAGCTCGAGCGCTGCGAGCCGACGGTCGCCCCGGCCTGGACGCCGTCGCCCGCCCTGCCGGCAGAGCTGGCCGGCGTCCCCGGTGTGTGGCACTGGGGCAACACCCCGATCGTCTTCACGATGGAGGCGGCCGAGCTGGTCGGTCGCCGCAACGGCGTCGAGCTCTACCGCTTCGCCGTGCGCGACGGTCGGGTGGTCGGCCTCTCCGGCTACCACGCCGGCGAGGAGCTGCACGTCGTACGCCGCGCCGACGGCAGCATCGGCCACCTCGACATCGCGACCTTCATCTACACACGGACGCCGTACGACCCGGACGCGCCGATCCCGGGTGGTCACCCAGCAGGCTGACCGGCGACCGCTCGTCCGAAGTAGTACTGGCAGAAGTGGCCCGGCGGGGACTTCGGCGCGGGCGGGCCGTCGAGCGGGACCCGGTTGAGCCGTCCTTGATCGGCGACACCTCCGTCGTCCCCGGCCCCGATGCCTGCGATCCAGGTGATCCTGTGGTGGCGCGCGCGCAGCAACCGGGAGCCGTGCGCCGGCACGTAGCCGTGGCCGTCCATCCGGCAGCCACCGCGGTCGAGGATGAGCACGAAGACCCGCCGACTGTTGTGGTTGTCGACTCGGAGCCAACCTGGTCGACGGGGCGCCGCCACCACGTCGACCGGCTCGACGGGTCGGATGTCGACAGTCAGGGTGGCAGGGGTGAGGTGGTCGTGGTTGCACACGTAGTAGTCCACCTCGTACGTGCCGCGAGCGCCCGCGTCGGCGCTGACCTGCAGATCGCCCGGCTCGATCTCGCTGGAGAACATCGACGCGTCGGCGACGTGGATCGGCCCGGGCGACGCGAGCTTCGGCAACCGGCAGAAGGCGAGGTCGCCGCCTGCCGGGTCGGTGTCGTTGGCGAGCACGTCGATCATGTCGGTGGAGCCCGGCCACATGGTGATGGAGTCGTTGACGACCACCGGAGCCGGGACGTCAGCCTCGGCAACTCCCACCGCGAACACGCCGACGAGCAGGGTGACGAGGGTCGAGCACACGGCCAAGCGCCGCACGGGCCTCACGGCAGCCGGACCCGAGGCAGCCACCGCGCTCCTGCCGACGACCGGAAGTCGGGCTCGGGCTTGCTCTTCGGAGGCCGCGGGAGCTCGGTGCCGGGCCGCAGCTTGATACCCCGGACCACGCCGTGGCCGGCGATGCCGGGCGAGCTGAGCAGCGCCGCCTTGCCGTGGTTTCCGCCGATGAGGGCGATCCACACGATGGTGTGGCGCCGGACGGCGACCATCCGGGTGGCTCCGGCCGGGATGCTGACCTTGCCGTCGGGCTTGTCCGCCCGGCGGTCGCCGTACCAGAAGCGGATCGCCTTGTCGTTCTTGTTGGTGACCGCCAGGCGGCCCGGCTTGCCAGCGACCTTGTGCACCTTGACGGGGGCGACGGCCTTGATCTCGACCGTGAGCTGGGCCGGGACCAGGTGGGTGTGGTCGCACACGTAGTAGTCGATGACGTGCGTGCCGCGTGCGCGCGGGGCGGTCATGACCATGACCTCACCCGGCTCAGCCAGCGAGCTCACGTCCGTCGCTACGACCGCCGGCATCGTGTTGCCGACGAGGCTGGGCTCGGGGAATCGGCACAGCGCCAGGTCGTCGCCGTCCGGCGAGCTGTCGTTGGTGAGGACGTTGACCTGGCCGACCTGTCCGGGGTAGAGCGCGATCGTGTCGGCGACCACCACCGGCAGCGCCGGCTCGTCGGCGTGCGACGGCGAGCTGCCGAGCAGTGGGGCCGCGAGCAGGGAGGCGGTGAGGGCCGCGGCGACGCGGACGAGGGCGCTGGTGCGCATGGGGCTCCGTTCCGGGCACAGACAGGTCGGTCGGGGAGACGCTATGGCACCAACGCCCTCGTCGGTGGGGTTATCGGTCAGTCCACGATGGACGTCTTCGTCACCTTCAGGTTGAAGGCGAACGCGTTGTCGCACGTGAGCCTGCCGGACCGGCCGGCGTAGCTGACCTTGAGGATCGGCTTGAGCAGCTTGTGCTTGCCGGTCGTCACGATCCGCAGCCCGGCGTCCTCGACGACGTCGTGGACGCGGCGGACCTCACCGGTCGGCTTCGCGGTGCCGGTGATGACGAGCTTCTCGCCGGCGATCCTGGCCGTGGCGCGGACCTTGTTCTTCACCACGAACGGCTTCGCCGCCTCACGGGACGCACCGGCCTCGTCGGGGGTGCCGTCGTGGACGAGCACCTCGAGGAAGTTGCCGTAGGTGGTGTTCTGGTAGAGGTTGGCCCGCACGGGGATGGCGCCGGCGGCGCCGGTGCACTCCAGGAGCTTGCCGGTCTCGCGGCTGGTGCCGGGGGCCGTGGGGTCGGGGGTCTGGGCGATGCCCGGCGCCGTGCCCAGCCCGATGAGGGCAGAGGTCGCGGCGACGGCCAGGGCGCCCGTGATGAGCTGGGTGCTGCGCATGTCGGAGTCGCTTTCTGTGTGAGGTGGTCGTCGGTCTGACGAACACTCGGGATACGCCCGGACCCGGGGGCCGGTTGCATCCGAAAGCGAGAATTTCCTCCAGCGGGCAGCGGCGTGATGCTGACGTCGCCTACTCCTCAGGCACTCCACGAACTTCTGGGGCTCTGCAGTGCCTGAGGAGTTCAGGGATACCCGGTTAACCGGGTATCCCTGCGAAGGAGAACGCCGGACGGCCGGTTCGGCCGAGGAGTGACCGTGGAGGAAGGCTGCGGGACCTGGGCTACTGGGCCTGGGAGACGCTCGACATGTTAAAGTCCGGCACCCGGAGCGCGGGGGTCGCCGTACGCGAGAAGTAGTCGTCGCCCCACTCGCGGCTGAAGCTCGGCACCGTCGCCGACGCGTGCGTGAACCGGTTGAGCAGGTCGACCGGGCTGTCGTTGAAGCGGAAGTTGTTGACCGCTCCGGTGATCTCGCCGTTCTCGACCAGGTAGACGCCGTCGCGGGTGAGCCCGGTGAGCAGCAGGGACTGCGGGTCGACCTCGCGGATGTACCAGAGGCAGGTCAGCAGCAGGCCGCGCTCGGTGCCGGCGACCAGGTCGGCCTCGCTGCCGGCACCGCCGTCGACGGAGAGGACCAGGTTGTCGATCGCCGGAGTGACCGGTAGGCCGGTCAGGCCCGCGGAGTGCCGGGTCTGGAGCAGCGCGGTGAGCTCGCCGTCGCGGATCCAGTCGGTGCGGCCGAGGGGGAGCCCGTTGTCGAAGACCGAGGACTCGTTGCCGGACTGGGAGGCGACGACGAACGGCGCGCACTGCAGTGGGTCGTACGCGGGGTCCGAGAACAGCTGGACGCCCGCCTGCGCGATCCGGTCGCCGACGCGGGTGCCGCCGCCGCGGCGGCTGTAGACCGACTGGCCCTCGTGGGCGACGCGGGCGCCGGCGTACCAGTAGGCGTCGATCATCAGGTCGGCGACCGCGCTGGGCGGCAGGATCGTGTCGTAGCGGCCGGCGGGCAGGTCGACGCGTCGCTTGGCCCAGCCGAGCCGCCGCTCGAGCTCCGCGTCGAGGGCGAGCGGGTCGACGCCGACGAAGTCGCGGGTCGCGCCTCCGACCCAGGCGCTGGAGGACAGGTCGGTCGGCTTGCCGGTGCAGGCGTAGTGGCCGGTGGGCTGCACGTGGCGGAGCCGGAGCCCGGTGGTCGAGCCGAGGTACGTCGTCGTGATCTCGTGGTTGACGAAGCCGTAGAGGACCCGGTCCGCCGCGGACGCGCGGCCGAACGCCTCGCCGAGGGCCGGGGCGAACGCGTCGTACACGTGGATGTCGGTCGGCACCGGCAGCTCGTCCCAGTCGGCCGAGACCGCGTCGCGCACGAGGTCGGCCGCGTCCTCGGCGGGGGAGCCGGCCCGGGCGGCCGCGTCGGCGGCCTGGACGAGGGTAGTCACCCCGGCCTGGTCGGTCGCAGTGCCGGTGACCGAGCCCGTCGCCACGCCTGCGGCGCCGCGGACGAAGGAGATCACGGTGACGTCGAGGCCGTGCATGACCCCGTTGGTGGTCAGGGTGTTGTTGGCCCAGCGCAGGTTGGCGCTGGTCTTGTCGTGCACGATCACGATGCAGTCGTCGGCGATCGACGTCCTCAGCGCGTGCTCCACGAAGCTCTGTGGGGAGAGGGCCATCTCAGTTGCCTCCCTCGGCGACGGTGTTGAGGATGCGGACGCCGCGGAAGAGCGACGTCGGACAGCCGTGGCTGACGGCCGCCACCTGCCCCGGTTGCGCCTTGCCGCAGTTGAAGGCGCCGCCGAGGACCCAGGTGTCCGGACCGCCGACCGCCTCCATCGAGCGCCAGAAGTCGGTGGTCGTCGCCTGGTAGGCCGCGTCGCGGACCTGGCCGACCAGCTCCCCGTCGGCGATCCGGTAGAACCGCTGACCCGTGAACTGGAAGTTGAAGCGCTGCATGTCGATCGACCAGGACTTGTCCCCGACGACGTAGAGGCCGCGCTCGACCCGTCCGATCAGCTCGTCCGTGCTGGGTCCGTCCGCTGCCGGCTGGAGCGACACGTTGGCCATCCGCTGGATGGGGATGTGGCCGGGGGAGTCGGCGTACGCGCACCCGTTGGAGCGCGCGTCGTTGAGCTCCGGGTGCATCGCGCCCATCGAGCGGTCGAGCTGGTAGCCGCGGAAGACGCCGTCCTTGACGATGTCCCAGCGCTGGGTGGCGACCCCCTCGTCGTCGTACCCGATCGTGGACAGGCCGTGCTCGACGGTGCGGTCGCCGGTGACGTTCATGACGGAGGAGCCGTACTGCAGCGAGCCGAGCTTGTCGGGGGTCGCGAACGAGGTGCCGGCGTAGTTGGCCTCGTAGCCGAGCGCGCGGTCGAGCTCGGTCGCGTGGCCGATCGACTCGTGGATGGTGAGCCACAGGTTGGACGGGTGGATGACCAGGTCGTAGGTGCCGGCCTCGACGCTCGGTGCCTTGAGCTTCTCGGCGAGCAGCTCGGGGACCTGCTCGATCTCCTCGTCCCAGCCCCAGCTGTCGGGTCCGCCGGTGAGGTACTCCCAGCCGCGGCCGACGGGCGGGGCGATGCTGGCCATCGAGTCGAAGGTGTCGGCGCCGGCGCCCATCGCCTCGAACCCGGGGTGCAGCCGGACGCGTTGCTGCGTCGTGCGGGTGCCGCTGAGGTCGGCGTAGTACTTGCACTCGTGCACCTGCAGCAGGTGGGCGGAGGCGTGGTCGACGGCCGCCCCGGTGCGCAGCCGGGTGGTCCAGTCGATGAGCACCGCGGCCTTCTCGGCCACGGAGACGTCGAAGGGGTCGATCTCGTAGGCGGAGACCCACTCGACGTCGGCGTACGTCGGCTCCGCGGCGAGCTCGACCGGCCGGCTGGTCATCTCGGCGGCCACCCGGGCCACGGCGACGGCGGTCTCGGCTACCCGGACGGCCTCGTCGGCGCTCAGCACGACGCCGGCGGCGAACCCCCAGGCGCCGCCGTGCACGACGCGGACGGCGAAGCCGAGGTCCTCGGTGTCGCTGGCGCCCTGCAGGACGCCGTCGCGGACGCCGAGCTCCTGGTAGCGCACCCGCTCGAAGCGGAAGTCCGCATGCGCGGCCCCGAGCTCCGCGGCCCGGGCCAGGGCGGCGTCGCCGAGGCTGCGGTAGGGGAGGGAGGTGAACGTCGGATCAAGCACACGGGCGCCCATGGCGTCGAACCTATCCGATGGGGTACCGCCCGGACATGACCGACAACGAAGACCAGAAGAAGCTCGTCGACCTCATGTCCGACATGCCGATCGCCATGCTCACGACGTACGGCGTCGACGGTCCGCGCAGCCTGCCGATGGCCCGCCAGGAGGTGGAGCCCTCTGCCGAGATGTGGTTCATCTCGGCGCGCGACACCGCCCACACGCGGGCGATCCAGCACAACCCGACCGTCTCGCTGACCTTCTCGGCCCGCGACTCCTGGGTGGCGGTGACGGGCACCGCGACCGTCGTCGACGACGCTGCCAAGCTCGAGGAGCTGTGGAACACCTTCGCCGAGGCCTGGCTTCCCGGCGGCCCCGAGGACCCGAACGCGACGCTCATCCGGGTGGACGTCGAGCACGGTGAGTACTGGGACACCCCGGGAAGCAAGGTGGCGTCGCTGATCAGCTTCGCCAAGACCAAGCTGACCGGTGCCACGTTCGACGCCGACCACGGGTCGGTCGACCTCTGATCAGGCCCGTGCCCGGACCGCCCAGGCGGAGCCCGTGATCCGGAACGGCGCCGCCGGCAGCACCTCGGCGCAGCGGGCCCGCAACGCCGCTCGGCGCTCGTCGCCGAGCCCGCGGATGTAGTCGCCGAGCGGACCGATGCCGAACGTGTACGGCTCCCACCACTCGTCGAACGTCGCGAACTCGACCTCGACGGTGAGCAGCGTCCCGACGACGTCGGCCAGCCCGGCCTCGGTGGCGAGCTGCTCCAGGTGGCCCTCGCGGGCACCGGCCAGTCCGGACTCGTCCACGACGTCGGGGTCCAGGTCACGGGCGACGTCCCAGCACGTGCTCAAGGGGCTGCCGCCGCCGTCGTGGTCCCAGACGCATGCGGCGACGACCCCGCCGGGGCGGGTCACCCGGGCCATCTCGCGCAGCCCCGCGACCGGGTCGCTCATGAAGTGCACGACGAGCTCCGCGAGCGTGGCGTCGAAGTCGCCGTCACCGAACGGGAGCGCCTCGGCGGCAGCGGTGCGTACGTCGACCTCGGGCAGCCGGTCGCGCAGCGCCGCCACGAAGGGTGGTGACGGGTCGACCGCCGCGACGTGGGCCGCGCCGACCCGGCGCACGAGCTCGGTGGTCAGGGCCCCGGGACCGGAGCCGACGTCGAGGACGGTCATGCCCGGTGCGACGCCGGCGAAGTCGGCGAAGGCCACGCCCAGAGGCTCGGAGAAGCGGCCCATGAAGCGGGCGTAGGCGTCAGCAGGGACGTGGAACGTCACCCCTGCAATCTAGCGGCTGATCGCCACCGTCGACCCGACCCGCGACTTCGCCACCAGCAGCTGGGTGGGGATCCGGTCGCGCATCTCGGCGACGTGGCTGACGACCCCGACGACGCGGCCGCCGTCGCGCAGCGAGTCGAGGGTGTCCATCACGTCGTCGAGGGTGTCGGCGTCGAGGGCGCCGAAGCCCTCGTCCACGAAGAGGGTGTCCAGGTCGGCTCCGCCGGCCTCCTGGGTGACGACGTCGGCGAGGCCGAGGGCGAGGGCGAGCGAGACCACGAAGGTCTCGCCGCCGGACAGGGTCGCCGGGTCGCGGGCCTCCCCGGACCAGTCGTCGCGGACCAGCAGGCTCAGGCCGCCGCGGGTCTCGCCGGCGCCGCGGCGTCCCGTGTGCTCCAGGGTGTAGCGGCGGTCGCTCATCCGGTCGAGGCGCTCGTTGGCCGCGGCCACGACCTGGGAGAGCCGGTAGGCGAGGACGTACGCCGAGAGCCGCATCTGCAGCTGGTTGTCGGCGGACTTGCCCTCGACGAACGACGACAGCCGGGTGACCACCTCGAGGTCGTCGTGCAGCGGGCGCCAGGCCGCGGTTGCCGCGTCGAGGTCGACGACGAGGCGGGCCAGGCGCTCGGCGCGGGCCGACCACGCGGTCTCCTGTGCCCGGGCGTCACCCAGGTGGCGTAGCGACGCCTGGTGGGCCGCGGTCAGTCCCGGCAGGTCGGGCAGCTCGGCCGCGGCGACCTCGTCGGCGCCCACCTCCCCGAGGACGGCGGCGACCGCCGCCGTCCGGCGCTCGTGCTCCGCGACGCGTCGCGCCAGGTCGTCGTACGCGCGTCGGTCGAGAGCTGCCGCCACGGCCTCCTCGGCGCCACCGAAGCCGGACTCGGCGACAGCGGTGGCGAGCGACTGCTCGGCGTCGGCCAGCGTGGTCTCGGCGGCCGCGAGGGTGTCGAGTGCCGAGAGGCCGGAGCGGGCCGCGCGCTCGCGATCGGCGTACGTCGTCAGCAGGCTCTCGTCGTGGTCGACGAGGTCGGCCTCGAGGCCGGTCGCCTCGGCGGCGAGCGCGGCCAGGGAGGCCTCCACCGCGCCGGTGGCGGTGGCGATCTCCGGAGGGACCTGGCCGACGCGCGCCTGCGCTGCGGTGAGCTCCGCTGTCAGCGTGCGCAGCTCGACGTCGCGCAGGTGCTCGGTCGACGCGGCGTCGTCGGCGTCCTTCTGGGCGGCCCGCTCGGCGGCCTCGTCCGGCGCGCCGTCCGAGGGGGAGGCCTTGTGGGGGTGCTCGCACGACCCGCACACCGGGCAGGAGCCTCCGACCACGAGGCCACCGGCCATCTCGGCGGCCATCCCGTGCAAGCGCGCCTCGCGTACGTCGAGCGCACGGGTCCGCGCCTGCAGCGTGGCCTCGCGGGCGACGTCGTGGGCGACGCGGGCCGTGGCGACCTGCTCGGTGAGCGTGACGACCAGGGTCTGCGCTTCGGCGAGGGCCTGCTCGGCCGCGGCGGCGAGGCGGGTGCGGCGGGATCGGAAGGTCGACTCCTCGGCGCGCACGGCCTTGAGGCGGTCGACGCGAGGCTGGAGGGCACGCGCCCGAGCGGCGTCGTCGACGGCCGCGCGCAGCGATGCCTCCAAGGCGGCCCGGTCGGCGACCTCGAGGCGCTGGACGACCGTGTGCGCGGCCGACCGCGCGCGTTGGGCGCGGACCGCGACCTGGTGGAGCGGGACGACGGCCGCGGCGCGACGGGCGGCGTCGAGGCGACCGACCGCCTCCGCGTGCCGGTCGGCGGCGGCGGCCAGCCGGGCCTGCTCGGCCGACGCCGCGTCCAGGCGGGCGCGCCGCTCGTGCAGGGTGCGGGCGGCCTCGGCCTCG